>JAHFRE010000294.1 GCA_023258955.1 Sterolibacterium sp.
CGGCATCGCCGACGAGAACCAGGAGGGACCGCAGGACCGCTTCGAGCAGGCCGAAGTCGGCAGCCGCGTCGCCGAATGGATGGCGCAGCTGTCGGCCAACCAGCGCTACGTCATCGAGCGCCGCTACGGTCTGAACGGCTGCGAGGTGGATACGCTCGAACACATCTCGGTTGAACTGGGCCTTACCCGCGAGCGGGTGCGGCAGATCCAGATCGAGGCCCTCTCCCGGCTCCGGCGGCAGCTGTCGCGCGAAGGTCTGACCCGCGAATCACTGCTCTGAGGCGCGAGCCTGGGCGAGTTCCTCGGCCAGGTCGGCCACGGCCATCGCGTAGAAGCTGCTGCGGTTGTAGCGGGTCAGCGCGTAGAAGTTGCGATAGCCGAGACGGTACTCGGTCGCCTGCTGCGGTGTGACCAGATCGATCAGGGCGGCTGGGAAGTCCGCCCCGCCCTCGGCCGCGACGCCGAAGGCGGCCAATTCCGCTGGCGTGCGCCGCGGCGCGATGCCCTCGAGCAGGAGGTCGCCGACCCGCCGCGGGTCCGCTTGCGCCGCCACGGCGATCGGTTCGCCGGCCTGCCAGCCATGCACCGCGAGAAAGTTGGCGACGGAGCTGATCGCGTCGGCGGCGCTGTGCTCGAGGTCGATGCGTCCGTCGCCGTCGCCGTCCACGGCGTAGCGGCGCAGGCTGCTCGGCAGAAACTGCGGCAGACCCAGGGCGCCGGCGTAGGAGCCGCGGTAGGCCAGCGGATCGACGCGCGCTTCGCGCGCCAAGAGCAGCAGTTCCTCGAGTTCGTGGCGAAACAGCTCGGCGCGCGGTGGATAGGCAAAAGCCAGGGTCGCCAGCGCCGCGAAGGTATTGAAATGGCCACTGTGCCGGCCGTAGATGGTCTCGACGCCGATGATGGCGACGATGATCTGTTCCGGAACGCCGTAATGCGAACTGGCCGCCGCCAATTGCGCCGCGTGGCTGCGCCAGAAGGCCAGACCGAGCGCGATCCGTTTCGGTTCCACAAAGCGCCCGCGGTAGGCTTGCCAGGAGCGGATGCCCGGATCCGCCGGCGGCTGGATCGCCTTGAGCACCGCGGCGATCGGCTTGACCGCGGCGAAGCGCCGCTGCATGCGCGCCCGATCGAAACCGTGCTTGTCGTGCATCTCAGCGATGAAGGCCTGCACCTCGGGCATGCGCGCGAAGCTGGCGGCTGTGGCTGTGGCCGCGGCCGACGGCGCCGCGGTGAGCAGGCAGGCCAGACAGAGGGCGGTCGATCTCATGGCTTGAACCTGCGCACCCGCTGCTTCAGCTCGCCGACTCGCCCCGGCCCCGCGCCCCTGCCGTAGCGCAGCGAGGCGTAGAGTCCGGCGATCGTGGCGAGCTCCGGTCCGCGCTCGGGCAGGGCGGCGCCGACACGCCCGGCGTAGGCCAACGGACCCTCCCAGGGCCGTCGTGGCAGACCGGCGTGCGCTAGCTTGGCCGACAAGCGGCGCCAGGCTGCCGCCGCCGGGTCCATGCGCTGCCAATTGCGCAGCGCCCAGGCGGCCAGCGCCGCCAGCAGCAGGCCGCAGAGCAGACCGAGGGCCCAGATCATGCGCTGCCAGTCCGGTGCTTGCATGCCCAGCCGCGCCAGCAGTTCGCGCTGGCGGCGTGGGTCGTAGCCGAGCACCCGCTGGTTCCAGGCGTTGGACAGCGCATCCCAGCGATAGCGCAATTCGCGCAGCCAGAGGACGCGACCGATCAGGGGCAGCGGCTCGCCGGCCGGCAACGCCGTCGCCAGATTGGTCTCGATGCGCGAGGGGGCGATCATCGCCGTCGGATCGACGCGCCGCCAGCCCCAGTCCTTGGTCCACACCTCGGCCCAGGCGTGGGCGTCGGATTGGCGTACGACCAGGGTGTCATCTACCGGATTCTGCTCGCCGCCCTGATAGCCGGTGACCACCCGCGCCGGGATGCCGGCGGCGCGCATCATGAAGACGAAGCTCGCCGCGTAGTGTTCGCAGAAACCGCGGCGAGTGTCGAAGAGGAATTCGTCCATGGCGTGGTGGCCGAGCAGCGGCGGCGTCAGGGTGTAGGTGAAAGCCTGGTCGCGATAGTAGGCGAGCATGCGGCCGACCAGAGCGGCGTCGTCGGCGCCCAGTTCGTCGCGCCAACTCGCGGCGAGCGCCCGGGCGCGTGGATCGAAGCCGCTGGGCAGTTCCAGCGCATCGCGCAACTGCTGCGCCGATTCGAGCTTACCGGCGATGGCATCGGGAAAGGAGCGCATCTCGAAGCGCTGCCGCGCGCGCACCGGCGAGCGGGTGAGCAACTGGTAGTCGGCGCTGGTGTAGGCGCCCTCGGGAATCAAGCCCGGTAGCTCGAGGGCGAACAGCCAGGACTTGCCGTGCGCCTCCAGGGTCAGGTTGTAGTTCACCGCCGCGCCCGCGCTGGCGTAGGTCAGCGCGCGCGGTGCCAGGCTGCGCTTGCCGGTCCAGGTCTCGCCATCGAAGCGGGTTAGCACCGGACCGCGCCAGTAGAGCGCTCGGTGCGGCGGCTCGCCACCTTCGAACTGGACCCGGAAGGCGATGGCATCGGACTGGCTCAACGCGCTGATCGAACCCGGCGCCATGCTCTCCGACAGGCCGGTGAGGCCGGCGTGGGCGTCGAGCGGCAGACCCCAGAGCGGACCCGAGACGCGCGGAAACAGCAGAAACAGGGCCAGCATGAAGGGTAGCGCCTGGGCCAGCAACTGGCCGCTGCGGCGCAAGGCGGCGGCGAGCGCGAGTTGCGGCTGATGCACGATCAACAGCGTCAGGCAGACCAGGACTACGGCGAACAGGCAGACGGCGGCGCTGGCCATGGTCTGGGCGTAGAGGAACTGGCTCTCCAGGAGAAACAGACAGAGCAGACTGGCGGCGTAGGCGTCGCGCCGGCTGCGCATTTCCAGCAATTTCATGGCCAGCAGCACCACCAGCAGGGCGACCCCGGGATCGCGCCCGAACAGGGTGCGGTAATAGATGACGATGGCGGCCGCCGCCGCCAGGGCCAACGCCGAGATCAGCCAGGGCCGCGGCGCCGCAAGCGCCTTGGTCAAGACCGCGACCCGCCACGCCAGCATCGCGGCAACCGCCACGGCGAGTCCGGCGGGCAGATGCAGGGCCAGGGGGGCGCAGCTCGCTGTCGCTGCGCCGAGCAGCCAAGCCGACTGACGCGTGCCGATCGGCGGTCGGGTCTGGGCCTTCATCGGGCTTCGTGCAGCGCCAGCGCGGCGAGACAGGCGGCGTAGTGGGCGTCGCCGCGCGCCGGTGCGAGCGCCAGCCCGGGCAGGCGCAGGGCGCAGGCTAGGCCTCGTGCCTGGGCGTCGCAGACGCCGCGGGCGAGCATCGACAGCCGCGTCTCGAGATCGGCGGTGGCGGGCAGGGCGTCGAAATCCAGCCAGACTTGCTGCGCTTCGCCACCGTCGAACTGTTTGGTCAGCAGGGGGCCCTGCTCAGTGCGCGCCGCCGCTTTCCAGGCGACGTGGCGCAGCGGGTCGGCCGGGTGGTGCTGGCGCAAACCGGAAAAGTCCTCCAGGCCGGGGCCCCGACCCAGCGCCCCGCCCGCGTCCTCGCGGGCGGCGCAAAGCGGCGGCGCCAGGGCGTGGGGCGCCGGATAGACCAGGCAACGCATTGCCGGCGCCGCGTAGGCCCAGGCGCGGATCAGCCCCAAGGGATAGACGGTGGCCAGGCGCAGCCGGGGCATGGCGAGCCAGCCTCGGTCGCGCGTCGGCAGACGCAGCGTCGCTTCGAGCTTGTCCTGCGGCGGGATCTCGAGCTCGATTTCGGGCTGCCCGGACAGCCCCAGGCGGATCGCCGAACGGGCCCGCGCCGAGGGATTGTCGAAAATCAGCGAGAAACGGGCGTCGGCGCCGGCGAAGGTCGGCGGCGATCTTCCTGGGGTGATGCACAGCTCGGCCAGATTGCGGAAGCTGTGAAATATGCTGACCACACCCAGGCCGGCGAGGAGGAAGACCAGGGCGTAGGCGAGGGCGAGATCGTAGTTGATCGCAGCGATCAGCATCACCAGCAGCATCAGGGCGAAGGCGACGCCGAAGCGGGTGGGCAGGACATAGACGCGGTGTCGGGTCAGCCGGATCGGCACGGCTTCGGGCGCGGTTCCGCGCAGCGCCCAGCGGAAGAACTGCTCTTGCAGCGTGGCGACGAGATTCAAGGCAGCGGCACTGCCTCGATCAAGGCGCTGGCGATCTCCTCGGCGCTGCGCGGAGTCTGGCTGGCAAGCTGCAGTCGATGCGGTGCCACCGCCACCAGCACCGCCTGCACGTCCTCGGGCAGGACGTGGTCGCGGCCTTCGAGCATGGCCCAGGCACGCGCCGCGGCGAGCAGCGACAGTGCGGCGCGCGGCGACAGGCCGAAGCGATAGTCGGGCGAGCTGCGCGTGTGCGCCACCAGCGCCTGCACGTATTCGATCAGCGCCTCGGCGACATGCACGGCGGCTGCCGCCTGCTGCAGCTGCTGCAACTCGTCGGGCAGCAGGCAGGGTTGGAGCTCGGCGATCATGTCGCGGCGATCGGCGCCGC
>JAHFRE010000093.1 GCA_023258955.1 Sterolibacterium sp.
TTCTCGCCAACATGTCGCACGAAATCAGGACCCCGCTCAACGCCATCACCGGCATGGTCAACATCATCAAGCGCTCGGGCGCCACCGCCGAGCAGATCGATCGCCTGGACAAGATCGACGCCGCCGGCCACCACCTGCTGGAGGTGATCAACGCCATCCTCGACCTGTCGAAGATCGAGGCGGGCAAGTTCAGCCTGGAGCAAGCCGACGTCAGCGTCGCCAGCCTCGCCGCCAACGTCGTCTCGATCCTCCACGATCGCGCCGCGGCGAAGTCGCTCAAGCTGCAGCTCGAGACCGAGTCGCTACCCCACCACCTGCTCGGCGATCAAACCCGTTTGCAGCAGGCGCTGCTCAACTACGTGAACAACGCCATCAAGTTCACCGAGGCCGGCGGCGTCACCGTGCGCATCAAGTGTACCGAGGAGACGGTGGACAGCGTCATGCTGCGCTTCGAGGTCCAGGACACGGGCATAGGCATCGCCGCAGAGGTGATTCCCAGGCTGTTCTCGGCTTTCGAGCAGGCCGACAACTCGACCACCCGCCAGTACGGTGGCACCGGATTGGGGCTGGCCGTCACCAAGCGGCTGGCGCAGTTGATGGGCGGGGACGCAGGCGCCAGCAGCTCTCCCGAGTCGGGCAGCACCTTCTGGTTCAGCGCGCGCCTGACAAAGGGCGGCAGCGCCAACAGCGCGCCGGCGGAGAACCGCAGCGACGCTGAGGCGCGCTTGCACGCCCAGCACCAAGGGAAGTCCATCCTGGTGGTCGACGACGACCCGATGAACCTCGAAGTCGCCTCGATGTTGCTGGAGGATTCCGGTCTGCGGGTGGACCGCGCCAGCGACGGCGAAGCAGCGGTGGCGATGGCCAGCGCCAAAGACTACGCGCTGATCCTGATGGACATGCAGATGCCCAAGCTCGATGGCCTGCAAGCCACCCGCCAGATACGCGCCCTGCCGCGCGCCGCGACGGTACCGATACTGGCGATGACCGCCAACGCCTTCGTCGAGGACAAGCAGCGCTGCTTCGCCGCGGGCATGAACGATTTCGTCAGCAAGCCCTACGATCCGGACGCGCTGTTTGTGACCCTGCTCAAATGGCTGCCCGAGTCTTGATCGCGGCGAACTCCCTGTTCCAGAGACGCGTTAGAAAGGTTGGCGGGTGATCGCCTTGCTGCCGGCGACGCCGTTCAGCGTATAGGCGATCTGGCCGTTGTTGGCGTCGCTGAAGGAGATGGTTGCCGTCCCCACCTTGGGTATGGCCAGGCTGGGGTTCCAGGCCGAGGTCAGGGGTGAGCCGCCGCTGACCTGGTAGAGGTCGCCGCTGCAGCGATTGCCGCCGGACGCCGCGGCCAGCGGACAGCTGGGCACCACGTACCAGATCGCCCGGCCGCTGGCGTCGTAGACGTACCACGCGGCGAACAGCATGCCGTGGTCCTGCGACAGCGAAATCCCCCAGCCGGATTCGTTTTGGTTCCACCACAGATCGGTGTAGTCGACGGCGAACTGCGCCGTGCCGTTGGCGAACAGCTCCCGGGTGATGGTCTTGACACCGCTGACGCCGTCGATGGTGAACGTGAAGCGCCCATTGTTGGCGTCGTCGAACACCAGCATGCCCGAGCCGGCCAGCCGCACCTGCATGGCCGCGGCGTTCCACGGCTGGGTGGGCGCGGTGGCACCGGACACCGCGTAGATGGCGCCGGCGCAGCTGTTCAGGAGGACCGGGCAGCTCGATATCACGTACCAGGTCGGCTGTCCCGAGGGCAGGTAGGTGAAGGCGGCGACGAAGATCATGCTCGCGTGTTGGGCAACGCTGACGCCCCAGCCCGACTCGTTCGGGTTGTACCAAAGGCCGGAATAGGGATTGCTGGTCGCGCTCGGGGTGATGAGGCTGCTCGGTGCCGACCAGGGGCCGTAGCCGACGCTGCTCAGGCTGATCACCCAGCAGTAGTAGGCGGTGCCGTTGGCCAAACCGGTGACGGTGATCGGCGAGGCGCTGCCGGTGTTGTAGATCAAGTGGGTGTTGTCGACGCCGCAAGCCGCCCGGTAGTTCACCAGGGTGCCGCTGCCGATGGCGCCCGGGGTGAAGGAGACCGTGGCGCGGCCGTTGCCGGCGACGGCGGTGACGTTGCTCGGGGCCGCCGGTGCAGCAGAGCTGGCCGGCGTGTTGGCGCTGGCAACCGCCGATGGGTCGGAGCAATTGGCGGCGGCGTCGCAGGCGCTGACCGAGTAGACGTAGGCCGTCGCGGCGCGCAAGCCGGTGTCGTCGTAGCTCGTCACGTTGCCCAGGGTTGCGACGACGGTGCCGCCGCGATAGACCTTGTAGGCGGTGACGCCGACGTTGTCGCTGGAAGCAGCCCAGGCCAGGTGGATGGCGCTGCTGCTGCTCGCCGTGGCGGTCAAGCCGGTGGGCACGGTGGGCGCCTGAGTATCCGCCACCGCCGGCGTGGTGGCGCTCGCGACCGCGCTCTGCGCCGAGCAGTTGCCGGCCGCGTCGCAGGCCGAGACGGTGTAGCGATAGGTGGTGCCGGGGGTATTGGTCCGGGTCGAACTGGTGACGTTGCCGACGCTGCCGACCAGGGTGCCGCCGCTGTAGATCTTGTAAGCGGTGACGCCGACGTTGTCGGTCGAGGCGTTCCAGGCCAGATTGATGTGGGTGCTCGCCGTCACCGTCGCCGTCAGCCCGGTCGGCACGGTCGGCGCCTGGGTGTCCGGCAGCGCCGGCGTGGTGGCGGTCGCGGCAGCGCTCTGCGCCGAGCAGTTGCCCGCCGCATCGCAGGCCGACACCGTGTAGCGATAGCTGGTCGAGGGGACGTTGCTGCGGCTCGACGCAGTGACGTTGCCGACGGTGGCGACCAGGGTGCCACCGCTATAGATCTTGTAGGCGGTGACCCCGACGTTGTCGGTCGAGGCGTTCCAGGCCAGGTTGATCTGGGTGGCGCTGACCACCGTCGCCGTCAAGCCGGTCGGCACCGAGGGCGCCTGGGTGTCCGGCGCCGCCCCGGTGACGTTCAACAGCACGTCGTCGAGATAGAAGCTGGTCGACAGCGATGCGTCGGAGGTCGCGGCGAACTGCAGGCGGATAGCGCGGCCGCGGAAGGCCGACAGATCGTAGCGCGGACCGAGGGTCCAGTCGGCGGTCGCGTCGAGGTTGGAATAGGTATCGAGGAGCGTATAGCTGCTGGCGCCGGGCGGGCTGTACACCCTGACCTCCATCGTGTCGTAGGCGCCCAGGCCCAAGGTTTCGTCGGTCTCGACCGAGTAGTAGAACTGCAGCGAGGCGCTCTGCGCGTCGGCCGGAATGGTGAGGTCTTGCGACAGGCTGTCGGCGCAGTCGTCGTAGCCGCAGAGCCAGGCGTACCAGCTGTCGTTGGCGCTGGGATTCAGATAGGCGGTGATCACCGGGTAGGTGCTCGCCGACAGCTGGGTCCAGGCGACCGGTCCGGCCTCGAAGCCCGGATTGAGCAGGATGTTCGCGGTGTTGGCGGCGGAGCCCGCCTGGGTGACCGTGTAGCTCTGGCCGGCGACGGTCAAGGTGCCGCTGCGCGAACTGACGTTGCTGTTAGCGGCGACGCTGTAGGCGACCGTGCCGCTGCCGCTGCCGGTGGACCCGGCGCTGATGCTGATCCAGCTCGAATCGCTGGTGTTGGGCGCGGCGGCCCAGCTGCAGCCGGCGCCGGCGCTGACGCCGACGCTGCCGCTGCCGCTGCCAGCGGCGAAGGCTCGGCTGGTCTCGGACAGCGAGTAGCTGCAGGGCGCGCCCAGGCCGAGGGCCAGCGGCAGATAGAGGCGGGGTTTGACCAACTCGTTTCTGCTGTCGGTGACCATGATGCCGTTGCTCAACCGGGCGACGGTCTGGTCCAGGCTGTCGCTGGGGAAAGCGGCGCGCAGCACCGCGGTTGCGCCGGCGACGTGCGGTGTCGCTTGCGAGGTGCCGCTCTCGGTGATCCCCGCCGCGGTGATCTCGGAACCCGGCGCGAGCAGGGTCAGGAAAGAGGCGCTGTTGGAAAAGCAGGTCACCTTGTCGGCGGCGGTGACCGGGTCGCTGCAGCGTGACGGCGCGCCCCAGTTCTCCGCACCCAGGGCCGAGTCGTAGACCGCACCGACCGAGACGGCGCCCTGGGTGGCGCCCCAGTTGGAGAGCGAATCGGTGAAGCCGTCGTTGCCCGCCGCGACCACGGTCAGGATGCCGGCGGCGCGGGCCTGGGCGATGGCGGTGTAGTTCGGTCCGCTCGCCACCTGCGACGGATACTTGCCGCTGCCCAGGCTCATGTTGAGGGCGACGATGTTGTAGGTGGACTTGTTGGCGATCGCCCAGTTGATCGCGTCGAGGATGTCGGAGCCGTTCGCGGTCGAGCTGCCGAAGACCTTGAGGTCGATGATCTTGGTTCCCGGTGCGACGCCGGCGACGATGCCGGCGACGTTGCTGCCGTGCTCCCTGGCGGCGCCCGGATCGCCCGGACGGAAGTCTTTGGCGTAGGCGACTCTGCAATTGGCCGGTACTCCGGGTGCGGTGCAGGAACCGAAGGCCGCAGCCGTGTAATCGACACCCGTGTCGAGCACCGCGACCGCCGTGCCGGCGCCGCCATTGCCCTGGGCGGCGACCTGCGGCTGGCCGATCAGGGGCAGGCTCTGCGCCAGCGCCAAGTGCTCGACCGTGTCCTCGTGGACGCTCAGCACACCGGGATGGTCGAGCAACCTGGTCAGCGCCTGCGGCGAGTGCACGCGCACGAAACCCAGCGGCAGATGACTGTAGTCCTTGAGCAGCGTGGCTTCGGCCGGCGCGAAGGCGGCGAACACCTCCTGCTTGCGCGCCGCGTAGAGGCTGGCCCTGCGCTCGACGATGCGCCGCTGGTGCGAGGCCAAGCCGGTCTCGGCCTGCAGCGCCAGCACCTGCTTGCGGATCGCCCGGTCGTCGAAGACGACGATGAAGTCGTGCGCGCCACCGTCGGCCATCTTGTGCATGAGCGGCGCACCCTGCTTCGCCCGGCCCTTGGCCGGAATTTGCGTCGGGACCTGCGCCTGGGCCAGGCTGCTTGCCAGGACCGTGGCGGCGATCACGGCGAGCGCTGCTCGCAACAATGGATAGCACAGCGTTGCGAGTCGACGCGATGAACTCATGGCCGGGGCCTCCCCTGTAGCAAGTTTTCCTTGTCGTCCCTGTCAGCGCGCAGCACCAAGGGCTGGTCGAGCAGGGCCTTGAGCGCCGCCGCGGAGCGGATCCGCAGTTGCATCAGCGGCAGCGCCTTGTAATCTTTGAGCACGGCGAACTGCCCCGTCGGCAGCGCAGCCAAAGCCGCCCGCTTGCTCGCGGCGTAAGCCTTGGCCTTGAAGCGACGGGTCTCGTCGTCATCGAACTGGACTCCCCTGGCCCTGTTGCCCTGCACGGCCTTCGCCTCGATCTTGGCGTCGTCGAAGACCACCGTCAGATCCTGCGGCCGGCCTTCGGCCACGCCGGCCCAGACCGCGGCCGCCGTCTTTTCGCTCGTGGCCGGCCCGGCAGCCGCGACGAGGGCGCAGCATCCCACGGCGAGAGACAGGCCCACCAGGGAAAGACGCGTTCGGGAAGCTGTCATATAGTACCTTCGTAACAATCATACCGAATGACAACTTCTGCGGGCAAGATTTAGAATAGTCAGCTATGCGCAAATACCTACACATCGATCTCGCCCAGCACTCAGCGCGCAGCGAGGCGTTGCCGGGCGGGTCCATCGTCCGCGCCGGCCGCCACCACATCGCCAAGACCCTGCTCGAAGCCGGTGTCGCCGGCGTCGAGCCCCTGTCCGCCGGCAATCCGCTGATCTTCTCCGCCGGTCCGTTCGCCGGCACCAACTTCTCCAACGCCAACCGCATCAGCGTCGGCTGCAAGAGTCCGCTGACCGGCGGCATCAAGGAAGCCAACGCCGGCGGCACCTTCGCCTTCGCCCTGGGCCAGCTGGAGACCGCCGGCCTCACCCTCTACGGGGCATCGAGCGACTGGATCGTCATCCGCATCTGCCGCGACGGCGCGATCGGTTTTGAATCTGCCGCTCCCTACCTGGGACTGGGCAATGACGCTGCTGCGCGCTTGCTGTTCGCAAACTATGGCAGCAAGATCAGCTTCGCCCTGTGCGGACCGGTCGGCGAATATCTGGGACTGTGTGCTGGCATCGCCTTTCCCGACACCGACGGCAGGCCGTCGCGGCTCGCCGCGCGCGGCGGCGTCGGCGCGGTAATGGGCGCCAAGAAGGTGAAGGCCATCGTCGTCGACCTCGACAAGATGCCGGGCTTCCACGACCGCAAGAAGCTGATGGGCGCGATCCGAGAATACGGCGCCCGCGTCGCCAAGGATCCCGCGATCGACGCCTACCGGCGCCTGGGCACGGCGATGATGGGCGACATCATCAACCTGGTCGGCGGCCTGCCGGTGAAGAACTTCAGCGTCGGGCAACTGGTGAATCCGGCGCAGGAAACGCTCAAGCTGGGCGGCGAACACATCCGCGAGTTGAACCTCAGCCGCGGCGGCGATCCGAGCCACGCCTGCATGCCCGGCTGCATGATCGAATGCAGCAACGTCTATGTCGACGCCCAGGGCAAAGAACTGGTCTCGCCGCTGGAATACGAGACCCTCGGTCTGATGGGCAGCAACTGCGGCCTGAGCGACCCCGACGACGTGGCCCAGGTAAACGCCAGGGCCAACGACCTGGGGGTCGACAGCATCGAAGTCGGTGCCACCCTGGGCGTGTTGATGGAAGCCGGGCTCGCCCCCTTCGGCGATCTCGCCTTCATGCTGTCTGCCCTGGACGAGATGGGGGCCGGCACGGAGCGCGGCCGCCTGCTGGCGCAAGGCACGGCGCGCGTCGGCGTCCACTATCAGGTCGCCCGGGTGCCGGTGATCAAGGGCCAGGCGATCAGCGCCTACGATCCGCGCGTCATCGAAGTCACCGGCATCTCGATGATGAGCACGGCCCAGGGCGCCGACCACACCACGGGCAACGCCCCGACCTTCGACTGCAAGGGCAAGAGCACCGAGGAACTGGTCGCGGTCAGCCTCGCGGCGCAGACCCTGTGCGCCACCGCCGACTCGCTCGGGCTGTGTCTGTTCGGACGCGCCGTGACCAGCACCAGCAGCGAACTGATCGTCACTGCGCTGAACGACGCGCACGGCACGGCGCTCGAACCCGCCTTCCTGCAGACCCTGGGTCGAGACGTGCTGCGCATGGAAAGACAGTTCAACCGCGCTGCGGGCTTCACCGAACAGGACGACGAACTCCCGGCCTTCTTCTACGCCGAGCCGCTGGCACCCAGCGGCAAAGTGGCGCGCCACCACGCCGCCGAGGTCAATCGGCGCTTGCAGGAAGCGCTAACGAGCTAGCGGTCGCTGGGGTCGCAGCGGTACTGTCGACGGCCAACGCAGCGAATGCCGGGTTGGCCGTCACCATCGCCGGACGCTCTCGCCTGGCCGCACCAAGGAGGCTCAAATGAAGCGAGTCACGGGTATCGGAGGAATCTTCTTCAGCGCCAGAGACCCTGTTGCGTTGCGCGCTTGGTACCAGCAGCACCTGGGCATTGAAGTCCAGGACTGGGGAGGCACGGCGTTCAGCTGGTGCGATGCGGCGGGCAATCCGACCAAGGGAACGACCGTGTGGTCGATCGGCGCCGCCGCTGACGAGTGCTTCGCGCCAAGCCGATCGAGCTTCATGATCAACTATCGCGTCGACGATCTGGCCGCCGTACTTCAATCGCTGCGAGCCGAAGGCTGCGACGTCCTGGACAAGACCGACGATTCCGACTACGGGAAATTCGGTTGGGTCATGGATCCTGAGGGCAACAAGGTGGAACTTTGGCAGCCACCTCCAGGGCAGTGAGTTCCCTGGCCAAAGACCCAACGCCGATGCGCAACCGGCCGTTCGAGCCGACAGCCTACGCCCGGCCTCGGTCGGCGGATCGGCTGTAACAACGGGCAGCATAGCCACGCTCCCACCATGCGCATCGAACTCGATGATCCTGGTCGCGCCGATGTACTCGCCCTGCTCGAAGAACATCTGCGTCAGATGCATGAACTGTCGCCACCCGAGAGTGTCCATGCGCTCGACGTGAACGGCTTGAAGGCGCCGACGATCACCTTCTGGTCGGTGCGCGAAGGCAACGCACTGCTCGGATGCGGCGCCCTCAAGGAGCTGAGCCCAGTGCACGGCGAGGTCAAGTCGATGCGCACGCCGGCAGCCCTTCGCCGCCGGGGCGCCGGTCGCGCCTTGCTCGCCCGGATTCTGCAGGAAGCGCGCAGCCGCGGCTACACGCGGCTCAGCCTCGAGACGGGCAGCGCTGACGCATTCCTGCCGGCGCAGCGCTTGTACCTGAGCGTCGGCTTCACCTACTGCGGACCGTTCGCAGACTACCAGCCGGATCACCACAGCGTATTCATGACACTCGCGCTGTGAGCTGATACTCCTTCGCGCCAACGGACCGCCAGCGGCGGTTCCAGCTCAGCCGTCGAACGGCCGACCTGCGGCAAGCGTCAGAGGAGTTCGGTGTCGGCGTCGGCGTAGGCGGGGCTGCAGCAGCAAAGGATGGTCAGCGGCCCGCTGCCCGTCGCCGCGATGCAATGCGCCGTTCCGGCGGCGATCAGCACCGTGTCGCCGACGGCCACAGCGAAGCGCTGCTCGCCCAAGGTCATCAGGCCGCTGCCGGCGGTCACGTGATAGAGCTCTTCGGCGTGCGCGTGCCGGTGCAGGCGGGTGGTCTGCCCCGGCTGGACGATGGCCTCGGCCAGGCTCTGGCGGCGCACCGGCTGAGTGTCGGGATGCATCAGCTCGCGGATTTCCGAGCCGTCCTTGGTGACGTAGGCGGGCATTTCCGAATAGCGGGTTCTCATGCGCAGGCCTCCGGGCGAGACGCCAAGTGTACTCGGTGCAGCGCGCTGCCCGGCTCGCTGGCGCCGCCCTGGTAGGTCGGGATGCGCCTTGGCTGTAGAATGCTTGCCTCGCGAATGAGGAAACATATGGAAATCCGAACACTTGCGCTGGCGCTGGCCGCGGCCGCGATGCTTGCGGCATGCGCTGGGGAGAAGAAGGATCCGGGGCCGGCCGCTGGTGGCATGCCACCGACCGAGGTCAACGTGGTCACCGCGGCCGCCGCCGCCGCGACACTGACCCAGGAATTGCCGGGGCGCCTGCAGGCCGTGCGCAGCGCCCAGGTCAGAGCGCGCGTCGAAGGCGTGGTCGAAAAGCGCCTGTTCGAAGAGGGTAGCGACGTCGTCGCCGGCAAGAGCCTGTTCCTGATCGAGCCGCGCACCTACGCCGCCAACGCCGCCTCGGCCGAGGCCGATGTCGGCGTCGCCAAAGTCACCGTCGAGCGCTACAAGCCCCTGCTGGAGATCAACGCGGTCAGTCGCCAGGAATACGATCAGGCCGTTGCCCGCTTGAAGCAGGCCGAGGCGGCCCTGGCCCGGGCCCGACTCGACCTGGAGAACGCCAACGTGCCCGCCCCCATTTCTGGACGCATCGGCCGCGCCATGGTCACCGAGGGGGCGCTGGTCGGTCGCGGCGAGTCGAGCTTGCTCGCGACCATCGAACAGCTCGACCCGATCTACGTCAACTTTACCCAGAGCAACGCCGATCTGTTGCGCCTGCAGCAGGCGATCAAGGCCGGCCGGCTGAAGCGCTCGGCGCAAGCGCGCGTCGAGTTGCTGCTGGAGGACGGCG
The DNA here is from genome assembly GCA_023258955.1 of Sterolibacterium sp. Classification (GTDB taxonomy): domain Bacteria; phylum Pseudomonadota; class Gammaproteobacteria; order Burkholderiales; family Rhodocyclaceae; genus CAIYYX01. Next base: position 9,680 of record JAHFRE010000093.1, read on the forward strand.
CCGTCTACCCGCTGCCGGGCAGGCTGATGTTCTCCGATCTCGCCGTCGATCCGAACACCGGCTCGATCCAGCTGCGCGCCGAGTTTCCCAACCCGAAGCGCGAGTTGCTGCCCGGCACCTTCGTCCGCATCCGCGTGCCCGAGGCCGAAACGGACAAGGCGATCAAGCTGCCGCAGCGCGCGGTGCAGATGTCGCCCCAGGGCGCTTCGGTGATGATCGTCGACGCCGACAACAAGGTGCAACCGCTGCCCGTGACCACCGGCGCGATGGCGGGCGCCGACTGGATCATCGAGTCGGGCCTCAAGGGCGGTGAGCGGGTGATCATCGACGGTCTGCAGAAGGTCCATCCCGGCAGCAGCGTCAAACCTGTGCCCTGGAAGCCGACGGCGAGCGCTGCGACCGGCGCGAAGAAGTAGGCCATGCTCGCCCAATTCTTTATCGATCGCCCAATCTTCGCCTGGGTGATCGCCATCATCATCACCCTGGCCGGCGGTCTGGCCCTGAAGAAGCTGCCGGTGTCGGCCTATCCGCAGGTGGCGGCGCCCTCGATCGCCTTCAACATCACCTATCCCGGCGCTTCGGCGCAGGTGGTCGAAGACACGGTCACGGCGCTGATCGAGCAGGAGATGAACGGTATCGAGCACCTGCTCTACATGGAGGCATCGTCGGAACTGGGCAGCGGTTCGCTAACCCTCACCTTCGAGCCGGGCACCAACCTCGACGCCGCCTCGGTCGAGGCGCAGAACCGCTACAAGCGCGTCGAATCGCGCCTGCCCGAGGACGTGCGCCGCCTCGGCGTGCCGGTCACCAAGCAGCAGCGCAACTACCTGCTGTTCATCTCCATCTATTCGCCCGACAAGAGCCTGGACAACATCGCCCTGGGCAGCTTCACCGCGGCCAACGTGCTCGATCAGATCCGTCGCGTCGCCAGCGTCGGCGAGGCCAATATGTTCGGCACCGAGTACTCGATGCGCGTCTGGCTCAAGCCACAGCAGTTGAACGCCTACAAGCTGTCGCCGGCCGACGTGGCGCGCGCCCTGCGCGCCCAGAACGTGCAGCTGGCGACCGGCGAAATGGGCCAGGCACCGGCGGCGAGCGGCCAGCAGGTCAACGCGGTGATCGTCACCCGCGGCCGCCTGGCCACCCCCGAGCAATTCGCCAACGTGGTGGTCCGCGCTTCGCCCGACGGCTCGACGGTGCGCATCAAGGACGTCGCCCGGGTCGAACTCGGCGCCCAGGACTACAACATCTTCGCGCGCATGGACGGCCAGCCGACCGCGGCCATCGCCGTGCGCGTGGCCCCCGGCGGCAACGCCATGGAAGTGGCGGCGGCGGTCAAGGCCAAGATGACGGAGTTGGCCCGCTACTTCCCCAAGGGCGTCGCTTGGGCCATCCCCTACGACACCTCGCGCTTCGTCGAGATCTCCATCACCGAAGTGCTCTACACCCTGATCGAGGCCATGATCTTGGTGTTCCTGGTGATGTACCTGTTCCTAGAAAATTTCCGCGCCACGCTGATCCCGGCGGTGGTGGTGCCGGTGGCGCTGATGGGCGCGCTCGGCGGTCTCTACGTCCTCGGTTATTCGATCAACGTGCTGACCATGTTCGCCATGGTGCTGGCGATCGGCATCGTCGTCGACGACGCCATCGTCGTGGTCGAGAACGTCGAGCGCATCATGACCGAGGAGGGGCTGCCGCCGCGCGCGGCGACGCGCAAGGCGATGGGCCAGATCTTTTCCGCCATCATCGGCATCACCCTGGTGCTGGTGGCGGTGTTCGTACCGATGGCCTTCTTCGGCGGCTCGGTCGGCGCCATCTACCGCCAGTTCGCGGTGACCCTGGTGCTGACCATGGCCTTCTCGGCACTGCTGGCGCTGACCCTGACCCCGGCCATGTGCGCCACCATACTCAAGCACGCGCCGGGCAAGGAAGCCATGCCCTCGCGCGGCTTCTTCGGCGCCTTCAACCGCTTCTTCCGCCGCGCGAGCGACGGCTATCATTCGGGCGTGGCGCGGGTGCTCAAGACCACCTCGCGCTGGCTGGTCATCTACCTTGCCATCATCGCCGGCGCGGTGTGGCTGTTCGTCCATCTGCCCGGCAGCTTCCTGCCGGAGGAGGACCAGGGCTACTTCATCAACATGATCCAGTTGCCGCCCGGCGCCACCCAGGAGCGCACGCTCGAGGTGTTGAAGCAGGTCGAGGACTACTACCTGAAGCAGACCGATGCGGTGTCCCACGTCATCGGCGTGGTCGGCTTCTCCTTTTTCGGCCGCGGCCAGAACTCGGCGCTGGCCTTCGTTCCGCTGAAGGACTGGGACCAGCGCAAGGGGCCGGCGAACAGCGTCAACGGCCTGCTCCAGCGCGCCAACGGAGCACTGTTCGGCATCAAGCAGGCCTTCGTGTTCGCGGTCAACGTGCCGCCCATCCCCGAGCTCGGAGCCATCGGCGGCTTCGACTTCCGCCTCGAGGACCGATCCGGCCTCGGCCGCGACAAGCTGATGGAAGCGCGCAACACCCTGCTCGGGATGGCGGCGCAGAATCCGGCGCTGGCCGGGGTGCGACCGGAGGGGCAGGAGGCGGCGCCGCAACTCCTGCTCGACGTCGACCAGGCCAAGGCCCAGGCGCTGTCGATCGACATGGCCGAACTCAACGACACCCTGCAATCGGCGCTGGGGGTCTCCTACATCAACGACTTCGTGCGCGAGGGCCGCATCCTGCACGTGCAGATGCAGGCCGAGAAGAGCCTGCGCGCCGACCCCGAGGAGATGTTGCGCCTGCCGCTGAGAAACAGCCGCGGCGAGATGCTGCCCCTGTCCGAAATAGCCCGCGCCCGCTGGACGGTTGGCCTGCCCAAGCTCGACCGCTACAACGGCAACCCCTCGTTCAAGCTCTCCGGCGGCCCGGCGCCGGGTTACAGCACCGGCGAGGCGATGGCGGCGATGGAGGCGATGGCGGCCAAGCTGCCGCCGGGCCTGGGCTTCGACTGGTCCGGCACCTCCTTTGAAGAGCGGCTCTCGGGTTCGCAGGCGCCCTTCCTGTTCGGGCTGTCGCTGTTGGTGGTGTTCCTGGCCCTGGCGGCGCTCTACGAGAGCTGGTCGATCCCCTTCGCGGTGATTCTGGTCGTGCCCCTGGGTCTGCTCGGCGCCCTGCTGGCGGTGACCCTGCGTGGGCTGCCCAACGACGTCTTCTTCAAGGTCGGCCTGATCGCCATCATCGGCCTGTCGTCGAAGAACGCGATCCTGATCATCGAGTTCGCGCGCCGTCTGCACGAAGAGGGCATGGACCTGATTCCGGCGACCCTGGAGGCCTGCCGCCTGCGCTTCCGGCCGATCCTGATGACCTCGCTCGCCTTCATCCTCGGCGTGCTGCCCCTGGCCATCTCCAGCGGCGCCGGCGCCCAGAGTCGCCACGCCATCGGCACCGGCGTCATGGGCGGGATGATCGGCGCGACGGTGCTGGCGGTGTTCCTGGTGCCGGTGTTCTTCGTCGTCGTGCGCCGCATCTTTCCAGCGAAGCCGCAGCAGGAGCACAGCGATGAGTAGGCGCTTACCGCTGGCGCTGGCGGCGCTGCTCGCCGCCTGCGCAACAACGCCCGAGTACCAGCGGCCGGTCGCCCCGGTGGCGCCGAGCTGGCCCGCCGCCGCCGCCGGTGACCGGGTGGCGGCGGCGACCGACTGGCACAGCTTCTTCCCCGACCCGCGCCTGCAGGCCTTGATCGCCAGCGCCTTGCAGCACAATCGCGACATGGCCATCGCCGTCGCCCGGGTCGCCGAAGCGCGCGCCCAGTTCGGCATCGTGCGCGCCGACCGGCTGCCCGGCGTGAGCCTCGCCGCCAGCCGCAGCGCCTCGCTCACGCCCGGCGACCTGTCGCTGACCGGCAAACCGATGAGCGGACAGCGCTACGACGTGGACCTGGCGACACCCGCCTTCGAGCTCGACTTCTGGGGCCGCGTCAAAAGCCTGTCTGAGGCCGCCCTGGCCGGCTATCTCGCCACCGAGGAAGCCCAGCGCGCCTTTCGCCTGTCGCTGATCGCCGACGTCGCCAACGCCTACCTGCTGCTGCTGGAAATGGAGGAGCGCGCCGGCATCGCCGATGTCACGATGAAGAATCGCGAGCAGACGCGCCAGCTGATCGCCAAACGCCGCGAAGTGGGCCTGGCCTCGGAGCTCGATCTGCTGCAGGCGGCGGGCGCATACGAATCCGCCCGCGCCGATCTGGCGAGCCTGCTGCGCGCCCGCGCCGCCGCCGAGAACGCGCTGTGGGTCCTGGTCGGCGACACGCCCCAGAGCCTGCCGCCGGGCAGAGCGCTCGCGGAACAGGGCATCGTCGCCGACCTCGCCGCGGGCCTGCCCTCGGAAGTGCTCCTGGCGCGGCCCGACGTGCTCTCCGCCGAACAGCGGCTGATCGCCGCCCACGCCAACGTCGCCGCGGCGCGCGCCGCCTTCCTGCCCAAGATCACCCTGACCGCGACCCTGGGCACCGCCAGCCAGGCCCTTTCCGGCCTGTTCGCCGCGGGTGCGCGCGCCTGGAGCTTCCAGCCGGTGCTCGGCCTGCCGCTGTTCGATGCCGGTCGCAACGCGGCCAACCTCGATCTGGCGCAAGCCCGCTCGCAGATCG
>JAHFRE010000094.1 GCA_023258955.1 Sterolibacterium sp.
GCGGCGCAAGTCCTCCAGGCGCACGAATTCGAGGGCGGCGGCCGAGCAGGCCTCGAGCACCACCCGCGGCGCCATGCCGGCCTCCAGCGCTTCCTGCCAACGCGCCGAGCACAGGCACCATCGGTCTCCCGCCTTAAGTCCGCGAAAGCCAAGTTCGGGTCGCGGCGTCGACAGATCGTTGCCGCGGGCGCGCGAAAACGCCAGAAACTCGTCGCTCATGATGGTGCACACGCCGTGGTTGCCGACATCTTCCACCGTCACCTGACAGCAGCCGGTGCGCAAATATCCGGTCAGCGGTTCCATGCTGCAGGGCTGCAGGATTCCACCGAGCACATTCGTCGATAGGTCATTCATCAGCGCTCTCCCTTGGCTAGCCGTTCGGCACATCGCTGTGTCTCGGTTCACTATAGCAAAATAGTTGAGCAAATATCTCGGTCAAAATTGGTGGCTCGCCGGCGATTCGGCTATCATAATTGCCTGTCCAGCGCACATCGCAATCAACCTGGGGAGCAGGACGTGAAGCCAAGACCGGATCGAGCGCTGTTGGCAGTTGCAGTGACAATCGTCGCCACCGCTTTCGTCGGCGCAGCGTCGGCCGCCCAGGACGCGGCTCCCGAGGCGCAGGCCTGGATCGATATTGCAACCGTCTCCGGGATGGCCATGCCCATGGCGGGCATGGCCGGCAACCCGGCGGCGGTGCTGGGCAGCCTGTTCGGGGGCAAGAGCGGCGGCAACAGTTTCGGCAACAGCCACGGCATGGCTGCGGGCCGCTGGGTCGACGTCACGGTCAAGGCGCGCGCCAATCCAAATCTTGACGAAGCGCAGCTCGCCGTCCCGGAACGTTTCCTGAGTCCGGCGCTGAGACTGAAGGCCGCCACCAACGCCCCCCCGGCGCCGCTGCGCGATGACGAAGAGATCAAGCGCGAGGAGCCCGAAAAGCCCAAGGGACGAATGCTGCTCTACTGGGGATGCGGCAACGAAATCCGCCCGGGTCAGCCCAAGGTGCTCGACATGGCGAGCGCCAGCATCGCCGATTATGGCAAGTTCTTCAGCGCGCGCAGCGCCACCCAACGTGGCGCCCACAGCGCCGTCGGCCGTCCGGTGTGGCCCAATCCCGACGACGCCCGCATGGTACCGCCCCAAGCCTCGCTGGTCGGCGAACACGCTTTCTCCGGCAAGGGCATCCCCGAGGGCTTCCGGTTCAGCCTGCCGCCGGCGCAGGATCTGATGCCGCCCCTGACTCTAGAGCAGGCCGACAAGAAAGGTGCGACCAGCCTGAGCTGGAACGCCATCGCGACCGCGCGCGGCTACTTCGTCTCGGCGATGGGGGTCGGCGGCAAGGAGGACATGGTGATGTGGACCTCCAGCGAGTTGCCGGACACCGGGTTCGGTCTGATGGACTACCAGACCAACGCGGCGGTCGATCGCTGGCTCAAGGAAAAGGTGCTACTGCCGCGAACGACCACCGTCTGCAGCGTTCCCGCCGGTGTCTTCGGCGAACACGGCGCAATGTTGCGGCTGATCGCCTATGGTGACGAGTTGAACCTCGCCCAGCCACCGCGCCCCAGGGATCCGAAGCTGAAGTGGGAGCCCCTGTGGGCGGTGAAGCTGCGCGTCAAATCGGTGGCCAACGCCATCCTCGGCATGCCCGGACAGGATCTGGCGGCCGGCGCCGAGCAGAACCGCAACGCCCGCCGCGAGGGTAATAGAGAGCGTGCTGGCGAGGCCAGCGAAGCACCGAAGATGCCGCAGCCGATCGAGCTGCTGAAGGGAATCTTCGGGCGCTGATGGATGCGGCGGGCGCAGAGCAGGCGATCGAGACGCTGGGCTTGGCCATGCCGAGTCCAGCCTATCTGTTCGGACTGCTGCTCTTCAGCATCATCGGCTTTGCCGCCTATCGCTACGGCAGAAAGGCGTCGGCCACGGCCATCACCTGGCTGGGCGTGGCGCTGATGCTCTACCCCTACGCCGTCTCGGAGACCTGGCAGCTCTACGCCGTCGGCGCAGCGCTGTGCGCCGGCCTGTACGCTGCCCGCCGCTAGGGGCGCGCGAAGCAACGCCGCGCCGCGTCTATTCGACGAGAGACGCCTGCAGCGCTTCCACCGCCGCTTCGTAGAGGGCGACCTTCCACTTGCGGCCGTCGAAGCCGCCCCGCCGACGCACCGGCGTCGTGCCGAGGCTGAAGCCGCGCATCTTTTCGCTGACGGTGACGGTCCCCTGGCCGTCGCTGGCATAGATGACCGTGCCGTTGGAATTCGCTTCGTCGGCGCTCCAGCCGTCTGGCAATACAATGGGAATGCGCATCGGGTGCTTCCGTTCTGGCGTGGTTGCAGCAGGGTTTGCTGTGCTGCAGCTTACACCGATTTCGACGCTGCACTCGGTCGCCGCGGAACGCCGCCGCGCCCTCACAGGGAGAGCCACCCAGCCACTATGAAACTCGATGCAGACGCCCTGAAGCGATTGGCCAACCGCACCCTGGAGCACTACCAGGCCAACGCCGCCGCCTTCTGGGAGGGCACCCGCGACCACGACGTGGAGCAGAACATCGAGGCCTTGCTGCGCCACATCAAGGCGACGCCGCCGTTCGCCCTGCTCGACTTCGGTTGCGGCCCGGGTCGCGACCTGTGCGCCTTCGCGCGCCGCGGACATCAGCCGATCGGCCTCGAAGGCGCGCCGGCGCTGGCACAGATGGCGCGCTCGCACAGCGGTTGCGTGGTCTGGCAACAGGACTTCCTGCAACTGGAACTGCCTGAGGCCCATTTTGACGGCGTCTTCGCCAACGCCTCGCTGTTCCACGTGCCGGCGCAGGAATTGCCGCGGATATTGCGCCAGTTGCACGCGACGCTGAAAGCCGCTGGCGTGCTGTTCGCTTCGAATCCGCGCGGCAACAACGAAGAGCGCGTGGTCGGCGGACGCTATGGCGCCTATTACGACCTGCCGCGGTGGCGCGCCCTGCTGTCCGCGGCCGAGTTCACCGAACTCGAACACTACTACCGACCGGCCGGGCTACCTCGCGAACAGCAGCCCTGGCTGGCGAGCGTCTGGGGTAAGGGTTAGTCGCGCGGCCCAGGTTGCGGTTCGGTCGATTCGCCGCGCTTGGGCAAGGGACGACCGGCGACCCGAGGCTCAGGTCGACCGGGCGCCTCGCCAAAGGCATGAGCGCTGATGCGGAGGATTCTTCATCCGCTTGCTCGGCAACTTCTGCCCGTCGATTCGGCCGTTGTGTTCGCCAACCAACAGACCTTGGCGCTGCCATGAGCTAAAAAGTATAGGCTGCGCCGCTTTCCTCGATCGCCTCAAGGCAGCGCGCAGTGCCGCCACGCGCGGCCCATCCGCGCCGCTGCCGAGTCTCTTACCAAATGATTGGAGGACGCCATGCAATTGATCACCATCTTTGCGATTCTTGTCGCTGCCGGCGGTGTCACCTTCGCGCTGCAGAACGATACTTCGGTCGCCGTAACCTTTTTGGCCTGGCAGTTCAACAGCTCCCTTGCCACGGTCCTGCTGCTTGCGCTCGCCGTTGGCGGATTCATCGTGGCGCTGGTGTCGACACCGTCGACCCTGCGTCGGCAGTGGACCTTGACCAGACAGGGCCAGCGAATCAAGGAACTGGAAATGGCCAACGAGAAGCATAAGCAAGAAATTGCCGCCCTGCAGAGTCAGCTGCGGGTTGCCGCGCCGGCCAAGAGCGAAGAGCGCCACTATGTGGGCCTCAAGCAAATTGTCGCCAACATTCCCTGAATCGATCGCCACAAGCGATCGCCAATATCGGGATCGACCGTAAACAGCGCCCGCGCCGCCCGGCCTGGCTCGAATGGCTGGCGCCGAAGAGCGAGGCTAGGCTCGAACGACGAGGCGCACCAGGCTGTCGAGATAGGCTGCGGCAGCGGCGTCGCCCTCGGCGGGCGCCCAGGGTGCGCGCTCGGCGGCGCTCAGCGCCAGATAGGGTCCCGCCTTCGCTTCGAAGACGATGGTCCCGCTCTCCAACGCAAAGATGGTGTGCCAGGTGCCGTGAGGGATGTCGACGCCGAGCCGCGAGCTGGCCGCGCCGAGTAGAACCACATCGACGGGCTGACCGCTATCGGTGAAGGTGATGAACCCGGCCGTGCCACGCACAAGGAGCATGGTCTCGTCCTTGTGTGCAGCAAGATGGCGGTGGGGGGCGACATAGGAACCCGGCTCGATGGCGTTGAGCAGGCGATGGCAGGGGAAGTCGTTGCGCTCGTGAAAGTTCCTGTTCTTGCGCCTGCGCGGACTGGCCGCTGCCTCGGTGGCAACAGCGTCGAGCAGGTCAGCGTCGATCAGGGTAACCATAGGCGATGGGGGCAAAGACGGTGGGTGGAGGCGGAGCAAATCGAGGCGGAGCAAATCGAGGCGGAGCCGACCGCCTGCGGCCGGCTCCGGATGCAGCGTTGGCTACGACTTGCCGGCTTTCGCGTCGGCTTCGCACTTCTTGATGGATGCCGCCTTGGCAGCACCTGCAAGCGGCTTGCCCGCCTTGCTGACCGCCTTGGCCTCGCAACCCGATCCGGAATCCTTGGTTCCCTTGGCGTCTGCCTCGCACTTCTTCATGAACGACGCCTTCGCGCCGCCAGCCAACGGCTTGCCCGCCTTGCTTACGGCCCGGGCTTCACAGTCGGAGGCGGCTGCGGCGGGCGCCGGGGCAGCGGCCGCGGCAGGCGCCGCGGACTTGGCCGCGGCGGGTGCAGCAGGCGCCGCCTTGGCGGGGGCGGCAGGGGTCTGCGCTAGCGCCACGCTCACCGCGAACAGACTGGACAAGACAACGACAATCAGTTTTGACATTGCGAAACCTCCACGGTTGGACGATCGGGGACCTACCTTGTCGACGATACCATGCCGACAGGCTTGCCGATCGCCCGCAACCGGGGGTTGCAAGCGCAATGGCGGCGCGTCAATTCACCAAATCCAACGCGGCAACTCGTAGCGAGCGTACTGCAACTGGAACATTCGTCGTTCAAGGTCGATGATGCTGGTTGCGCCTGCCAGATACTGCTGTTCGAATTGTCTTTCGCTGAAGCGACTGATCACCGCAGCAGCGACCTTCTTGCTCAACGCGACGAGGTCGAGGCCCTGCAAAATCGGCGGAAAATAGTACTCGAAGACGTTGCGCTGGTTGAGGATGTTGGCTTGCATGGTGTCCGAAATCTCCTGAGGTGATCCTGAGCGTAGAACGACTGAAGGCACCAATATATAGATTATTGTTGCGTCGCACCAACGAGTAATTCACCAGCAATGGATTAGCCGCAGTATTCTGTCTAACCGCCGAGGTGATCTCTCAATGACCTGTAGTCGGCCGAATGATGGCCGTCTGCCAATCGTTGGACAGATTAGTTTATTGCATAAGACTATTAGAATTTATATATTGACGCGTCGCACAATGACCCTTACCATGCACTCGTCTCCTCCAGCTTCCTCCTCCTTTGGAACTGGACTTAAGCCCACGGCCACAAACCGTGGGCTTTTTTTTCGATCGGTGCCCCGTTGCGGGCGTCTGGCGCGGCGAAGGCGCTGGATCGGTCGACGGGAGCGGGAGCGCGACTCAGGCAGCCCGCTGCTTCAGCCTGGAGCGGCGGTCCATGACCGCCCAGTCTTCGATCGTATCGAGCTTGGTGCAACTGATGACCAGGCCGAAGTCGCGACGGGTCGCGGCGGCTAGAACTGCGTCACGCGCTGATGCCGCTGGAAAGACGACTTCCCTCTCGCCGCCATCGAGGGCAGTGAATACTATCCTGAACATGACCAGTCCCTCCTCTGCGACCTGCCCTCGCGATCGTCAAATGTGCTGGCAGTGAGATTGAATTACGACAGCGGTAGGGGATTTCTTGAGTGATTACGGGGAAACGGTCGGTCGGTTGCTTTTCCGGCCAGTAGTTCCACAATGGGCATGCTCCAACGTTCGCTCGCGCAAACGAGGGGCCTTATCGATCGATTGCGAGATGAACCGATGCGCAACGCAATATTCGCTGTTGAGAGCAGCTACGCCAGCGAACTGGAGGGCTTCTATGTGCCTTGGAAGCCAGTAGCGGCGCCGACTCCGCGCCTGTTGTACTTGAATCACGAACTGGCGGAGGACCTCCGTCTGGATTTGACTGCGGTCGATCGACCGACGCTGGCGGCGCTATTTTCAGGCAACAGGCTGCCCGAGGGAGCAACGCCGATCGCCCAAGCCTACGCCGGACATCAGTTCGGCCGCTTCTCGCCGCAACTGGGCGATGGCCGAGCGCTGTTGATCGGCGAGGTGATCGACCGTTACGGCAAGCGGCGCGACATCGCCTTCAAAGGTTCGGGGCGCACACCTTTCTCGCGCGACGGGGACGGCAAGGCCGCGCTCGGCCCCATGCTGCGCGAAGTTCTGCTCGGCGAGGCCATGCATGCACTGGGCATACCGACCACCCGCGCCTTGGCGGTGGTCGGTACCGGCGAGCCTGTCTATCGCGAAAAGGAATTGCCGGGAGCGCAATTGACCCGGGTTGCGGCGAGCCATATCCGCGTCGGCACCTTCGAGTTCTTCGCAGCGCGCGGCGCCTACGACCGTGTGCGGCAGCTGGCCGACTACACCATCGCGCGTCACGACCAGGCGCTGGTCGGTGAGCCGGAGCGCTACCTGGATTTGCTGCGTGCCGCCGCGCGCCGGCAAGCCGCCCTGGTGGCGCAGTGGATGAACGTGGGCTTCATTCACGGTGTCATGAACACCGACAATATGAGCATCGCCGGGGAAACCATCGACTATGGACCTTGCGCGTTCATGGAGGCCTACGATCCCGCGGCGGTGTTCAGTTCGATCGATGCGCACGGACGCTATGCCTTTGAAAACCAGTCACGCATCGCCCAGTGGAACCTCGCCAGATTTGCCGAAACGCTGTTGCCGCTGCTGGCAGACGACGAGCAGCGGGCCCGCGCCTTGGCGACCGAAGTTGTCGAGGGCTTTGCCGACGTCTTTCAGCGCGATTGGTTGGCGGGCGTGCGCGCCAAGCTGGGTCTGCGTGGGCGGGTGGAACATGCCGACCGGATCGATGCGGCCCTGGCGGAGGACTGGCTGGCCCTGCTGCAGGCGGACAAGGTCGATTTCACCTTGGCCTGGAGAAGGCTGGCGGGCGTCGCCGAAGGCCATCCGGAGCCCCTGCGCGGGCTGTTTGCCGACCAGCGCGCGTTGGCTGTGTGGCTGGACAGGTGGCGGGCGCGCTGCGCTGCTGAAGACCTGGAATCGCCATCGTCAGAGGGCGTCAACGCCGGTCGCAGTCGCGCGAACTCGATGCGCAGGGCCAATCCGTGGCTGATCCCGCGCAACCACCGGGTCGAGGAAGCGCTGCTCGCCGCATCCGACGAAGGCGAGCTCGAACCCTTCGAGCAGCTGTTGGCTGCGCTCAAACATCCTTATGACGAACAGGCGGGGCTCGCACGCTTCGCCGAACCGGCGGCGGACTCCTTCACCGCCGCCTACCGCACCTATTGTGGAACCTGAGGCGCGCTCGCGGCGAGGCCCTAGGCGGCGCGCGCCGCAGTCACGAACAAGCCGATGACGCAGGCCATGCCGCCCGTCCACAACACGGAGCGCAGCGTCGCTTGATTGGCCAGATAGGCCGCGCCGTGCGCCAGGCGCAAGACGATGAACAATCCGGCGAGCAGGTCGGCGGTGGCTTGCGGCGCGTGCGCCAGGTGGGCGACGACAACCGCGGCAGCGAAGGGTGAGAAGGCTTCCCAAGAATTTTGCTGGGCCCAATCGGCGCGCTGCCTCCATCCGCTCTTGGCGTGCAGGCGTGGTTGCGAGTTGTCGTACTTGCCCTCCAACTTCGACAGGGTGCTCCAGAGGTAAGGCAGCAGAGCTGCGATCAAAATGCACCAGAAGGCGATGGTCATGTCGGTGGTCCCTCGGAGGTAAGGTCTAGCCCCTATGGTATTTCGCAATCGCCCAGCGCGTAAACCAGGGAATCGCAACCTTCGCAAACGTTGCCTTGGTTCGAGCACGCGGCCGGCCTCGCCGTGGAGCAAGGCCGGCGCCGCCGTCCAACGATCAACCGCCGGTCCGCAATTCGCGCTTGAGTATCTTGCCCGTGGCGGTCATCGGCAAGGAGTTGGCGATTTCGATCAGGCGCGGATACTTGTAGGCAGCCATCCGCTCCTTGCACCAGGCGCCGATTTCCGCCGGCGTCGTGGTCTTGCCTGGCTTGCAGACGATCACCGCCTTGATCTCTTCGCCGTGGACCTCGTGCGGCACGCCGATGACGGCCACCTGGGCAACGGCCTCGTGGGTCATCAGCACTTCCTCCAGTTCGCGCGGATAGACGTTGAAGCCGCCGCGGATGATCATGTCTTTCAATCGATCGACGATGAAGACGTTGCCCTGCGGGTCCATGCGCCCGATGTCGCCGCTGTGGAACCAGCCGTCGCGTATCGCGTCGCGCGTCTCGACCGGGCGATTGTAGTAACCCTTCATCACGTTGTGGCCGCGAATGACGATCTCCCCTTCGGCACCGGTGGCGACCTCGGCGCCTGCGACGTCGACGATGCGCACGTCGGTGCCCCACACCGCCTTGCCGACGCAGCCGGGAATGCGCTCGAACTCGAGGAAGCTGAAGGTCGCCACGGGGCTGGTCTCGGACAGACCGTAGCCTTCGAGAATAGCGATGCCGAAGCGTTCTTCGAACTGCTTCATCACTTGCACCGGCATCGCCGCACCGCCCGAGACGCCCAGGCGCAGCTTGGACGCGATCGCCTTGAGGTCGTACTTTTGTTCCGCGCCCGGGAGGTTGAGCAGCGCGATGTACATGGTCGGCACGCCGGCGAAAACGGTGACCTGGTGAGCCTGCATGGCGGCGAAGGCGGCGTCGGGATCGAAGCGCGGCAGCAGCACCAGGGTGGCGCCCGCCATCAGGCCGGCGTTCATCTGCACCGTCTGGCCGAAGCTGTGAAACAGGGGCAGGGTTGCAAGGTGCACGTCGTCGGCGGTCTGCCGCAACAGGCTGTGACTGACCATCGTGTTCATGGCGATGTTGGCGTGGGAGAGTTCGGCGCCCTTGGGCTTGCCGGTGGTGCCCGAGGTATAGAGGATCACCGCGGTGTCGTTGGCGTCGGTCGACAGATGCGAACCGGTGGGCGACTGGTCCTTCATCAGCATACCGAGGGTCTTCACCCCCGCGATCGCCGCCGGCTTGGTCGGGTCCGCGGTGATCATGAAGAAATGGGTGCAGCTTGCGACCTGCTCGAAGCCGGCGTAACCCTGCTCACCCATCGGCAGTTCCGCCGAACCTTCGAAGCAGAAGAAGGCCTTGGCTTGCGAGTCCTGCAGGTGGTAGGCGATCTCCGGGCCCTTCAGCAGCACGTTGATCGGAACCACCACCGCACCCGCCTTGAGGATGCCGTAGTAGACGATAGGAAAGTAGGGCAGGTTCGGGCAAGACAGCACGACCTTGTCGCCGGGAGCGATGCCCAGCGCCTTCAGGCCGTTCGCGACCTGGTTGGCTGCGCCGTTCAGCTGGGCGTAGCTGATCTCTTTGTCGGCGAAGCAGATGGCGACCTTGTTGGGCGCCAGCGCCGCGTTGCGTTCGAGGCTTATCGCGATGTTGATCATGATCGGGTCTCCCTTGATTGACTGGTCAAAACCTCGGGGAATCATTAAGATCAGCTCAATGCTATCAGCAGCGACGAGGACGACACAATGACCCAGAAGATCTTCGTCGCCGGCGTCGGCATGATTCCCTTCACCAAGCCCGGCGCCGGCGAGTCCTACGACCTCATGGGTGCGGCGGCAGCACGCCTGGCGCTGGTCGACGCCGGCCTGGGCTACGACAGCGTCGAGCAGGCCTTCGTCGGCTACGTCTACGGTGACTCGACCTGCGGCCAGAAGGCGCTCTACGGCGTCGGCTTGAGCGGCATTCCCATCGTCAACGTCAACAACAACTGTTCGACCGGTTCCACGGCGCTGTTCCTGGCGCGGCAGGCGATCGCCGCCGGCGCCGACTGCGTGCTGGCCCTGGGTTTCGAGCAGATGGCGGCGGGCGCGCTGGCCAGCGTCTTCAAGGACCGACCCAGCCCCTTCGTCGATTTCGACGAGGTCACCGAGAAGCTGGTGGGCATGAGCGAGATGCCGCTTGCCTTGCGCTACTTCGGCGGCGCCGGGCTGGAGCACATGCGCCGTTATGGCACCGGCCTGGAGACCTTCGCCCGGATACGGGCCAAGGCGAGCCGCCACGCCGCCAACAATCCCCTGGCCCTGTTCCGCAAAGTGGTGAGCGAGCAGGAGGTCCTCGACGCGCCGGTGCTCTGGCCTGGCGTGATGACGCGCCTGATGGCCTGCCCGCCGACCTGCGGTGCCGCCGCCGCGGTGCTGGTCTCGGAGGACTTCGCCAAGCGCCAGGGCCTGCGCCGCGACGTGGTCATCGCCGGACAAGCGATGACCACCGATCGCCCGAGCACCTTCGAGGCTAAGGACATGATGCGCCTGGTCGGCTACGACATGGCGCGTTCGGCGGCAGAGCAGGTCTACGCACAGACCGGCATCGGTCCAGAAGATCTCGACGTGGTCGAATTGCACGACTGCTTCGCCCACAACGAACTCATCAGCTACGAGGCGCTCGGTCTGTGTCCCGAGGGCGGCGCCGCGCAATTTGTCGCCGCTGGCGACAACACCTACGGCGGCAAGGTGGTGACCAATCCCTCGGGCGGACTGCTCTCGAAGGGGCACCCGCTGGGTGCGACCGGCCTGGCCCAATGCTTCGAGCTGACCCATCAACTGCGCGGCAGCGCCGAGCAGCGCCAGGTAGCGGGCGCGCGCACCGCCCTGCAGCACAATCTCGGCCTGGGCGGCGCCTGCGTCGTCACGCTCTACCAATCAGCCTGAACGAAATTCAAAAAAGGGAAATGCATCTGCAGAATCTTCAAGCCAAGGTCGCCCTGGTGTCGGGTTCGGGTCGTGGCAGCGGCCGCTCGTTGTGACTCGAGCGCTGAACGGGAAAGGATTCGTCATGATCGCTTTGGACAGTTTCGAACTGGCGAGCCAGGCGCAGAGCCATCTCGCCTCGACCCACGAAGTGGTCAATGTCGCCACCGACTTCGCCGAGCGCAACCTCTACCTCAACGACCCGGCGCTGGAAGAAGCGGTGAAACGCGAGGGCGCGGGCTGGGCCGACGCCGATCTGAGCGCCTTCGGCGCCCGCCTCGGCACCGCCGACTATCTGGCGCTCGGCGCCCTGGCCAATGAATACGCGCCCGAGCTCGATACCCACGACCGCTTCGGTCATCGCGTCGATCTGATCCACTTTCATCCTGCCTATCACGCCTTGATGACCACCGCCATCGAGGCAGGCATCCACTGCAGTCCTTGGGCCGAACCCGGTCCCGGCGCCCACGTCGCCCGCGCCGCCCGCTTCTATCTGCACAGCCAGGTCGAAGCCGGGCACGGCTGCCCCATCTCCATGAGCTTCGCCGCCGTTCCCTGCTTGCGCCAGCAAAGCGAGCTCGCGGCGCTGTGGGAGCCGCGGCTGCAGCGCCGCGTCTATGACCCCAGCAACCGGCCGGCGGAGCAAAAGAGCGGCGTCACCATCGGCATGGCGATGACCGAAAAGCAGGGCGGCTCGGACGTCAGGGCCAATTCCACGCGCGCGCTGCGCCTGGGCAACGTGGGCCCGGGCGAGGCTTATGAGCTGGTCGGCCACAAGTTCTTCGTCTCGGCGCCGATGTGCGATGCCTTCCTGACGCTGGCGCAGACCGAGGCCGGCCTGACCTGCTTCTTCATGCCGCGCTGGCGCCCCGACGGTTCGCGCAACCCGCTGCAGATCCAGCGACTGAAGAGGAAGATGGGCAACGCCGCCAATGCCACCAGCGAGATCGAGCTGCGCGGCGCGCTGGCCTGGCGCGTCGGCGACGAGGGGGCGGGGGTGCGCACCATCATCGAGATGGTCGCCATGACGCGCTTCGACTGCATGGTCGGCTCCAGCGCCGGCATGCGCATGGCGCTGGCGCAGGTGGTCCACCATTGCCGCCGCCGTTCGGCCTTCGGCGCCCTTTTGGTCGACAAACCGCTGATGCGCAACGTGCTGGCCGACCTGGCGCTGGAGTCGGAGGCCGCCATGGCGCTGTCGCTGCGCATGGCGCGCGCCATGGACAGCCGCGCCGACGCCGGCGAGGACGCGCTGGTGCGCCTGGTGACCGGGATCGGCAAGTACTGGATCTGCAAGCGCGCGCCGCAGCACGCCGCCGAAGCCATGGAATGCATCGGCGGCAGCGGCGTGATGGAGGACTCGCCGATGCCGCGTCTGTTCCGCGAATCGCCGGTCAACGCCATCTGGGAGGGCAGCGGCAACGTGCAATGCCTGGATGTGCTGCGCGCGATGAAGAAGTCGCCGGAGACGCTGAGCACCTTCTTCGACGAACTGGCGCGGGCCAAGGGCGGGCATGGCTCGCTCGACCGCTACGTCAAGGCGCTGCAAGACAGCCTGGGCGAGCGGGAGGACATCGAGTACCGCGCGCGCGATCTGGTCGATCGCATGGCTTTGGCGCTGCAGGCGGCATTGCTGGTGCGCCACGCGCCGGGTTTCGTCGCCGATGCGTTTTGTCGCTCCCGCCTCGATAGCCGCGGACACCACCAGTACGGAACGCTGCCGACCGCGGTCGATTGCGCCGCGATATTGAGGCGCGCTGCGGCGGAGGGCTAGGTCGGGCCAGCTGGGGACGGCGGGGCTTAGCAGCCCCCGACGCCGCGGATCAGACGACCTTCGCGCTTGGTCGGCCTTCCCCTCAGATTCGCTCCGGGCACCGGCGCAAGTCTATTGAGTTCGCGCTGGGTGTTGCGTCGGGCGATGCTCTCTGGCGTTTCTGCGTAGAGCAAACGGGCCTCGGCTGCGGGGCGGCGCTGCTCAGCCAAGCCCTGCACGATCACCACCGAAAGAGCGTCACCGATGGCGATTTCCAGCCTGTCGCCCAGCTTCAGCTCGCGCGCCGGCTTGACCTGTTCGCCGTTGCATTTGACCCGGTGGCGGTTGACCGCATCGACAGCAAGGCCGCGGGTCTTGAAGAACCGTGCCGCCCACAGCCACTTGTCGATGCGTACCCGTCCGGAATCGCTCATCTGCATTTGCTCGGCGTGACCAGGTGGTATTGTAGAGTCCCGCCAGCGAAATCCAGCACATGAAGATTCTGGTCGATGCCGATGCCTGTCCTGCCGCCGTCAAGGACATCCTCTATCGAGCCGCGGAACGCGCGCAGGTATCGCTCACCCTCATCGCGAACCGGATGCTGCGGGTCCCGCCTTCGCCCTGGATACGGGCGTTTCAAGTGCTGCCCGGGTTCGACGTTGCCGACCAGCGGATCGCGCTGGAAGCCGCGGCCGGCGATATCGTGATCACGGCGGACATACCGCTGGCGGCGCTGGTCATCGCCAAAGGCGCGAACGTGCTCGATCCGCGCGGCGAACTGCTCGACGCGAACAACATCGAGGAGCGCCTGACCATGCGCAACTTCATGGACGAACTGCGCAGCAGCGGCATCGACAGCGGCGGTCCGGCGACATTTTCGCAGGCTGACCGCAAGGCGTTTGCACAACGCCTCGACTCGCTTCTGGCTAAGCACGCCAGCGCGCAAAGATGGACCTCGCATTGACAGACCGGACGCCGGTTTGGTGAACCAATCATTGGCGCATTGAGCGTCAATCGCAACGACTGGATCAATCGCGCCGTCGACCGCTGATCGAAATCCGTTCGAAAGAAAATTCGCTGGGACTGCGTCTTCGATGTGCCCGTAACCCGCGCGGTTACAAGTGAACAACCTGAGAGATAGCTAACAGTCCGTACCGGACACATTCTTTACAGTTTTCGGCATAGGAGGGAACTCGCTATGCCCTGGAAGGAGTGTCGCAAGATGGATGAGAAGCTTCGCTTC
>JAHFRE010000007.1 GCA_023258955.1 Sterolibacterium sp.
GCAGCCGATGCCGCCAATGCGGGGGGCATTGCCCCCCAATCTGAGATGGTCACGGCAATGGACGCCCCGGCGGCATTGGCGCTCTTTGTTGCGGCGCTGACGGAGGCGGCAACAGGAGCGGACGTCCCAACGGCAACCGCCGTGTTCGTGGCAGACACCGCCAGCGCAGCGACGGCGACCGAGCTTGCAGGAGTAGCAGCAGCGTTCGTCGGCGCCGCTGTCGAAAATGCCTCAGGCGTCGATACGGTGTCAGCGTTCTGGGTTGCCTTTGCCTCGCTCACGGAGGTGAGTACGGTCGCCGACGCGATTGCCCTGATGGGCCAATTCGTGGGCGTGGTGGCCGAATCTGCGACCGGTTCTGACATTGGGGTAGCCTGGACCGGTGTGGCCCGGGCGATGGTGGAAGTCCTCACGGGAATCGATACAGGCTCCGCCACGATGGCTGGCGCCGGCCAGCAGTTGGAAGTCGGTGTCTCGAACGATTTACCGGCTGGCGTTGGCACCATGCCCGTGCTGGAGACCGAGGCGGTGGCTGGCACCGATGGCACTGCGGCCGTGTTTGCCTCGCCGCAAGCGATCGCAGAGGTCAGCGTGGCTAGCGATGGCAAGTCGGGGCAATTGGCAGCTGTGGGTGGCAGCAACGAATTGGCTTCTGCTGCCGATGTCGGGGCCAGCACGATGGCCGCTGTTGTTTCTACCGGCGAACTGACTTCTGCTGTTGATGGTTCGGCGGGCGCCGTTGCCTTCACCCTCGTGATGGCGGAGTCGGGACTGGCTGGCGACGGTGGAGCTGCGACG
The DNA here is from genome assembly GCA_023258955.1 of Sterolibacterium sp. GTDB lineage: Bacteria > Pseudomonadota > Gammaproteobacteria > Burkholderiales > Rhodocyclaceae > CAIYYX01. Next base: position 799 of record JAHFRE010000007.1, read on the forward strand.
TTCTCCGCGGTGGCGGCAGCGCTCGAAGCCATTGCTGGAGTGGACTGGCCGGCGGTGGCGTTGAGCGCTGCAGCGGAATTGGTCGTCGGCGTGACTGCAGCGGATTGGTTGGGTGCCGCGACAGTGGCGAACGCCGCGGCGGTTGAAGCGGTAGTGGGCTTAGATGCGACCGACGGCGAGGCTGGCCAATGGGTAGGGATTTACGAGGTGGTGTCGGCGACCGACTCCGGGATAGTGGAGCTGGCGCGCTTGGCATTCGGCCTGGAGGACGTCAGCGCCACCGACTTGGTCCTGGCGAACGTGAATTTTCATGTTGGCACCGTCGAGTACGTGGTGGCAGTCGATATCTGGACCGGCGTACTCTGGGTTTTTGACCACCGCTTCGTAGTCTCCGGCGCCGGTCGATCGTTCTCGGTTCGGCGCGGCGGCATTTCGCCGGTGGCGATGGCGCCAAGGCATTTTGAGGTGACGGAGGCCGGCACGACATGAGTGAAGCGATAGTCGCCAGAGATTTCGAGAGGTCCCGATGACCGCGCGCCTGGACACCAAGGACCCGGCGGAAGAGCTCACCCTGACCTTTGACTTCTCGGTGGGACTTGGCGCAGACGATCTTCTGACGGGCACGCCGACCGTGACAGTGGCCGTCCTGATTGGGCGGGATCCTGATCCGGCATCACTATTGAATGGCGCACCAGCCATAGACGGCACATCGACGCGTGTCTATCTGCCGGTTCAGGCGGGCAACGAGGGTTGCGATTATCTGATCAAAGTGGTTTGTGCGACCACGAGCCCATCCAAGGTCCTGGCGCTCTCCGCCGTGCTGCCGGTCCGTTCCTTGAACTGAGGGACCGTCGAATCTGATAAGCCAGGGCGCCTAAGGGCGCTCTTTTTACTGGGAAATCCATGCCCCTCCAGCTTCTGACGCCGCCGACGGCTGAGCCATTGCATCTTAACGATGCGATCGCCCACATCAAGCAAGACGCCGGGATCGATGACGCCCATATTTTGGCCACCATCGTGGCAGCGAGAAAGTCGGTCGAGAACCGGACCTGGCGGCAGCTGGTCTCAGCTCGCTACCGGCAGGTCCTGGACAGCTTTCCGGGGATGGGGGAGTTCGGTACCCGGTGGGGCTACCCCTTCATGCTACCGAGTAATGCCATCCTCCTGGATCGCGCGCCAGTGCTGCATGTCGAGTCGATCCAGTACCTGGCCATGGACGGCAGCACGCAAACGATGCCCGCGGCCGACTACACGGTGGACTACGCCTGCGAGCCGTGCAGGATCACCCCGCTCTTTGGCAAGATCTGGCCGATCCCGCTGCCGCAGATCGGCGCGGCGTGGGTGACGTACAGCGCGGGCTTTGCCTCGCCGATTGTGGCGGACCCGGTGGCCGATACGGTGTCAGTCAGGATCTGGCGGCCGCTCGCCGTGGGCGACGTGGTCCAGTTTTCGAACAGCGGGGGCATTCCGCCCGCACCACTGCAAATCAACACCGACTACACCCTGGTTTCTGTCCTGGCGGACGGCGTGTTTCAGGTCGCGTTGGCGGCCGGCGGGGCGGTGATCGATATCACCGATCGCGGCATTGGCCAGAGTTTCATCGGCGAGGTGCCTGGCGACATTCTCGCCTGGATACGAATGCGCGTGGGCTCCTTGGATGTCTTCCGCGAAGAGGCTATCGCCATGAGCCGCGGCAAGATTGAGAACCTGCCCTTCGTCGATTCGCTCTTTGATAGCTACACGACCTGGTGAGCCATGGCGGTCGTCTTCAAATCCGGAGACCTTCGGCACCGGGTCGACATTCAGGTCCCAGTGGTTGCGACCGGCGAGATCGGTGGCGGGATCAAGACCTGGCAGACGGTTGCCAATGTAGCGGCTTGCATCACTCCGACGTCCGGATCCGAGCGCATGGCTGCGGCGGCGATTCAGTCGTCGGTCAGCCACACCATCATGATCCGTTGGAAGGCCCTCTTTGCCGATCCGAAGGTGGTGGCGACGATGCGCATCGTCTACGGCACTCGGATCTTCAATATTCACGATAGCGAGAACGTGGAAGAGCGCAATCGCATCATCGTGCTGTCGGCGTCCGAAGGAATGAATGATGGCTGAGGCAAAAGTGGAGGGCCTGTCTGATCTGTGGGCTGCGATGCAGGACGTGCCGGTCAAGATCGAGACCAATATCCTGCGCGGGGGGCTGCGCGCAATGGCTATTCCCATCCAGCAGGAAGCGAAGAGCCTCGTGCACAACGTGTCGGGCGACCTAGCGAAGTCAATTCGGATTGCGACCGGGTCAAGAAATGGCACGGTGTACGCCAAGGTGATTGCCGGCAAGCACAAGAAGCCGGGCGACCCCTTCTACGCTCACATGGTGGAGTTTGGCACCGCGGCGCATTGGATCAAGCCGCGATACACCAAGTCGCTCGCTTTTGGTGGCGTGATGCGCGATGCCGTGCGTCACCCCGGCGCGCAGAAGAAGCCCTTTATGCGCCCGGCGATGGATGGGCGAGCCCAAGAGGGACTGGAGGCCATGGCGGACTATATGGCGGACCGGCTACCCAAGGAACTTGCCAAACTGTGAAACCGGAAAAGGTCATCTTTACCCTGCTCGGTGCCGATGCAGGGGTGGCGGCGCTGGCCAGCCACCGCCTCTATTCGGAGGTGGCCCCGCAGGGAACAGCAAAGCCGTTCATTGTCCTGGGCTTGATTGGCGACAAGCCGGATTACCCGATCGATGCCACACCGGGTACGGATCCCTGGACGGGCAGGGTGCAGGTGACTTGCTTTGGCGCGACATCGGAATCGTCAAAAGGGTTGGCGGAGGCCGCCATGACCGCTTGCTACAAGAAGAGCGGGATCATCGGCGGCGTGCAGGTCATCGCCGTCTTGGTCGACACCCGCGGTGCTTCGCACTACGACATGGATGTGGACACCTACCAGCAGTCCGTCGATTTTGTTGTGCATTACTACCGATAGCACCTTTCAACCGCAATACCGCAGCCGCCCGTAAGGCGGCCTTTTTACGTCCAAGGAGTCTCCCATGGTCATGTCATCTGGCGTATTCAAACAAGTCACCTACAAGGCCGAGACGGTCTTTGGCACAGCGCCCGGTGCATCCGGTGCGCAAATTATCCGGCGCGTGGAATCGGTCCTGGATCTTTCCAAAGATACGTTCAGCTCGAACGAAATCCGAACCGACATGCAGGTGGCTGACTTTCGCCACGGTACACGGCGCGTCAAAGGCTCGCTCAAGGGGGAACTTTCACCCAAGACCTATGCCGACTTTATCGCCGCAGTCGTGCGGCGCGACTTTGCCTCGGTGAGCCCTATTGCGAGTGCATCGATCACGATTGCGGGCACCGGCCCCACGTGGACACTGACCCGGGCGGCGGGGTCGTTTCTCACCGATGGTGTGAAGGTCGGCGACGTGATTCGCCTGAGCGTGGGCGTATTCAATGCGGCGAATCTCAACAGGAACCTGATGGTGACCGCTTTGACCGCCACCGTCGCCACGGTGATCGTCTTGAATGGGACTGCGCTCGTTGCGGAAGGCCCGATTGCCGCGTCGACAGTGACGGTGGTTGGCAAGAAGACCTACATGCCGACCTCGGGTCACACGGCGAAGTCGTTCTCTTACGAGCATTTCAACGCGGATACGAGCCTCTCTGAGCTCTTCACCGGCGTCAAGATGGACACGATGGCCATCGCGCTGCCGCCCACCGGCATGGGCACCATCGACTTCGGTCTCATTGGTCAGAACATCACCACGGGTTCCTCCGCCTACTACACGGGAGCGACAGCGGCCTCCGCGACCGGCGTGGTCTCCGCCGTCAATGGGGTGTTGCTCATCAGCGGTACGCCGGTGGCGAACTGCACGGGCCTCACGATCAACGTCGCCGGCGCGCTTTCGGGGGATCCAGTGGTGGGGCAGAACTTTGTGCCCTATGTCTTCCCGGGCCGGATGACGGTGACTGGGCAATTCACGGCCTACTTTGATTCCGGCACCTTCCGCGACAACTTTATCAACGAGGACGTGATCGGCATCTCCGTGGCGCTCACGAGCAGCAATGTCGCTGCCGCCGATTTCATTGCCTTCAGCCTACCGGCCTTAAAACTGAGCAGTTGCACCAAGACGGATACGGAAAAGGGAATCATCGCCACGTACGCCTTCACGGCGCTGCTCAACACTGCCGGCGGCACTGGCACCGCAAGTGAGCAAACCACCATCGTCGTTCAGGATTCGGCCGCTTAAGCGATCCATTGCACCAAACCAAGGGTCGCGTTTGAAACGCGACCCATTTCTTTACCCATAGGAGACCACGCGAATGAATAGCGCAGCGGCAACCGTACTGAATTCCCTCCTCGACATCTCGACCATCAGCGAATTGACCGAGGCCGACGTCGTCATCAAACATCCCGTCACCGGGGCGCCCACGGGTGCCCTGGTGACGTTGGCCGGTCCCGAGCACCCCAAGAGAAAGCAGCTCCTCTTCACCCGCACCCGGAAGTTGCGCGCCAAATTCCAGAAGGCCGGCAAGGTGCAGCTGGATGATCCCGAGGACGAAGAGGCGGATGGCCTGAGTTATCTTGCCGCTTGCACCCTGGGCTGGATCGGGATTGGCGAGGACGGCAAAGAGATTCCGTTTTCGACGCAGGCCGCGGCGGACCTCTATGCGCGGGTCGGCTGGCTCAAAGCCCAGGTCGCTGCCGCCCTGGAGGAGAAGGAAAATTTTATCAGGGCCTGCGGGACGGACTGATTTGCCACGCTGAGCAGCAGTTCGCGTTGGGCCGGTGCGATAAAGACGGCACCACGTTTCGGCAGCACCTGGAGGCGGTGGCCCAGGCAACCGGCGCGACGCCGCCCGAGTTGATCCCTCTGCCCATCCCCGCAGGTTGTGGCGCGGTCTGGTCAGTGTTCCTGCAGTTGAACGCGAGGCGTGGCAACAACGGCATGGCGGCGTCTCCCATTGAGCTCGCCGACATCGTCGCCTGGCAGCAGCTCATGGGTGTGGCCCTCACATCCTGGGAAATCGAGACCCTTTTGCAGCTGGATTCCGTCGCCCTCGCGGCGCCAACCTCAATGGACAAGACATGAGCGATATCACGATTGGCAATCTGGTCGTCCAGATGTCGGCCAATGTCGCCCGACTGTCCTCCGACATGCGGGAAGCGAAGTACGCGGTCACCGAGGCCTCGAGCCAAATCAGCGAAGCAGCCGAGAGTGCGATGCATGCGCTCGAAGCGATGGGCGTTGGGCTGTCCATCGCGGAGTTTGCCGAGTTCGTGCGCCACACGTCGGAAGCCGCTGAGCATTTGCTCAATCTGCAGAAGGCGACCGGCATTGCCGTCGAGGCGTTGTCCGGCCTGAGTCTACTTGCCAAGCAAAACGGCACCGACATCGACTCCTTGGCCCGCGCCGTCGAAAAACTTTCCGTGAACATGGGCAAGACCCCCGAGGATTTCAAAGCGCTGGGCGTCTCTGCCAAGGATCCGATGGAGGCCTTCAAGCAACTGGCCGACGTCTTCAATCTGATCCCGGACATCCAGACGCGGAACGCCGTGGCGATGAAGGCGCTCGGCAAATCCTGGGCCGAGGTGGCACCGGTGATGTCGCTCGGTTCTGAGGAGATCGGCAAGACCGTGGAGAAGGGACTGGCGCTCTCCCACATGAACACGGAGTTGGCCCGGGCCTCCAAGGAATTCAACGACAAGTGGGTCGAATTGACCGGTACTGGCGGCTTTGCCAACCAGATGCTTGCGGCGCTGCTGCCCACCATGAACGGTGTGGTCGACGACTTCCTGGCCTTACGGGATAGCGCTGGCGGGAGCGGCACGGCTTTCGAGAAGTTTGGCGCGTCGGTGGCCTCCGTCGTTTCAACCACCAAGGACGTGGTGGTCTGGCTCACCAACCACAAGGAAGCGGTGGAAGCGGTGGCTGGTGCCTACGGCTCCTGGAAGATCGCGACATGGCTTGGTCCGCTCATTACCGGCTACGCCCAGGCCGCAGTCGCCACCTACGAAAAAGTCACCGCGGACATGGCCTTGAAGGCGGCGACCTTGGCTGCTGCCGAAGCGAATGTTGCGGCGACGGCGTCCACCGCGGCGCTCACCGCCACCCGGGTGGCTGAACTGCGCGCGGCGGTCCTGGCCGCCGAGGGAGAAGTGGCGCTGGAAATTGCCACGAACGGCTTGATTCCCGCCCAAGCCCGGGCGACTGCCGCCGAACTCGCTCATGTGACGGCGCTGGAAGCGCTGGTCGTGGCGCAAGAAGGTGCATCGGTCACCGCGGCGGCCGCAGGCGGGGCGGTGACGCTCTTGGGTGGTCCCGTGGGCGTCATCATCACCCTCCTGGGGCTCGCCGCCACGGCCTGGTTTGCCTTTGGCGAGTCGGGCAAAACGGCGCTCGACAAGCTGATTCCCTCGGCGGACGACGCCCAGGCGCGGCTCGACAAGATCAACCAGACACTGAAGTACGGCACCGGCGAGCGGGCGCAGATCGAAGCGCAGCTCGCAGCCATCTCCGCCAAGAAGGTGGAGCTCTATCAGCAGGAGGAGTATTTCGTCAAAGGCCAGCTTGAGGAGCTCGACAAGACCCGAGCCACACTCCTGCAGCAGCGAGACGCCTTGGATGCGATCGATGCCAAGCAAAAGGCCGCTGCGGGCTCGGCGGGTACACTGACCCAGGCGCAGAAGGATGCGGCGCAAGCGGCAGCAGACTTCCTGGCCAAGGGCACCCAGGCGGCGGATGACCAAGTTGCCAAGTACAACGTGTTGGTCGATCGGGTCAATGCCTACGCCGCGCAGATCTCCCTGGCGGTGGATCAGAACAAGGTCGTGACCGAAGGAGAAAAGCTCAACCTGGCCGTGAAAGACATGCTTGCCAAGTCGATCCTTGGCGTGGACGCTGGGATGAAGGCATTGCTGAAGTCGGCCGCCGCTTACATCCTGCAGAAGGAAGCGGAGCGAAAGGCCGAGGAAGATGCCACGAAGGCCCTCAAGGATCGGGCCACTGTCCTGGCGGCGGTGGACAAGGTGACCCAGGAGGTTGCCAAGTCGACGGAAGCCTTCGCCCTCAAGCAAAAGGAGTCCATCGATGCGCTAAAGACCGGGATTGCAGAAATCGACATGAGTCCGCAGGAGCGGGCCGTGACGCAAGCCATGGCGGTAATCGACAAGGCCCTGGAGCAGGAAATCGAAAAGGTTTCCGAACTCATGGGCGCCAAAGGCTGGGGCGGCACCGAAGAGTTCGACCGGGTAATCGGCGCGTTGCAGCAGTCGGCAGAGAAGCAAAAAGTCATTGTCACCGACCTCATCAACTTCAAGATCGCGAAGGAGCGCGATTGGGTGACGGGCACGAACCAGGCGTTCATGGACTACGTGAGCAACGCGGCGAACGCCGCCAGTCAGGCGAAGGCCTTCTGGACTGCAGCGCTCACCGGCATGGAGGATCTCCTGACCAAGTTCTTCACGACGGGGAAACTCGGATTCTCCGACTTCATCAAGGTCATCGAAGCGCAGCTCGCCAAGATGGCCGCCCAGCAGATCGTCGTGTCCATTGTCGGGGAAGTCACCGGGGGTGCTGTCGCAGGGGCAGCCGCAGGAGCAGCCGGTTCAGCCGGCGGCGCTGCTGCGGGAGGGTTCATGTCGTCTGCCGCCGGGAGCATGCTCGCAGCCAATGCGGGGACGATTGGGGCGATGCAAGGCGGGGTCGGTTCCGCCTTTGCCGACTATCTGGCGACCAACGGCTTTATTTCCTCGGCAGGATCCTACATGGCGGCCGAGGTCGTTCCTGTCCTCGGCGAGGTGGTGCTGGCAATCGGGGCGCTCAATGCCCTCTTCGGCAGCCACGGCACGCCGACATTTTCCACCGGCAACAACACCACCAATTTCGATACGTCGGGGAATATCCAAAACGCGACATCGCAATTCGGTGGGACCAGCGCCACGGCGGATGCGATGGTCCAAATGATGGAGACGACGTACACGACGTTCATGACCTCGATCGGCGCCACCGCGGCGGCAGCGACGTTCGGCTACGGCGGGAATACTGGCAAAGACGGAAAGGTTCCCAATTTTGATATTACCGGTGCCGCCGGATCCTCCATTTATCGCGCTGGCGAAACGGCCATCGGTTCGGACAACACTGCGGTCCAGCTTGCCGCCTCCCGGGCGGTGCTCGCCGCCATCGAGGGCAGCGATCTGCCGAGCTACCTGTCGAAGGTCTTCGATTGGCTGACGCCATCGACGGCAACCCTGGCGCAAATCAATGCGGCGGAGTCCTTTGCCACCACACTGGCGACGGTAAAGGCCGGGCTGACGGAAACGCGAACTGCAGCGCAGCAGTACGCCGACTCGATCGCGACGCAGACGAAGGCGCTGGGCACCTCGGCAAGTACCTTTAAAGCCGACTTTACCGCAGCGCTCAATGCCGGCCTGACACCGGACCAGCTCTCGAAGTGGCAGACCCTCGGCAAAACACTCGCTGACGCAGCGGCGAACGCTGCCGCCTTCACTGCGTCTATCCGCGGGATAGGCAACACCATCGACAGCCTGACCGGGGGGACGTCCCACGGCGCTGCATACGCTGCGACCGATGCAGCAACTACCGACGCGGCCCTTTATGCCGCGCTCGGGATCCACGTTTCCGACTTGGTGACCATGACCGACGAGCAGATCGCGGTGATGGGCCGGGCTAAGGATGGCAACCTCGCGCTGATGCAAAGCGCCCTGGATGCTGCAAATGCAAACAAACAGTACACCGATGCCCAGGCCCAGGCGCTCGCTGACGAAGCCAAAGCCAAGGCTGCAGCGGAGGCCATCACCGCAAAGGCCACGAGCGACTATAACGTTGCGATGGCCACTGCGACGGGGGACACCGCGGGGCTCGCTGTTCTCAATAAGGCATTGCAGGATTCCGCCCATATCGCCGCTGGCTGGACTCAGGTACAGGTTGATGCGCTCGATGCGGCGCAAAGCGCGAGGGATCTTGCGGCGGCCAACCGGTCGGCGGCAGATGCCATCGCGCAGACCTCGGCGTCGATCGCGTCCTCCCTCGACTCGTTGAACGGAAACAATCAGGCTTCTCTGGCGCTGGCCAATCTGAACGTCACGACCGCCATGGCAGCAGTGACGGCGGCGATGCCTTGGATCCACGATACCGCCGGGGGCCAAACAGCGGCACAGCAGTTGGCGACGATCACCCCGGCCGATGCAGCTAACTACTCAGCTGCCAATCAGGCGATATTGGCTCCTGCGCTGGCTGCGATAGCCACTCTTGCTCAAGCGCAGGCGGCGGCAAATGCGCCACACTCAAGCGGAGGTGGTGGGTCGAGTTACTCAGCTCCGGCATCGACGGGGCTAACTCAAGACCAGACCGACTACAACTCCCTGGTGCAGCAGCTTGCTGCCGTCAACAATTCGCTTCTAAGTCAGACGGACCTTCTGGCGCAGCAGCGAGCGGCGCTGAGTGCTTCAAACCAGGCCATCTTCGATCAGATCCAACTCGCCACCAAACAAAAGACGGCGATGACCAACCTGCAGGCCGCCTACGACGCAGAGCATACGGCCCTCACAAACACGATGACCGGTATGGGGAACTTTGCGACGAGTCTCACGGCGTTCAGGAATGGGTTGCTCCTTGGCAATATGTCTCCCCTGACCCCGGAAGAAAAGTACGCCGAGGCTAAAACCCAGTATGAGGCGACGCTGGCCGCGGCGAAGGGGACGGGACCGGATGCAGCCAAAGCGCAGGCAGACCTGCAGAACTCCGCCACCGCCTTCCTGCAGGCGTCCCAGGTCGTGAATGCCTCGAGCCAGAAGTATCAGGATGACTTCGCCCACGTGCGCGATTCCACCGGCCTCATGGTGGATTGGGCGCAGCAGCAGGTGAATCTCGCGCAGGCGAGTCTCACCGCGCTCGATCAGCAGGTGGCGGGTTTGGTCACGGTCAATACCTCCGTGATCAGCGTGGCCGATGCGGTCAAGGCCTTGGCCGCGGCCATGAACGCCAATGGCCAGAACGGGGGTGCCATGACCACCACGGGCAATACGGCGGCGATCACCTCACTCTACCAAAGCTTGTTGCACCGCGCGCCGGATGCCACAGGGTTGGCCAACTCGGTCGCCTGGATGGCCCACGGCGGCACGATCAATGATCTTGCGACAAACATCATGCAAAGCCCGGAGTACTTGATGCGCCAGCAGATCCGCACGGCGCTGGGGGCGAACGCCGAGGTGATGGCCTACAACCCGACTTTCCTGACCGCCCCCACCGATGCGCAGCTTGGAGCCATCGATTGGTACACCAAGATCGCCTTGAGCCAAGGGTTTCAAGCCGCTGTGGAGCAGATCGGGAAGGATGCCCATGCCTACGCGACGGCGCATCCCATCGGTTCCCACGCCACGGGCCTTGACTACGTGCCCTACGACAACTATCAGGCCAAGTTGCACCAGGGAGAAATGGTCCTGACCCAGGGGCAGGCGACGGACTTCCGCCAGTTTGGCACGGCAGGCATGGGGTCCTTGGTTGCCGAGATCAAGGCGTTGCGCGAGGAGGTCCGGACCCTGCGGGCCGAGCAGAAGGAGCAGACCGGGGCAGTCATTGCCAGCAACTACGATGCGAATGAGCGTGCGGCAGTGAAGGTTGCCGCCGGCGCCACGGTGGCCGCCAAGACGGCGGCGTGGGCGCAGAAGACGAAGGCGGTCCTCAAATGACCGACGCGGCCTTCCTCGCCTGGTTGCAAAGCGCCACCGCCATTCGCGCCGTCTTGATCGAGGCCGTGGTCAACGTGGGTGGTACCGACATCACCCGGTATCTGTCCACCAAACCCTATGTCACGGAGGCGGGGGACACGCCGGCCAACACGCATTACCTCCCGCGCGCGTCCAATGGCATCCAATATACCGAGGCGATCTCGCTCTCGACCGAGGCGAGTCTGACCCAAGGGGATATTGAGCTCAACAATCAAGACGGTGCCCTGGATAGCTGGCTGGGTGACGTGTGGGTGGGTCGGCCAATCCAAGCGTTCATCGGTGACCCGCGTTGGGAAAGAAGCGACTTTCGGCTGATCTTCAACGGCATCGTGGATGATATCCACAGCAAGAGCCGCGAGGTGGTGAACCTTGTCCTACGCGACAAGCTGCAGCGGTTGAATACCCCGGTCTCCGAAGCGGTGCTTGGCGGCACCACGGCGAACCAGTCGGCCTGCATTCCTATGACCTTCGGGGAGTGCCACAACGTCTCGCCGCTCTTCACCAATCCGGCCACGCTCGAATACCAGATTCACAATGGGCCGATCGAGGGCGTGATCGAAGTGCGTGATAACGGGATTCCGGTCGCCTGCACTGTGACGGCCTCGACCGGGAAGTTTACGCTGAGCGCTTCTCCCGCCGGCCAGATCACGGCGAGCGTGCAGGGCGACAAGCCCTCTGGCGGCAGCTACGCCAATACGATCTCGGCGTTGGTCCAGCGGATCGTGCAAGCCTTTGGCAAGAGCTCGGACCAGTTCAGCTCGGGCGACCTGGATGCCGCCAACCTCGCCGCCTTTGAGACCGCGCACGCGCAGCCGGTCGGCATCTATCTCCAGGATCGAGAAAACGTCCTCTCCGTGATCCAGCGCCTGGCGGCGAGCGTGGGTGCCCAGGTGGTGATGAGCCGGTCCGGCCAGTTGAGGCTGATTCAGATTGCCTTGCCGCCTGCCGGTACGCCGACTGTGATTACTGAGGCGCAGATGGTGCAGCGGACCTTGCAGATCGTGGACCGCCCGGCGGTGTCGGCGAGCGTGCAGATTGGCTTCTGCCAGAACTGGACCGTGCAGGCCGGGCTCCTTACCACCATCCCCGCCGCGCACAAGGATCTCTTCAAGACCGAGTGGCTCACCGCCATTGCCACCGACACCGCGGTTCAGGCCACGTACAAGTTGAACGCCATGCCGGTGCAGGAGGATACGTGCCTCCTGGTCCGCACCGATGCGGCAGCGGAGGCTATGCGCCGGCTGGCGATCAGGAAGGTGGCGCGGACGATCTATCAGTTTGAGGGGACGCCGGATCTGCTGCTCCTGGAGTTGGGGCAAGCCGTCACGTTTGTCAACCATCGGTTTGGGCTCTCTGGCGGCGTCACCGGCATGGTGGTCTCCCTTGCCCCCAACTGGATGACCGGGCATGTAACCGTGGGAGTGCTCATCTAAATGGCGACGGTGGTCAATGAACGGGACCTTCTGCTGGAAGGGGTGTCGCCGCGCTGGGTAAACTCGACGAGTTGCGCGTTGCTCCTCACGACCGACACACCGGCATTCCATGTGTCGACCGGGGGCGCGGGCTCACCCACGCTGATCAATATCACGGCGAATTTGGTCATGATCCCCGGCACCGTCACGTGGTCGGTGCTGTCAGGGGCCTCGGGTATCACCGCCTCTGGCAACAGTTGTACGCTCGCCTTTGCCGCCATGACCGCCGCGAGCACCACGGTCCAAGCAACCATCACCTACAACACCGTCACCTATACCCAGACGGTGGTGATCGCCAAGGTACTGGATGGGTCCAGCGGGGCGATTGCCTATTCGTTGATTGTGCCGACGGTGGTGTTTCAGCTATCCGGTACGACGTTTACGCCGGCAAATGAGACGATTCAAGCCATGTCGCAGACCGGGTCTGCGGCGCCGGCCGCCTACGCGGGGCGGTTCAAGGTCTATGAAAACGGTTCGCTGATCTATACCTCAGCCGCGGATGAGGTGAGCCACGTCTACACACCGACCAACAGCAGTGTCACAAACGCCAAGGTCGAGTTGTACATGGCCGGCGGCACGACGAATCTCCTCGATATGCAGACCATGGCGGTGGTGACGAACGGCACCGCGGGAGCGGACGCCTATATCGCCATCCTGACGAACGAGAATGCGACGTTTCCGTGCGACAGCAGCGGAACCATCCTCTCCGGGCTGCCGCTCGCGACTACGATGCAAGTTTATAAGGGCGCCACCCTCCTGGCCTCCGGCCTGACGTTCTCGGTGGCGAGCAGTAGTGGCTGCACCACGACCATCAATGCATCGACGGGTGTGGCCAGCGTGAGCGCCCTGTCAGCCGACTCAGCGTCAGCCATCTACCAGTGCGTGGTCAGTGGTGGGCCGACGCTGACTAAGGCGATGACGCTCTCCAAGGCCAAGGCGGGTGCGACAGGTACGCCAGGCTCCCCCGGTTCTCCCGGCGCGCCCGGCGCTGCCGGCCCGCAGAACGTCACCGTCTATGCATTTCAGTGGTCGAACACGGGCGCGGGTGCGCACAGTCAATCCTTCAGCTACACCTGGTCGGGTGGTACGATCTCGGCCTACCCGAGCGGATGGACGGCCTCCGCGGGTGCCGCACCCGGCTCGGGCTACACGCTCTACACCCTGGTCCTGCCGATCACGGACCCGACCGGGATTGCTGCTTCCACGGGCGCGAACTGGAGTAGCGCGTCGGTGAGCACCTTGGGCTACCGCCAAGACGGGAGCATTGGCCTCACCGGTTCGCCCGGGGCGACCGGCGCGTCGGGCAATTCGTCGTTCACGGCCTACCAGGTCAATACGAGTAGCAGCGCGCCAGGCTCGCCAGGGACGGTGGCTGGCAACAGCGCTCCGTCGGGCTGGACTTATACCGCCTCATCGTCTCTGTCCTCGGGGCAGTACATGTGGCAGGTCGATGGGTCGTACAACCCGAACACCGGCTTCACTTCCTGGGGCAATCCGTATCTCTCGAACCTCAAAGTGGGCTCCCTCTCAGCCCTTGCCGCGGATCTGGGCGTGGTGACGATCAGTTCGGTGGGCAGTTTGAGTAGTGGCGTGGGTTACGGTGGCGCCGGGGGATTCTTTCTGGGTTACTCCGGCGGCTACAAGTTCTCTGTCTTGAATAGCTCGGGCTATGGCTTGTCCGTCGACACCGCGGGCAGCACGGTCAACTTCTCCGGCAGCATCAATACCACGGGCTACGTCTTGACCGGCGGGGCGAACTCGTCGAATCCCTATGGGATGAGTACGAGCGGCTTCTTCAATTCGACGAACAGCGCCACCTATGGGGTGGCTGGGTACTCCGGAACCAACGGCGGGGCGGCGATCTATGGGCACAACACCTCGACCGGTGCAAGTAGCTACGGTATGTATGGTGTGCAGGATGGCTCCGGTGCGGGGATCTACGGTTGGGCCTCATCGGTCAGCTCAGCGGGGGCGTCGGGTGTGACCGGTGCGTGCCAGAACGGCAACCAGTATGGGGTCATGGCGTACAACTATGGCAGCGGCACCGCGCTCTACTGCAGTGGTCATGCTGAAGTCACGGGCGTCACGTTCCATGACAGCACCGCGGCCGTCACGGGCCTAAACAATAGCGTCAATCACAACGCCGGTCTGGAACTGGGCTACTCGACCAACGCCTATGTCAATGCCTGCTCAAGGACCGGCGGCTCGCCGTCATTCCTGCCCATGAAGATATGGGGAACGAGCTTCCTCTTTGGGGACAACACCGGCGACTGGGGTGGCTGGGACGCGAACAAGAATTTCAGTGTTTCGTCCGGCACGATTCGCGCGACCGGTGTTGGCAGTTCCTTCGCTAATGGCGCCAGTGTCGAACTGGCCTACGCCGGCGGGGGCTATTTGGCCTGCGGCACGCGAAGTGGCGGCGTTCTCACTGGAACCGTGTTGAACATTTGGGGCAGCCAATTGGTCTTTGGGCCGGTGGGGGGCGTTTGGCATGTCATGGACCAGTACGGGTGTCTGTTGGCCGGCTACGGCACATCGGCCGGTACGACCTACAAGCTTCAATCGAGCAGCCAGATCGCCGCAACGAATGCCTCGATCTACGTCCCATCCGACGCTCGACTGAAAGAGAACATCGCGCCGCTCGAGAGTTGCCTTGCGCAGATCCTGCTGCTGGAGCCCGTGACCTTCACCTACAAGCCCAGCGATCAATTCAAGCATGCCGAGGGTACGCAGATCGGCTTCATCGCGCAGGAGGTTGAGCGAGTCCTTGCGGGCGAAATCTACCTCGATCAAATTATCCATACGAGCGACAGCAGGGAGGGAGAGGTTCCGAACCAGAAAATCATGGGGGAAACCCACTTGATTCCGCTACTGGTGAAAGCCGTACAAGAACTCAAAGCAGAAATTGACGAACTGAAAGGAAGATGACATGGGTAGGCAGATCACCGTTCCTGCTGTGCCGGCGCAAACGCTGCAGGAGGAAATCGTAGGCGTGCAGCACACCTTGGGCAAACAAGTGGTTGCCCATGTCGCCATTGGCGTCATGGTCGACACCCCCGTGGCGATTCCCGGCGACACGCCGATGACGCCAAAGTACAAGATGAAGAGCATCTTCACCATGGCGAAGAACGAAGTCCAGGGCTACACGATCGAAGGCGACGACTACGACGAGCTGATGTCGGCGGGTCCTTCCTGGGCGCCTGGCAAGAAGGCGGGCAAGTTCCAGCCAGACGATCTTTGGCTCTATATTGACAAGCAGCGGGCGGCTCAGTGAATAACCTGCGCATCGTCTATGACAATGCGGCCAACCGAACATCTTCGCTCACCGCCTCGAGTACCGCAGGCTCCCTGGTCGCCGCCAACCTACTCACCGACATCAAGTCCCAGACCTGGCGGGCGACGGGGACGTCGGCCGCGCTGACAGCCACCTGGGCGGCAAACGAGACCATTGCCTGTGTGGCGCTGCCGTTTGTGAATTTCACGTCCAGCGCGACCATTCGCGCGCGCGGTTATGCCACGCCCAGCGGCACGCTCCTGATCGACACGGGGGCGGTGCCGGCTTGCCCATCGGTGCCGGCCGGGCTCAAGGGTTGGGGCACCAGAAGCCTTGGGGCCAATGCCTTTGCCTACAACGGCGGGGCCTATGCCTATGCCTGGTTTGCGCCGACCGTGGTTCAGCAGCTGGTGATCGATCTTGCGGACTCGGGTAATCCGGCGGGATATATCGAAGTCTCTCGGCTGGTGGTGGGCAATTACTGGTCGCCGACCTACAACGCGGACTACGGCGTGGCTCTCACGCCAGCGGACCAAAGCAAGCAATTCAGGACCGACGCGGGCGATCTCCTGACCGATCTTGGTACACGCAGCCGGTCCATGAAACTCAACCTGTCCAATATGCCAGCCACAGACCGGCTGGCGATGACGAATCTCTTGACCGGCAACGGGCTGTCAGCGCCGGTGTTCTTTAGTTTGTACCCGGGCAGTAGCGATCCGGCCCTCGAGCAAAGCTACTCGATCTACGCGAAGCTCTCGGCGATCTCGGCGATCACCGCCAATCTGCCAGGGGTCTTTGTCGCGCCGCTGGAGTTGGAAGAAGTCTAGAAGCCAAGCAGGAAGGCAGTGTAGTCCCACCGGGCCGTCATTCGACGGCCCTTTCTATTGGAGGTGACCCATGAGAGTTCTACTTCGTTGCACCCTGATCGCCACGCTTCTTCTTTCCGGATGTGCAACCCAGGCCGAGAAGCAGGCTGCAGCCGATCACCATTACGAGGCGCAAAAGGAGTTTGTAACCGCCAGCGCTGCCGCACAGCGCCCGATCTTTGAGCTGGAGGGCGTCGATGGTCAGACCATCAATCTATCCGGTGTCAGGGCGCTGCGCGTCTTTGGCCCGAACAACCAGCAGGCTCAATTCCAAGCCGCACCCGTGGAACCCAGCCCCTGGATCGAGTCGCTCAAGATCGCCAAGGAGCTGACCCTCGGGATCGCGCCCATCTATCTGGGCGGCAAGGTGCTGGGAACCATGAACAAGATGTCGGACAACATCGCCTCTGGCCGCGGACCTGTGACCACGACAACCGCCACGACCACGACGAACACGTCCACAACGAGTAACGCAAACCAGCAGAACACGACCACGACCAGCAACGCCAATCAACAGAACACGACGACGCAGACCCTGGGGAGTAACAGCGTTCTGGGTTCGGGCACCTCGAGCAATCCCGTGACGACGTCGACCAATACGAGTTCGAGCAATACGACCACAACCAATACGACGTCGACCAATAACACACCGACCACAACCACCAGCACGACCACGAACAGCAATCATGGCACGTGCACCACCGGGACATGCTGATATGGACGATAGGAGAGCCACACCCGACGCCGAGTACAAGTCGCTGCTGATGGCGCACATCGCTGAGGAGGAGGGGCTGTTTCGCGGAATCAAGTTGCTGGGCGCCATTCTCGCCGCGCTCTTCAGCGTTCTGGTCTGGATCTTTATCCAGAAGTCGGACGACATCAAGGCCATGCAGCAGACCTTGAACCAGCACTCCATCCAGATCAGCGAGACCCTGGTGATTCTGAAGACGGCGATCGAGAACGACCGCCGCCAACAGGACAGCATCGAGCAGACGCGGGAGCAATTGTGGAAGCGCAGCAAATGAACTATCTCTCGGCCCACTTCACCCTGGAAGAGCTGACGCGCAGTCCTTACGCCGAGCGGTGGGGCATCGACAACACGCCACCTACCGAGGTACTGGCCAATCTGGGGCTACTTGCGGCGGGCTTGGAGCGGGTGCGGACCGTCCTGTCGATGCCAATCCATGTCGACAGTGGGTACCGCTGCCCGAAGTTGAACAGTGCGATCAAGGGCGCCAAGGACAGCGCGCACATGCTGGGCTTGGCGGCCGACATCATCTGCCCTGACTTCGGCAGCCCGCTGCAGATAGCTCTGGCGCTCATTGCGGAGAAGCGAATGGTCGGCTTCGACACGCTGATCCAGGAGGGCACGTGGCTGCATGTCGCCTTTGCCGACGCGCCTCGATTTCGGGTGCTGACGGCGCACTTTGGCAATGGCAGCACAACTTACACGGAGGGATTGGCATGAGCAACATGAACGATGCACAACTCAAGATTCTGGCCGCTGCTGCGCTCCTCGCGGTCTGGGGTGCGCTGGTGGCCTTCGGCCAGGCCGAGGCCGACGCCTACGTCAATTTCATCCAGAGCGCGCTGGTCGGTCTGGGCGTCTTCCATGCAGCTCTGACTATCCCACCAAAGGAGTGACCGTGATTACCGAAATGATCGAGGCGCTGCAGGCCGGCAAACAACTCGAAAACAGTGCGGGGTGGAAAAATGCGCAAGCCACAGCCAATGCGATCGCCGCCATCATCGCGGCCGGCGTCTCCGGACTCTCGCTCTTCGGCGTCCATCTGCCGATCACCCATGAGCAGATCGTTACGCTGGGCAGTGCTGGTGCTGTGCTGCTCGGCCTGTTCAACAGTTATACGACCGCCGCCACCACTAAGTCCGTTGGTCTGCCGCCCAAAAGCGCACCTGATTCTGAACCCTGAATGCGAGCCGCCGGCGGAAAGCCCAGAGGCCCCTGCTGTGCAAGATTGCCCGCTCGCCACCCTGGTCAGCGGGCTTTTTGTTGGTGTTGGTTGTCAATTCTAAAGGAGAAGACAAATGTCCCAAGTCGTAACGCTGGCCCTCTCAATCCTGTCGTTCCTCGTCAGCAACAAGGCGCAGATCGTGCAGGTCATCACGGAAATTGAACTCTTGATTCCTGACGCTCCGGGTGCCACCAAGGTGGCGGCTGTCAAATCGTTCATCGCTACATCGCTCGGCGTCGAAGCTCAGATCGAGCAGGTGTGGCCGCTGGTTGGTCCGCTCTTCAATGCGCTGGTTGCGCTGGTGAAGTCCCCGAAGGCGGCGTGATGGGTAGCTCGAGGTTCCGCTGCCGCCAGGCGGCGACTCGGAACTCGAGCATTCTAATTGCGTGCTATTGATTTGGCAGCGCTGCAAGCCGTAAAATCTCGGGTGCAATTTGTTAACCTACTTCTCCCATGATAAAGAAAACCTTTCTTACCGCTTCGGCTGCCCAAAGAAATTCATCGGCCCCACCGCCAGACCGCCTACGCTTACTTGGCGATGACAAGAGTGAGCTCGAGCAGACGATTGAAATCTATGTACGACGTGGCTGGACGCTGTCGTACCGCAGCTATTCGATGGACGAAGGGCATGGGGCGGAGCTTATCCTAACGTCTATGACGAAGGCTGCTTGAGCCTGTCACTGCGGCACTGCCGCGATTGCCGGCTCAACATCTGGCGCTCATAGCGCGTCTCGCTTCGCTGCGTTACGCTACCTCACCATTAGCGCAATAACGGTTGTCGCTACCGCCAGGGCAAGCAATGCCCAGAACCATAGAATAGACGCGAATTGGCTGTTTGTACGCCTGGCTGGGTCTATGCTGCGTGAGTCTGTCTCATCCATTGCGATGTCCTCCAACCGGAGATTCACATGTTGCGCAAGAACTTAGAAGGTCTGGTACCACGATGGTTTGAATCTACCAGTGATCCGGCCGCCGAAAAAGATGGCATCAGAACGTGGCAGTTCCGTACATATTGCTTGCGGTACTGCCACTCAAATCAATAGAGATCAGGCGCCAGCGGCAACGTCGACCAGCTCCTGAATATCCTCACCCTCGTCGTTCACAAGCCAATGGGTCAAATCTCGACTTGAGACAACGGCTAACACCTTGCCATTTTCAACAACGGGTAGATGCCGGAATCGTCTCTGCGTCACCATTTCCATTGCTTCGGCGACCGTCGTTGTCCGCGAAACGGAGTAGGGGTCCTTGGTCATTACGGCAGACATCTTCGTGGCGGCTGGGTCCAGGCCGTGGGCGAGCACCTTGTTTAGCGCATCCCGCTCGGTGAAGATGCCCACAAGCTTGTCGCCTTCGACAACGATCAAGGCGCCGATCTTCGCAGCGGCCATCTTCCGGACGCCCTCGATGACTGGTGTATCAGGTGCCACTGAGTGAACGGCTGCACTGTCGGGCAATATTTTGAGCAATGGTGTCCGTCGCCTGTCTCGTGATCTAAAGAAGTAGACCCCAACGACGACGACAACCACAAGGACCATGACAGAATAGGTGCCCAGGCGCCAGATTGTATCCAGCACCTCCTCGGGGGCGGCGGCAGCCATCAAGGGAAATAGTGCGAACCCAAGGCCCGTGCCCAACGTGCACAGATGTCTGTTCATTTCGCGTCTCCTTATTTGTATTGATTCCCAATTCGATTGCCGTGGGTGTGCTCTTTCGTCACCAATTCCCGCGGAATTCCTACATTGCACTTGGCACCTGGCCCTGTCAAGCGTGCTGGCAGAATGTTATTGCGATGCCGCTTACGCCAGCACCGATCATTTGCACATCACGCTGCGCACAGAGTAGAGTGAGACTTTTGCCCAGCGCTCACCGTGAGTGATACAGCGTATTGCTACCACTGCGGAATGGAACACCCAATCGAGGGGATGCGGCAGATATTGACCAAGGGTGGCAAGCGCTGGCGGTGCATCAAGAGCATAGAGGCGACCAAGATCAACATCGAGGCGCGCGAAGCTTTCGGCAAGAAAACAACCGCCAACAACAAAGCCGATCAACACGCGACGAATCTCAGGATGAAGAATCCTGAACGGGGCACGAAGGGACGATGAACGGGGCGGACATGCTGGAGTCCTGCGACGTCAGCACCTAAATACTTCACAGCGCTGTGGCGAACCCCCTTGGCTGGCAACGACGTATTGTTAGCGCTACTGCTGCGAACCCAGGGCACTCCTTATTCCCAGACTGAACTTCGCAGCTCTATCTCCTGCTGCCGCCTTCTGCTGCAGCGTCGCCAACATTTCACTTTTGGCGTCGCTGAACTTAGCCATCGCAGTGTTCCTTGCCATGAACGCACCAATTGAAAACCCCGCAATGGGGGAACCCTTTGGCGAGCTTTGACCAACCTTAGGAAGTTCCATGGCTGTCATCCTAGTAGAGTTTCTGCACGGTCAGAATGTCGTATTGCTTGCTGCCAATTACAAGGCAATGCCGAAACACTGAAATATCTCCGGGGAGCACCCGAATATTTGATTGTGTCGTGAGGTCTCGCACTTCCAGCGGCGTCTCTCCATTGCACATCTGCTTGATCACGGGACCTTGCGTCGATCTGTCTTTGCAGACCACCTGGTAATGTCCAGCGCCCATGTTTGTTCTCCTTCTGCAGTGCAGGCGAGCATTTCAATCGCCTACGCTCACACCATAGTCATATGACCGAAGAAGAAACAGAGGAATATTCTGCATTTTTGTATACCCTGCACCCCAGCTGTAGCGAGGCAAGCGCTATGATTGCCGATGTGGAAAACGCCATCGGGCAGGCCATTATCTGGCTCATAGCGCTCTTTATCGCCGCTCTGGCGAGCGTGGGAATATTCTTTGCTGTGAGCCTACTTCTGACGCCGCTCGCCGCTTTGCTTGGCGCTATCTGGCGCAAGGCTCGCAAACAGACTACGTCACGGACATCGTGTCCGAGATAGCGGTATTACGCTGCGAATACAGCAACAAGCGCCGCTATTGCCAAAAGGACCCAAAGCCAATCGGGGATAGCGCCTCGTTCCCCATCATCAGGGTCGGTGATATAGATCCTGGTGCCGCCAGTGCTGGGTCTGATTGACTCGCCCATGATCTCCCCCTCGTGTATTACGTGGCCAGAAGGCTAAATGCCGAATTCCTGATACAGCTTCAAGCGGTTTAGACAGGTGCAGCGATGCCCGTTGCCAACTGGCACGGCACAATCGCAACGCAGCCCCGCTGGCGGTTCCACGAATAGCCAAACTGTGCGACCGACGCTACACGTTATAAACTCGTCAACAGCGCACGTCGGCGTCGATAGGACTTGACCGGTCGTACGCGGGCAGGCACAAGATTCGATCGCTTGTAATCTATCAGCCAACGGTCGGCGGATACTATGTGAACAGCAGCGCGAAAAAGCCAAGGATCAAGATCGCCGACATCCAAGGCAGCCAAGTCGGACCAGCATTTTCTACATGGTCTGTCATGGTGTGTCTCCAACTTATTGGAATAATGCAGTGAGTATAGAGGCAGGCAAGCGTCGTTACAATTGTACGAAAGTCATAGGCGAGGATATCTAGAGCCAGAGCCCCGTTCAGCCGCCGCGCTGCGCAGACCGGCAGGTATATAGCGGAAATCTAACTTACGATTCCTGATGTGCCGTGTGCCGCCAAGGCAGCGGCAGTCAAAGCTCTCATCGCCACATCTCTCGGTATCGATGCGCAGGTGGAGCAGGCACGGCCGCTGGTGGGGCCGCTATTCAACGCGCGGGTCGCACTGGTGAATACGCCGAAGGCCGCGTGATGGGTAGCTCGGGGCTCCGCCATGCTCAGGTGCAATGCCTGGGTGTCGGAGGGATGGTCAGTTGAAAGTGCTCAACAATGTCTATCAGTTCGGTGATAGAAATGTTGGAGGTTGTTCATGTTCTCGATGTGTTGGTGACGGGTTCTACAATGGCCTACAACCTGGACGGGCTAATCTGTGCCCGGTTGGTCACTCATCGAGACCAGTTCTTGGCACTTGAGAACTTCGTAGGCAAACTGGCGGATCAGCGGGAAATGGTGATTACTGCGTTCAACTACCTCAACACCGTTGACCTTCATGGACACTACGGTATAGAGACCGATCCTCAGTTCCTTGGTTCTCGCCGACGGCGATGGGTCGACGTGTGCGCCGCCGTCTTGGTTTGCGGCAGAGAGAACAATGTCGCGGCGCGTGAAGGTAGCTCCTTGCTTCATCACTACCTCATTCCACCAATCCTGAACGTTCAGCATGATGTCTGGGCTCGGTCCGTGGAAAGGCGCTGTGACGCCGCCGCCCGACGAAGTCGCCATCAAAGGCAAGATCATCACTGGCTTGAAGGCGAGCGGCAGGCGGCCGGTGGTTCCAATGGACGAGGGGAAGCGCAGGCGGTCCGTTATCCCCATTTGCCTCAACAAGGATATGCTTCTGGCTGTATCGTGGAGGAGGGTCCGAAGTGTCACCGCGAGGCGGACAGCTTCGTCCTTGTGGCCGGAATCGTACGAAGCGCACGAGCGGCGCAGGAATTCGAGCTGCCTCCGAAGCTGGTCAACGAGTTCCATGGCAATGCCCTCGCTGACGTAGAGAAGTGAGTGTTCTTTCTGCCGGCCGTTCCGACATCAATTCACATTGCTAGCGTAATATGAGCCAGCCTGATGATCGGCTCCTCGAATGTGATCCTGCGCTTTCAGCGCATAGTCGGTGGCGTACTTCAGACAAAATTCCGCATCCTCTTTCTTCATCTCTGGGGGTGCCCCGGACACGAGTATGTGGCCCGATAGTGCTTCTTGGACTCGCGGAGCGAAGTGGCGAAACCGCAAGTACGGTCCAATGTTTCCTCCCGATAGCATTAGGAGGCATGACTTGCGCATGTTGTAGAAGGCGGACAAGGCACGTTTGATTTCTCGTTCATTGTCAGTGCCGGCTTCTAGACGGTGAAGGCTGAAATCTGGGATGATATTTTCAAACTGGGCCAGGATGTAGTGCTCAGCAATTGCACAAGCCTTTGCTACTTCCTTGAAGTCTCCCTCAGCAAGGTGTTGCTCCGAAATCTTGATTTGATTGCGGACCTTTGCAGCTTCGATGATATCTGCCATGGTGATCCTGTCGAATTCTTGCCCGAAAAACATATGCATTGTATTGCGCAGGAATTCCTCAGCGTGAACGGACAGCCGATCCACGTCCTTTACATCTGGTACGATCCCATAGTGCTTGAAGGCTACTCGCACTTTATTTAGCTCCAGCATTACTGCTTGAAGTGGTAGTGCTTTTTCATCGGTGTTCTTTTTTCCGGCCTTCACGGCTTCCCACAGCTGGGTGAATGGTAACTGGTCCTTCACGGGGCCCTCGACTGCTGACACGGTCGTCCATGCCATCGTTTCGACAGCATCATGAAAGAGCGAGAGCGCTAGCCCTCCCGACATCGGCAAGGCTTCGTGCATAATGCTTAGACCAGTTCTGTATTGATATTTCGCAAGTACGAGGCGTCTGATCATCTAAGTGCCATCCTAGGCAGGGAGCATATCACCGTTCCAAAATTCCTGTTTGTTGGGAAATTCACCTGTTGTCCAGCGTGCGGTCTTGGTAACCCACTCGTCAGGTCGCAGACGCCTTCTGTTGTTAGCCTAAAGGGCCACGATCTCGCACCCTGAAACACCGCCTTGACAACTCAACTACGCAGGAGGTCGCGCAGGGAACTTTGATCTTCCGACATTCGGTCCTATTTGGTAGGGGTCGATGCGGGTTGTGCTATTCATGCCAAACGGTTACGATGTTGGTCCTGCCGTCAGATTTCTTGGCAGGAATGGGTAGCGACAATGCCGTCGCGACTGTTCTGGGCAAAGCCATGACCTTCGATCTTCGCAATGCAATCAATGCCATTTCCGATGTCGTTCAGAACCGGCCGCCGCCTCTGCGAGAGTTCGACCAGATCTACATGAAAGTGGCGGACATGGTCATCCAGGCTGAGTATGTCGCACGAGTCTTTAATGGCAAAGACATCGTTTTTGTCGGTGATGGCGACGGTATTGCTCTTTCCGCGGCGCATCTCAAAGCGCAGGATGTCATCGACTACGGCCCAAGCTCCATTACGCTACTTGACTTTGACGAACGGATCGTGCGCTCGGTAGAGCGTTTTGGTGAGAAACTCAGCGACAAGGTTCAAATTTCCGCGCACCTGTACAACGTCGCCGACCCGTTGCCTGAACTGCACTTCGGCGCTTACGACGGGTTCCATATCAATCCCCCGTGGGGTGCGAGCAATGGGGGGGAGAGCGTGACCGCATTTTTTGAACGCGGTAGTCAGGCGACCAAGGCGCAGAGCCTCGGAATCGTGGTGATCGCAGACGACCCAGACTTGCCGTGGACCCAGCAGGTGCTGCGTGACACGCAGACGCGAGCGATTCAGTTAGGGTACGTAGTGGCCGAGATGCAACCACAGCTGCATTTATACCACCTAGACGATAACCCAGACCTAAGGTCGTGTTCATGCCTGTTCCGACGAGTAGACCCTGCATGTATAGAAATGACGTCCGAGCCGCTTGACCAATCGCGCCTGGGAAATTTTTACGGGCGTGGTTCGCCGCTACGTGTGAAGTATGTGCGCCAGCCCGGCACGCTGAACCCCGACCGGGAATCGGACCGCCTGTATTCACTTGAACCTCTTGAGGTGACGAATGGATGACGCCAAGAAGAAGGCCGGACTAATCTACATGAAGGTGGGCCTGCATGCCCAAGAGAGTATTGAGGAGATAATCGCCAGGAAGCAGGACGAATATGAGAACACAGGCTCAATATTCTGGGGTTACGGCGGGAGCACTTGCCATCCGCTAACGATGGTTCAGCCATTTGCCAAGGAAATCAACTCCCGAGGGGAGGAAGTCCTCATCATCATGCAGAAGATGGATTCCAAACACCGAGCGCCACCCGAAATTGCGAAGGAATACTCTGACGATGGTGTGAATTGGAAGCCGATTCCCAAAGGAATTCAAGTGCGAGGGTCAAGGTTTGCCCTCGTACTTGACGAACTTCGGGTCGAGGAGTTCCCGATTAACTTGGGGGACCTAGAGGTCGGCGTGGGACCGAACCGGGGCAAGCGTGGCGACAAGTACCTGATTGGCCAATCCGACAAAGGGTGCTTCGTCTATTCTGAACGGGACATTCCGGTGGCCCCAGAGGAAAGGATAATTAAACCCATCAGCCTCGTAGCCAGGGTGAAATCTCCTTTCGCGGTTTTTGTCAGGAACTAGTCGGAGAGGGATGCAGCAAAGCACCGGTCATGCGCCTGAGGTGCTCGACGTATGAATTCAGAGCTTCACGAACTGACTCAAGGCTTGCCGGTGCAGATATACCGAAGGCGATTGTTAGCGATTTATCAACCCCTAGCTGGCTTCTTACACACGCCTGCACTTTCTCAAAATCACCTTCAATCAAGAACTGGAACAGCAATTCGAGCGAGAGTAGGCGGCCGGCAAGTGCCCCGCGTATGGTGTCGAGGCCTTTTCCGCCGTGCAAGGCTTCAAGAGCCCGCTTATCGCCGGTGATAATGTAGGAATCGGGGTTCGGTGCGGCCATCGCGAGCATCAACGCCTCGCCCGGATCGATACCCGGTATAGCGAATAGTGGGTCCAGCACTTCGCTGCTTACACTATCCACGTCTAACTTGGTCGCCTTTGAGAGAAAGTGTTCCAGTCTGTAAGCTGCCTCCTCCGTCTTGCAATGGCGCAACCGATCTTTGGCCGGCACAAGCACATATTTGGCTGTCGCCAGCACATGGACGTCCTGTGGCGGGATGTTAAACATGGTGAACGCGATATCCAGCAGATCATAGTTTGCCAGCTTTAGAAGTGCGTCATTGTCGATGAACAATGTCATCAAAGCCTCAACCGACTATGGTTCCTGTCGCTCGGCGGAGAAACTCCAGGTTGTCCTCCGAGAAGTCGTCGGACTCGAATTCGCGCCACATCGCTTCGTTTATCACGCTTGCGGCTGGTGGGTTGTCCGCCTGTAGCAGCTTTGCCGCCGCGACGCCAGTTGCCCAATCCCCCGAGCGGTGCGCATAGTTCAGCACGATGTGCCCGGGATCAATTTGTCCCGATTTGCCGTATTCATATGCCGCTTTCGCCAAGGTTGGGGCATTGACCCTCTCTTCGGAAACCCGATAAGTGGCGTCGGGACGGCCATTCAGCAGTTCAATCGCGAAGGAATCTGCAGCTCTCTCATCGAGGTCGGGATCCGCCATCGCATAGGAATCCTTGCCTAACTCCTCGTCGATCAATATTTCGTCGTATTCGACGTGCCCGAGAGCGATGTGTGCCACCTCGTGTGTGAGAACAAACAATTGCCATGCCCAGATATCTGTGTTCTTGGAGAGGACAATCACGGGCCGGTCGTTGGTTTGGACCACCATTCCGTCCATCTTTGACACGCCACGGCCAATCTCGGTAAGGTAAATGACCGGAACACCATGCGCCCAGCAGCACATGATCAGATTCCGCAGCCCCAACCACTTTCCAGGAAAGTCGGTCAAAACGGCCTGACGGAGTGCCTGTGCGCTACCTGGAAACGGTGAGAAGGGTATGTGGCAGGCTGCCGCGACGGATTCCGCAACGCTGACGGCGACGGCCGTGGCAGCTGTCAGGTCTCTTGATCTGTTTGGAATGGAACGCTTGTACTTGGTATCTCGCCGCCTTAGGGCTTCGATCTGTGGCGTTCGTGAAAACAAGGAAGTAGGCCGCAGGCCGAGGCGCTTGGCAAGTATCGTCGCAACCTCAGCGGATGCTGCTTCGTCTGACAGAACGGCTGGCGTTACCCAATCTGGCAGCAGCAGTCTCTGTAAGTCACGCGGGTAGCCAGCCGCTTCTAGCGAACCGAAAACCGCGCTTATCCGATTTGATGGGGCCGTCATTTCACTCTCCTACGTTCCCATGTTCTGGGTCGTGCAGTCCTTTAAGTCCTTTAATCACAAATATCAGAGCACGACCATGTGTCTCCGTTCCATCCCACGCCTCTATGATGGCATTGCAAAGTAGCTCATTGTATCCATGCGCGCCCTTCGCCGCGCCAACGGGAATATTGTAGAAACTGCATAGATTGTTGAATGACGAGCTACCACGGGACCTTACTCCTCTTGACTTACGTAGCCGCGATACTGTTGGCTGACTTACGCCGGCAAGGCGCGCTATCTCGCTATCTGAGCGCGTATCTGATCTAATTTGTGCCACCAATTGCTTGGCGGCAGCGCTGTTCATTCTGACTTTCATCCTATTCATTATACCTATACAATAGCAATAATTGAATTGGGGTGTGCTACAATCGTTTTGAGGGAAATCGATGATGCCAACACAACTACCGCCCACGTTCTGCTGGACAAAGATGGGTACCGAATCCGGAGAAGACCTTTCGCACATAATTCTTAGGAAAGAATGGGAACGACGCCTCGGTGGGGGAGGATTCCTCTGGGGAATCGGCCAATCCCTCGGCGCCAACGCTGACGCAGCCGTGGCAGACGGAAATTCTCTAGCAGCCGTTTTCTCCCCCATGCTTAGCAAGCCAAAGGAAATCGACGTGGCGCCGGTCGACGTCGTTTTATGGAACTCGTGGATCGACGTCGAAGGGCAGACCCGGCCGTTGCCGATGCACTCGTTTGTGACAAGTCGGGCCAAGCTTCCATCCGGCCGCCGCAAGGAGTTCCATTACGCTCTTGTTTGTCGATCTCCCGCCGAGCTGGGAACTACGAGTGCGCTGCGCGTATCGCCTCTTTCGCTGCGCAACCTAAATACGGGCAAGGCACTTGGCGCATCCCAAGTAACGGCGGTCGTGGCCCATTCGGAGCAACTATGCACACCTGGCGCCAAGAGCTATCCGGTAAGTTTTGTCGTTCAGCTGGAGGTTCCCTTCTTCGTTCGACTGTCCAATCCAACCTTGCTCATGCGGCGTGATCTGGACAGAGCAGCTGAGATTGTGCGATGTGGCGACATGAGCGCATGGGCTTCTTTTGTGTCCGATTTGCGCTCGTCAGCACCAGCGGAAAAGCCGCTGGGTCGAACCATGGATATGTTTGGGGCACTGTCGCCATTCTGTGACGGCATAATGGGCAAAGTTGGGGCAACAGTATCTGCCTAGCGCCCTGTTGTACCCCCGGCACCGGTGACGATTACTTGGGGAGGGAGGGGCGATATGGGAAGCGTAGTCTATCTGACTGGTGCTCCCGCTACTGGCAAGTCCACGCTTTGCGCCGGCATACGGAAACGCGCACCAAACTCACTGGTACTTTCATATAGCACTTTGCTGCGCGAGCATCTGCGGCAGCGAGATGGACCGGCGGTCGACGCAGCTGAGATAAGGGAAAAATCGTCACGCATCGTGACGCACGAAGATGTAATGGCGGTAGATGCACGGCTGATCGATGAAGTGAACCATAAGCGCGGGACGCACCAGATCCTAATCGATAGCCATCCGGTGACCAAAGAATCCTATGGCTTCCGGGTTACTCCTTTCAAGAGTGAACAGCTTAAGGCGTTGTCTCCTGATGCGATCGTCTGCCTATATGCTCCACCCGAGGTATTGCGTGATCGAATCACTTGCGCACCCGACGGGCGTCCTCTGCCGTCATTGTTTGAACTTGGGCTG
Source organism: Sterolibacterium sp. (assembly GCA_023258955.1). GTDB lineage: Bacteria > Pseudomonadota > Gammaproteobacteria > Burkholderiales > Rhodocyclaceae > CAIYYX01. The sequence goes on from JAHFRE010000007.1 coordinate 29,786, forward strand.
CATATCGAGATGCAGGCCGCAGTGGCATTGCAATATGCGGTAAACATAGGACGTTCTTGCTACCTAATTGACAGCAGCATGACTCCAGATGCTTTGGTTGACGCTGTCAGGGCAATACTTGACTCTTCATTGCGCTAACGGAATTGTTGCGAGGCACTACCTCAGGGCGTGCTGCTCCGTTAGCCTTTGATCCACCGCAATCGGCTGTGATTGCGCTGGTCATCACCTAATGTCATCGGCAAAGCCACATTCGACGCAACTTGCGGTATTTTACGGGTCATGAGCGATGACGATGAATGCAAGCACCGCATCAATGGCCTCCGGGATTCCGCGAAGGCGATGAAGATTGGCACGCCAGAAGAAGGCGAAATCAAGGAAATCTTGAGCTTGAGCGATCGGATGTTGGTCGTTCTGGATCGGGCCGTCTATACCATTCAGCTCGCCGACGAGATTGATCCCGACCGAACCAATATCGCAATTCCAAATACACAACAGAAATTGCTTGCGCGAGGGGCCGACGATGCCATCGTCTCTAAGACGTTGCTGACAGCCCACACACTCTTCAAGGAATGTCACCTAGGAAATGCGTTCGACGAGAAACGGGGGTTGGCACTTGCCTTGGATTTGTTGAAAGATGTTGCTGCGATGGCTGACATGTTGAGCCATCTGGAGAACGCGCAAGAAGACGCCGTTAAGTGCTTCCAGAAGGTGAGCTCGAAGGGCAAGAACCTGACCCTACCAGCCATTGGTGATACCGAAGCGCGGTGCGAAGCCTTTGCGCAGAAAGTGGGGCACGCCGTTGACGTTTTGCGCGATATAGCGCGCCTCTTCTATGGAGAGGCTCTCAACAAAAAATGGATCGATTCACTAGCTGAACTCACCAACAAGCACTACGGTGCTGACGATCCATTTACCAAGTACATCGAGGCGGTTCGCCCACTCCTGCTAGAGCTGCGCGAAATGCGTAACATGATCGAACATGCGAAATTAGACTGGCATATCAAGGTGTTCGATTTCCGACTACTGCCCGACGGGAGAGTTATGGTTCCCTCGGTAGAGATCGTCCGGCCTGGTCTAGAAGCGTCAGCGGGCGCTCTGACTTCACTAATGTCGCAGGTAACAGAGCATATCGCGAACACAGCGGAAATATTTATGGCCTACCTTTGCAACGCACATGTGCAGGCGATGGCGCCTTTCGCAATTCAGGTGCTCGAAATCCCCGTGGAACAGAGGACGAACCCGCTCGTGCGAATGTCCTATGGGTATATACAGGGCGACCAAGTGATCAAGATCGGATAAGGGCTAGCTCATTGGAAAGAGTTCCGGCTAGCGCCATGCACCTGACGGACGGAATGGAACAGCGATCAGGCACGGCGATGAATGCCAAACTGCCTGTCGCGCGAGATCTTCTGGCGGGTATGTACTGGCCGAGCTTAGGGATGGTTGGCCCTACGCTTAACGGCTATGGCGCCATCGTTGCAACCTGTCGGCGCATGTGCATTGACGCGAACGCGACGGCGCATCGTTGCGTTTGGCGGCGTCTGGAGTTTGATCAAGGCTGTGGGATCGAACTCCAGACCGACGTAAGTGGAATAGAAGAGGTGCCCGCTTCAATTGGAGGCATCCGGCCACCACGGACCTTGGGCAACAGTGTGGAAAGTGGACAGGTATTCAATACGTTACCCTCTGATTCAGAGGTGGCGTCTGCGCCGGGTCGCCTCCCCACCACCAGGACACCATGGCCAGACATCGCTCTGGCCATTTTTTTGGTGCCCGGAACGCCCAGTATTGGCGGGCTTCCTGAGTTTCGTGCGAATGGGGCCGGTGTCGCCTGAGGGCATGTTTCGGCGATTCTTCTCGCTAACTGCTCTCTGCTCTCCGATTCTGCGGAGGTCGCTTTTCGCACGACACCCAGTATTGGCGCGGGTTTCCGCGATCGAGTTTGAAAAATGATCTGCTTAGGCGTGGAGACTATTCGATCCCTTCTGGATTCACCGCACGAAGTCAAATGCGTCCGTCAGATCGCCGGCGTTGGCACGCACACCCGGGAGCGGTTCGAGGCCAAAGCGTTTGGTAATCAGCTTCAGGATTGAAGTCGTATCGTAAGACGTCTTGTCTACGTAACCGCGCCTGGCGTAAGGCGAGATGACGATCGTCGGAATGCGCGTGCCCGGCCCCCAGCGATCTCCCCAGCCTGGTCCTGACGGCGGCGGCATGTGGTCCCAAAATCCTCCGTTCTCGTCGTAGGTGACAATGACTGCCATGTGCTCCCACTGCGGGCTGTTTCGCAGGCGTGTGAGGACTACGTCGATGTGTTCGTCGCCGCTCATCACGTCGGTATAGCCCGGGTGCTCGCTGTGACGGCCTGCGGGCTTAAAGAACGCGACCTGGGGCAGTGATCCGGCGTCAATTGCGGTTAGGAACTCCTGTTCGTCCTTGAGGTGCGTAGCGCGATCGGGCGTGCCGGGGGCGAAGCGCGCATGGTAGTTGAACGGCTGGTGGTGTGCCTGGAAGATGGGGCTATCCGCGCCGCGCGCATAGATTACCTCCCGCTTCGCGGCCGGATCCCTTCGACCATCGGCGAGCGCGGCATCCCAGCCGCCGGCATACCACGTCCAACTCACGCCTTTTGCAGAAAGGGTGTCGCCAATAGTCTTGGTGGTCTGCGGCGGAACAGGATGTTTCCCCGGATCGGCGAAATCGAAACTACCTGGCGCAGGCGGAATACCGCTTGGCTGGTAGGGCGGCTGTGCAGTGTTGACGACGTAACCATCGGCAGTCACTCGACCGTCGAACAACTGCACTGGGCCATCTAGAACAGACTTCGGTGAGCTCGGCTTCCTGACGAGGTTGCCTTGATCATCGAGTTTGGGGCGAGTCGCGACCGGTGCATTGGGATCGACCGGCGAGCAAGCGCAAATTAGCCATTGGTGATTGAGAAACGAACCGCCGAACGCACCCATGAAGAAGTGATCTGCGAGAGTGTACTCACGCGCCCACTGCCACATCTTCAGCTTCGAGCCATCAAAGTATCCCATCGCCCAAGCGCCGACGTCAGCGAGCGCGACAAACCTGTTGTTCTTGCCGCCCGCTATCTGTTCGCGGTTTTGGTAATAAAGGTGCCAAGGGCTCAGCAATACCTCGTCGAAGCGGCCATTGATCGGCGGTGCGTCGATTCGAAACGGGCCGTTTGGCAGTCCCGCGGTTGGGAACCGCGCGACGATCTTTCCTCCGGCGTACGTAGCGGGCAGGTGCGACAGCGGGCTGCCGTCGAAGTCGAGTTGCGTCTTTTGCTCGCTGGTCGCCTGCGCAATGCCTTCAGCACCAGGAAAGTCGCCGTAAAAGTGATCGAAGCTGCGGTTCTCTGCGTAGATGACGACGATATGCTGGATACGATCGAGCTCCGATTGGCGAGTGCCGGTTGAGGCGCAGCCTGCAATCACGACGACGGCGAGCGTCAGTGACAACACCGATCCCTTACTCATCTAGGGCCCCTCCCCTCAGTGGATCCCGACCCGGTGCGCGCAAGCTATGGCATTTTCCCATAAGCAATTGTCCTGGATCGCAAGCGATCACTATACGCCTAGGGCCCAATTCTCCAGTAGCCTCGAGAGGACGAATGCCGCTAGAAACGCTTGAGCGGTCGGACTGGGTCGATAGAGTGGCGGCCTCAGGAAACTGGGCAATAGGACAAGTGGTAGCCGTGCTTCGGGCCGGCGTTAGGCAAGGCGGAGCATCCGAACTTGTCCTTACGGGTGAGCTGTTTCTTCTATGTGGGGCTCGAGATTTTCCAACTCAAGCCTGATCATGGCTACCAGTTCCTTCTGCCGTTCTTTGGTCATTCGGCTCGAAATTGCGCCGATGCTGATTGCCAATACGGGCTCCCCGGATCGGGAACGAACCGGCAGTCCCACCGAGGAACTGCCCTTGGTGACTTGTGCATCGTTCAGCGCGAAACCCAAGTCCCGGCAGCGCCGCAGCAGCTTCATCACGATGGGCACGGTCAGGTTATTGTAGGCGGATAGGCGCAGCGCGTTGGCGGAGACGATCTCCTGCTGGGTCTGCTCGGAAATATTCATCATCAGCGCCAAGCCTCCTGCACCGACACCCAGCGGTCGGCGCGTGCCGATGTCCAAGGTGAAGGTCTTGATCGGAAACGCGCCTGCCAAACGGTCGATACAGACAGAATCGGCACCGCTGCGGATCGACAAGAATACGGTGTCACCCGATTTCTCGGCGAGTCGGGCCAGCGCCGGGCGGCAGATATCCCTCAGGTTGAAACTCGAGGAGGCTGCCAGCCCGAGCTCGAAGATCACATGGCCGAGAAAGTAACGGCGGGTCTCCGCACTCTGGCTGATCAGTCCCTCGGCCGTCAGACATTTCAGGATGCGATGCACCGTTGGGCGCTCGAGCTTTGCTTGCTTCGCGATGTCTACCAAGCGCAGACCGACGCTGTTGCGCGAGGCGATGATGCGCAGCAAATGCGAGGCGCGTTCGATGCTCTGGGTTCCCGCTATGGGTTTGACTTTCTTCACCGGAAGGGCTTCTTAGCAATGGTCCACGAATTTAAAGTCTAATGCTTGTGCCCCGATAGTCAAAATTGGCGAGCAGAGGCGGCGCCTCCGCTGCCATCGGTGGCTGCTACCGCGCTGCCTTGATCAGCACCTCGTCGAAGAGCTTGGCCCATTTCTCCTGCAGGTCCAGCGCTTGTTCGGGTGAAATCAATTTGAGCGGAACGTTGCTGAAGGGCGATTCGATCTTCTTTCTTGTTACGACGTAGTCGAGGCTGGCCAACTGTTGCTGCCCTTCGTTCAGCATGTAGTCATAGAACAGCGCTGCGGCGTTGGGATGCGGTGCCCTCTTCGCCATGGCCAAGGTGCTGAATTGACCAATCAGCGGCTGCAGGACGTGGTTCTCGATGGGGGCGCCTTTCCTCTTCAATTGCTCGGCGGTCCAACTGTAAGCCGACAACGCAATCGGAGCGTCGCCTGAGGCGACCAAGCCGCCCAAGAGCGAGTGGCCTTTGCGGAAGGTCATGCCGTTGGCGGCGACAATATCGGTGAACAGCTTGCGTCCCTGCTGTTCGCCCAGCGCCTCGATCAGTGTGCCGAACCAGCCTATATCATCTGTCTCGATCGCCAGACGGTTCTTCCACCTGGGGTCGAGCAAATCGCTATAGGACTTGGGCAGATCCTCTTTCTTTATCAGCCGCGTATTGTAGGCAGCGGTGAACACATCGACGGTGATTCCCACCCATTCCTTGTGGGGCGGGCTGGCGTGGGGCATCAGGTCGACGAGGTAGGGCGACCACACTTCCTGGCTCAGCCGCTCTCGATGCATCGCCTCGTTTTCTGGAGCGTTATTTTGTACGATGTCGACGTCGTAGCGGGAACCGCGGGCCTCGGTGACGACACGCTGCAAGACGGCTTCCGAGCCGGCGCGCCAGGGTTTGATCTTGATGCCGTATTTCTTGGTGAACGCCGCCATCACCATGGTCAAGCTCGGATAGACGTGATAGACCGTCAATTCGCCCTCTTTCTGTGCCGCCGCGACCAGACGCTCGTGACGGTCGGCGCCTTGATACAGGGCGATCGATGTCGCCGCGGCCGGCGCCTTGGCCGGTTCTGCCGCCGCCAAGCCAAGGTTGACGCCAGACAGCATCGCCACTGCAGCGGACGCCAGCCATGATATCTTCATCCCTGTCTCCCTCTGTGTTGTATACGCCGAAGGCTTGCTAGCGCGCCATGGCACGCAAAGCCTTGCGCCGCAGGAATTCAAAATTTATGGTGTATTGCTCCGGCCTGGCGTTGGCATCGTGGAGCAGCTTGATGACGTCGGGCGGGAACACCGCGCCGATGCCGCCGGCGGCCTCGGCCAGGAGTTGGATTCGGCAGGCGTTTTCGAGCAGGATCGCCAGGATGGTCGCCTCTTCCAGCGTCGCACCCGCCAGCGCCACGCCGTGGTTGCGCAGCAGCACCGCTTTGCAGGCGCCCAGCGCTTGCGCCACCGCGGCGCCCAGTGCCTGGCTGCGGATGAGCGCGATGGTGTCGGTGTAGTAGGGCAGGCCGTCGGAAAACGCCACCGCGGGCTGGCTGATCGGCTGCAGCGCCTTGCCGGTGGCCGACAGGGCGACGGCGTGGGTCGGATGGGCGTGGATCACGCTCATCACCTCCGGGCGCGCCTTGTAGATCTCCGAATGGATGAACACCTCGCTGTGGCGTCGCCCGCTGCCGCCGAGCTTCTCGCCCTCGAGATTGCAGATGACGATGTTATCCAGGGTCATCTCGCCGAAGCCGACGCTGTGCGGCTTCATGAAGAACAGCGAGCGGTCGTCGGGCACCCGCAGCGAAACGTGGCCGCGGGTCAGGTCGCCCAATCCCTCGGCCTCGAGAATCAGGCCGGCGTCGATCAGCCGCTGCTTGGCTTCGTCACGGGTCATGGGGCTAGCCTTTGGGAATGGCGAACTGGCTCATCTTCACCTCGACGCCGTTCTTTTGCGTTGCCTCGGCGTAGAGCTGGGCGATGCGCGGCGACTGGTCCTCGTACTCGATCTGCGCGCCGCCTTCCTTGACGCTGGTGGAGACGCCGCCGAACAGCGATTTGCGCTTGCTCTCGGTGAAGGGGTAGCGCGAGCTGCCGTAGGCGGTGGCCAGATAGCGCGCCGGTATCGAACCGGTGTTGAAATGCTGGTGGAACATCTGGTCGGGCGGCGCGAACACCGTGCCGTGCTTCCAGTCCACGCGCACGAAATCCTCGTCGCCTTGATACCAGAGCAGCGAGTAGCCGACGCCGGTCTGGCACATTACGTGAAAGTCGGCGGCGTGGCGGTGGCCCTTCTTGTAGGTGCCGACCGGCATTTCCGAAATGTGCGCGTGCATCGTGCCGTCAGCCAGGACGAACATGATGTTCTTGCCGCCGGCGCCGCGCTCGGCCCACTCCTTCAACTCGATCGCGCCGAGGTCGGGCACAAAGTTGGTCTCCCACAGGTGGTTGCCGGGGCGAACCGCGATGAAGTCGCCTTCACCGCTGAAGTACTTGTCGCCGCCCATGCGCTCGGCGAAATTCCACGGATTGTTGAAGATGAATTCGCTGTTGTGGAACATGTTGAGCACGGCGGGCAGGCTTGTCGTGCACACGATCCGGGCGGCGTCGGCGCCGCTGCCGTTGAAGTGGCGGTATTCGGCGTTCAAGGGAATGGCGAAGAGACTGCCGGGGCCCCATTCGAAGCTGTGGCGACGTCCGTCGCTGGAGAGGATGGCGGTGCTGCCGCGTCCGGCCAGAACGTAGATCACCTCTTCGTAGAGATGGCGCTGCGGTGCGGTGGCCTTGCCCGGCGCCAGTTCCAGCAGGAACATGGAGATGAAGTCGCCGCGCCCCTTGAGGTGCACCGCTGCCCCCTTCGCTTCATAGCGGGCCCAGGGTTTGGGCTCGACGGCGAACAGATCGACGCCGAAGCCTTCGACGACGGGGAGCGCTTCCTGTTCCACCCATTCGAGGTAGGGGTCGCGGTTGAGATTGGGTTTGGCGGTGTCGGTCATCTTCAGCATTCCTCTCAATAACGTTTAGGGTTGGCGGCCGGCGGCGAACAGCAAAGACTTGATGACGATCGGCACCACAGAAGCCGGTTCCACCATCTTGCCGATATCGACGTAGTCCAGTTCCTGCAGCTTCACGCCATCGACCGAAATCACCGGGCGCAGCACCTGCAATTCGTCGGCGAGTATGTGGCCGAGCGTCTTGCCGACGTCACCGTCCACCATCAGGATCAGCGGCAGGGCGCTGTTGTTGTCGAGCGCCAGGGCGAGGCCTTCGGCCAGGCTGCGCAAGCGAGAATAGTGCGGTTCACCGTGCCAGGGAATGGCCAGCGCCACCGCCTGATCCGGCCCGATGTCGGCGCGTTGCAGCGCCGCGCCGACTTCGTCGGCGACCGCCGCGGCGGTGAAATCGCCATGTCGCGCCAGGGCAGGGAAGACCACCGGGACGTTGTGCAAAGGCAGTTGCACCGCCCTGCCGATGTGTATCGTCTTGCCGCTGACCTGCACCGTAAACTGCGAAGCGCCGATCACCGTGGCGCGGATGCCGTTGCCCGGATCGGTCATGGGCGCAGCGATGCGGCCGCTGGCGAAGGCGTGCTTGAGCCTATCCGCCAGCGGCTTGGCGATGTCGCCGTAGCTGCGGGCTTCGCGCTCAAACAGATATTCGGAAACGCCGCCGGAGAAGGTGATCAGATGCGGCCGCGCAGCCATCGCCAGCGGTTCGGTGAGCAGCAGGGCGCGCGCCAGTTCGCTCGGCGCTTCGCCGCGGATACAGCTGACCACCGCCTCGGCCAGGGCGACGACGATGCGCGCGAGGTCTGCCGCCGGCACAATTTCGCCCAGGCGCAGCTCGAGGCCGAGACTGGCGGCGGTCAATTGGGCGGAGGCGTCGATCCGCGTCAGACGGCCCTCGCCATCTTGCACCAGCAGGCGACCGCCGACCGCAATCGCGCAGGTGGCGCGCACCTCGCCGTTTTGCAGCAGCGCGAACTTGGTGGTGCCGCCGCCGACATCGACGTTGAGGACGGTGCGATGGGTTAGGCGAGAGTGCGCCGCTGCCCCCGAACCGTGTGCGGCGAGGGTGCATTCGAGGTGGTGGCCGGCCGAGGCGCAGACGAATTTGCCGGATTCGGCGGCGAACAGGTGGGCGATCGCCTGCGCATTGCTGCGCTTGATCGCCTCGCCGGTGAGGATTACCGCGCCGCTGTCGATCGCCTCGCGGGCCAGGCCCGCTGCCTGGTAGGCGCCGTCGATGAAGTCGCGCAGACGCACCGCGTCGATGCTGTTGTCGGGCAGGAAGGGGGTGAGGAGGATCGGTGACTTCCAGAGGATCTTGCGCTCGACCACCACATAGGTCGACGACAGCAACTGCGTCTTGCGCTGCAGATGGACGCGGGAGAACATCAGGTGCGAAGTCGAACTGCCGATGTCGATGCCGACGGTGGTCAGTTCGACGTTGTCGGCCTTCCAGAAGAAGTCCGCGAGCGCAAGCTTTTCGGCAGCGGAGTAATCGTGGAAATGATCGGCGCCGTCGTCATGGCAAAGGACAGGACGGTCCCTATGCGCAAGCCGCTCGACGCCGATGCCGATCATTCCATGGTCGCTCGGTCTATTTCAGCAGGTAGCCGAATTTTTCCAGCGTTCTCTGCGTCAACTCCGGGCTCGGCGTGTTGACCTTGGGGAACTTGTCGCGCCAGGCGAAGGGGCGGCAGGCGTCGATGATGGCGCGCGAGTTGGTGTTGTCGCCGCGGGCCTTTTGCTCAGGCGAGATGCGCGGGTCGAGCGGGGTGCTCCAGGTGCCGGTGATGATGTCGATCGAAGTGGCCGGATCGGAGCGAGTCAGCAAGGCCCACATCAGGTCCTCCAGATTGGAGACGTCGATATCGTCGTCGACCACCACGACGTACTTGCCGGCGTAAGCACCGGCGTGGCACATCGCTGCGACGTGGCCGGCCTGCTTGGCGTGACCACCGTAGCGCTGCTTGATCGATACGCCGAGCAGCATGCGCGAGCCGCCGACCTCGTGCGCCCAGACCGCGGTCACGTCCGGCACGCCGGCTGCCGCGATGTTCTTGCGGATCAGCGCCGAACGGGTGACGGCGCGGTAGCGCGCCTGTTCTTCGGGCGGACGCTGCGGCGGGCAGCCGAGGATGATGGGGCTGTTGCGGTGGTAGATGGCCTTGATGTCGAGCACCGGCTCGGCGCGGATGTCGCTGCCGTAGTAGCCGGTCCATTCCCCGAACGGACCCTCCAGCTTGGTCTTGCCCGGCTGGACGAAGCCTTCGATGACCATCTCGGCGTTGGCCGGAATGGGCAGGCCGGTGACGGGACCCTTGATCACCTTGACCGCCTTGCCACGGAGGCCGCCGGCGATGTCCAATTCGCAGACGCCGTAGGGCATTTCGCTGCAAGCCACGAGGAATTGCAGCGGATCGCCGCCGACGACAATCGCCACCGGCATCGCTTCGTTGCGCGCCTGATACTTGTCGCGATGGATGCGCCCGTGCTTGCCGGGGGACATGTAGAAGCCGAGTGTGTTCTTGTCGTGGATCATGACGCGGTAGGTGCCGACGTTGATCCAGTTCTCCTCGGGGTCGCGCGTGATGTTGTAGCTGCCGGTGCCGATGTAGCGCCCGCCGTCGCCCTCGTGCCAGAGCGGCACCGGAAACTTCGTCACGTCGATGGCGTCGCCGGTGAGCACGTTTTCCATCACCGGACCGGTCTTGACGAACTCGTGGGGAATCGGCTTCAATTCCCGCATGTAGTTTTCGAGGAACGCCTCGGAGAGTTGCAATTTGTTGAAATGCAGCGGGAAGCCGAGGGTGAAGTTCTTGCGCTTGCCGCCGAAAAAGTTGGTGAGCAGGCGGTAGTCCTTGTTGCAGCCGGGAACTTCGTCGAACAGCACGCAGGGTGCGTTTTCATCGTGCTGGACGAGTTCGGCGGCCATGCCCATTTCCTCCTGCCAGGTGGCGCCCTTGACGTACCTGACCTCGCCCAGCTTGTCGGCTTCCGCGAGCCATTGACGCAGGTCTTCGTAGGGAATCTTGAAGCCCAGCGCCTCGCGCTGCGTCCTCGCTTCGTCGCTCGCAGCCAGGCCCATGGGGCTACCCATCGCGTCCAAGCTCTCCTCACCTGCGCTCATCTTCTACCTCCAAGTCAGTCGCCAGTATTCAGTCGATTGCTCGCCAGCCGCGACGCCGCGCGAGCCGCCGGCGGCGCCTTCAAGCGTCGGGAATGCTAGCATCGAAGAATATCCGGCGTACCGCTCGGCCGCTGCAAAGATATCCACAATATGGAATTGAAGCGGCGGCTCGCGTGTTGGCAAGGTCGCGGGAGATTGCTAGAGTGCACGCCGATAGCATCGCTACGCGCAACATCGTGCAATCGGCGGGCTGCGCTACGAATATCCAGATAGTGGACCTTGTAATTCGCTGTACGAAGCTTTGCGCCAGATCTGCGCTACCGCCCCGCCAAATCGTGGAAGACATGGAAGAGCTCGTTGTCCTGGTGGATGAGGCCGACAGGGAAATCGGCGTCGCTGGCAAGATGGCCGTGCACCGGAGCGGCGAACTGCATCGCGCCATTTCTGTCTTCGTCTTCGACGCGAATGACCGAGTGCTGCTGCAGCAGCGGGCCGCGGCAAAATACCACTCCGCCGGCTTGTGGAGTAACACCTGTTGCAGCCATCCGCGGCCCGACGAGGAGAACGTCAACGCCGCCCAGCGGCGCTTGCGCGAGGAAATGGGCGTCGAATGCCAACTCGCCAAGGCCTTCGAATTCAGCTATCGGGCGACGTTTGCCAACAAGCTCATCGAACACGAGTACGACCACGTCTACTTCGGTCGCTTCGACGGGGTGCCGCGGCTGAATCCCGACGAGGCCGCCGCCTGGCGCTGGCTGGAGATCGAGCAGTTGGCGGTCGAGGTGAAACGCCATCCCGAGGCCTATAGCTTCTGGTTGGCGGTGTGCCTTGATCGCGTTGTCGCCCTCAGGGCGGCCGCGCGGCAGCGCCCGACAGGGGCTGTGGAAGCGCCGATCTGGAAGTCCATATTATGGAAGTAATGTCGACGCGCCGATATTGTCCGTCAGCCAATTGATTGTTAGAGTCCGCGACTGTTGGCGTGTCCATGATCTTCTAGGGGTTTCTTTGCTTCAGCTGAACGATTCTATGAAAGTCCAAAATATGGAATACAGGCAGGTGGCGACGCCGCCGGGTGCCGCCGAGCGGTGGCGCCAATGAAGCGCTTGATCGTGGGCATCACCGGCGCCACCGGCGCCATCTTTGGTGTGCGTCTGCTCGAGGCCTTGCAGGGTACGGAGGTCGAGAGCCACTTGGTTCTCAGCAAGTGGGCGATGCACACCATCGAACACGAGACCACCTACACGGTGAAACAGGTCCGGGCGATGGCCTCGTTCGATCATGCCGAGGGCAATATGGGCGCCTCGGTCTCCTCGGGCTCGTTCATCACCGAGGGCATGGTCATCGCTCCCTGTTCGATGCGCAGTCTGGCCGCGATTGCCAACGGTACCGGTGATCATCTGGTGCATCGGGCCGCCGACGTGATTCTCAAGGAGCGGCGCCGCCTGGTGCTGCTAGCGCGGGAAATGCCGCTCTCCGACCTGCATTTGGAGAACATGCTGAAGCTGTCGCGGATGGGCGTGACGATCATGCCGCCGATGCCGGCGTTCTACAACCATCCGGAAACGATCGGCGATCTGGTCGATCACATCGTCGCACGGGTTCTCGATCAGTTCGGGATCTCCGTCGACTTCGCGCGACGCTGGGATGGAATGATGCGCGTCAAGCCAGCCGTGCAGAGCAAGCCATAAATCAAGCCGCAACATTCAACCGAAGACAACGGAGGAAGCAAAGTGAACGACAAGTCGAAGAAGGATATCACCAGTCTGCGCTCGACCCTGGACTGGTTTCGCACCAAGGGCTATTTGGTCGAGACCAACAAAGAGGTCAATCCAGATCTTGAGATCACCGGCCTGCAGAAGATTTTCGACGGCAGCCTGCCGATGCTGTTCAACAACGTCAAGGGCATGCCGCACGCCCGCGCCATCACCAATCTGTTCGGTGACATTCGCGTCATCGAGGATATGTTCGATTGGAAGGATTCGCTCGACCGAGTCAAGAAGGTGGCGCGCGCCCTCGATCGGCCGCTCAAATCGGTGATCATCGAGCAGAAGGATGCGCCGGTCCAGGAAGAGGTCATCACCGAGAACATCGACGTCAACAAGTGGCTGACCGCGATCCGTCACACGCCGCTGGAGACCGAGATGACCATCGGTTCAGGCATCTCCTGCGTCATCGGCGATTACTTCGACGGCGGCAGCCACATCGGCTACAACCGCATGAACTTCCGCTGGGGCGATGTCGGCACCTTCCAGATCTCCCCGGGCTCGCACATGTGGCAGGTGATGACCGAGCACTACAAGGACGACAAGCCGATTCCGCTGACGATGTGCTTCGGCGTGCCCCCGGCGTGCACCTACGTCGCCGGATCCGGCTTCGACTACGCGATCCTGCCCAAGGGCTGCGACGAAGTCGGTATCGCCGGTGCGATCCAAGGCTCGCCCATCCGCCTGGTCAAGTGCCGCACCATCGACGCCTACACTTTGGCCGATGCCGAGTACGTGCTGGAAGGCTACCTGCATCCCCGCGACAAGCGCTACGAGACCGCCGAGTCCGAGGCCGCCGACATCCAGGGTCGCTTCCACTTCCACCCGGAGTGGGCCGGCTACATGGGCAAGGCCTACAAGGCGCCGACCTTCCACGTCACCGCCATCACGATGCGCAAGAAGGCTAGCAAGCCGATCATCTTCCCGCTCGGCGTGCACACCTCGGACGACGCCAACATCGACACCTCGGTGCGCGAGTCGGCCATCTATTCCCTGTGCGAGCGCCTGCAACCGGGTATCGTGCAGAACGTGCACATCCCCTACTGCATGACCGACTGGGGCGGCTGCATCATCCAGGTGAAGAAGCGCAATCAGATCGAAGAGGGCTGGCAGCGCAACTTCCTCAGCGCCATCCTCTCCTGCTCGCAGGGCATGCGTCTGGCCATCGCGGTGAGCGAGGACGTCGACATCTACTCGATGGACGACATCATGTGGTGCCTGACCACCCGGGTCAATCCGCGCACCGACATCCTCAATCCGATCCCCGGCGGCCGCGGTCAGACCTTCATGCCGGCCGAGCGCATGACCTCGGGCGACAAGCAATGGACGGCGTCCAACACCCAGTTCGAGGGCGGCATGGGCATCGACGCGACGGTACCTTTCGGCTACGAGAACGACTTCCATCGTCCGGTCTATGGTGTCGATCTGGTCAAGCCGGAGAACTTCTTCGAAGAGAAGGACATCGAGAAGATGAAGGGCCGCATGGCGGGGTGGGTGCTGTCGCTGGCCCGTACCGGCCGCTAACTGCAGCAACACCGAGACGGAAAGGAAGGCGATGCTTTCGATATACCGCGTCCTTGATCTCAGCGACCGTGCCGGCTGGTTGGCCGGCCGGTTGCTGGCCGATCTCGGGGCAGATGTGATCAAGGTCGAAGCCCCCGACGTCTGCGTCGCGGGCGCCGACTGGCAAGCCTACAACGTCAATAAACGCCTGCTGCGCCTGGATCTGGGCAGCAGCACCGGACAAGAGGCGTTCGACCGGCTGATCGCCGACGTCGACGTCCTCATCGAAACGGCGCAGGCCGGCGAGCCGCTGGCGAACTGCGTCGGCGTAGCGCGACTGAAGCAACTCAACCCGCGGCTGATCCACGTTTCGATCACGCCGTTTGGCGCTGGCGGTCCGCGCGCCGACTGGCTGGCTTCCGATCTGGAGGTCACCGCGGCGAGCGGCGCCATGTCCCTGGCCGGCGAGCCTGGCGGCAAGCCGCTGCGCATCAGCGTGCCGCAATCCCCTTGCTGGGCGGGGGCACAGGCGGCGGTCGGCGCGTTGACCGCCTTGTTTCATCGTACCGCCTCGGGCGGGGCGGGTCAGCATGTCGATGTCTCGGCGCAAGCCGCGATGATCATGGCCGTATCACACGCTCCTGCTTTCTGGGACATGGAACGGTCCATTCCCACCCGTGCCGGTGCCTTTATGACCGGGCGCTCGATCAAGGGTGCGACTTACCGCGCCTTCTGGAACTGCGCCGACGGCTATCTCAACTTCGTGGTCTACGGTGGGCCGGCGGGACGGCGCACCAACGCGCAACTGGTCGCCTGGATGCGCGAGCGGGGCGCCGATCTTGGCGCCCTGGAACAGATCGACTGGAAGCGTTTCGATCCCAAGCTGGTTAGTCAGGAAGAGGTCGACGCGCTGGAACGACCGATCGCCGCATTCTTCCTGGGCATTGCCAAACGCGAATTCCTCGAGGAAGCGAGCAGGCGGGAAATGCTCGGCTATCCGGTGTCGAACATGGCGGATATCGCCAGCGATCCGCAACTCGTGGCACGCAATTTTTGGCAGGACCTGGTGGGCAGCGACGGCGAGAGCCGGCGCTATTGCGGTTCATTTGCCATGGTCGATGAGCGGCGTGCAGCGTTGCGCCATTTGCCCGGTGAAGTGGTCGCCATCGAGGAACTGCTCGCCGCAAGAGCCAGGCCGCAAGCAGCCCCGGCGATTCCGGCTTGGCGTACGCCGAGCGCTAGCGCGCAGGCCCTGTCCGGCGTCAAGGTGGCGGAGTTCGGCGCTTACGCCGCCGGGCCGCACATCGGCAAGATGCTGGCAAGCTTCGGCGCGACGGTGGTGCATGTCGAATCGCAACGCCATCCGGACGGTTTTCGCAATGAGTATCCGCCGTTCAAGGACGGCAAACCCGGAGTGGATCGCAGTGGCTGTTTCGCGATCTTCAACGATTCGAAATATGCGGTGACCCTCGACCTCAAGGCTGCCCCCGGCGTCGAATTGGCACAGCGTCTGATCGGCTGGGCCGATATCGTCATCGAAAACATGCGGCCGGAGGTGATGTCCCGCCTCGGCTTGGGCTATGAGACCGCGCGGCAATTGAACCCCGATGTGGTGATGATTTCCAGTTGCAACATGGGCCAGACCGGGCCGCGGGCTTTCACCCCGGGTTTCGGTTCGCAACTCTCGGCGCTGGCCGGCTTCTGCGGCCTGACCGGCAGCCCGGACGGGCCGCCGATGCTGCTCTATGGGCCGTATATCGATTTCGTCGCTTCGAGCCTGGGCGCTTCGGCGGTGCTGGCGGCGCTTGAGCGCCAGCGGCGCAGCGGTCAGGGCGCATGGATCGACCTGGCGCAATACGAAAGCGGCCTGCTGTTTATCGCTGGCGCCTTGTACGATCACCACAGCACTGGCGCGAGCGCCGAGCGGGCCATGAACAGCGACGCGCATGCCGCGCCGCACGACGCCTATCGCTGCCGCGATGAACACTGGTTGGCGCTATCGTGCTGGTCCGACGAGGAGTTCAGGCGCTTTGCCGGAGTCCTGGGCCGCCCCGAACTGGCGGCGGACCCGCGCTTTGCCAGTCTGGCACAGCGCAAGTCCCACGCCCTGGAACTTGACGCCATCATCGCGTCCTGGGCAAGTAGCCAGGATGCCGGTGAAGCTGCCACCCTGTTCCAGTCGGCGCGCGTTCATGCCTATCCGGTGAATGACATGGCCGAGTTGTTCACCGATCCGCAACTGCTCCATCGCCGCCTCTGGCGTCGCCGGCTGCATGCTGCGCTCGGTGACTTCTCCTGCTACTACTCGGCGTTCGAGCTATCCGAAACGCCGGGCGACGTGATGGCCGCCGCGCCGATGCTCGGCGAGCACAACGATATCGTCTTTAAGGATTTTCTCGGCTTGAGCGAGGAGCAATACATCGACTACCAGAAGCGCGGCGCCTTCGCCTGAAGCCCGCTGCCTGCAGCCCCATTTCATAGCCGGGCCCGAACAGCGGCGCGGCATCAACCGAGGAGTAGACCAAGTGAGCAAGGAACTTAAGAAGAAAGCAGGAGGCACAACGGAACCGACGTTTCAACTGCCCTACGAAGATCTGCGCGGATGGATCGCCGAAGCCGAAAAGCTGGGTGAGCTGGAAGTGGTGAAAGGCGCAACCTGGCAAAAGGAAATCGGTCTGGCCGCCGACCTCATGATGCATTCCGATGCCTCGCCCTGCGTGATCTTTGACGACGTTCCTGGCTGCGAGAAAGGCCATCGGGTGCTGGTGAATTTCTTCGGCGGCAAGCGCAAGAACATGACTTTGGGTTTTCCGACGGATCTGACTCGCCTCGAATTGTCCCAAGCCTTCCTCGAGAACAGCCTGCGTGACATGAAGCCGATCCCGCACGAGGAAGTGGCCGACGGCCCGATCTTTGAGAACATCCTGACCGGCGAGGATATCGACATCACCAAGTTTCCGACGCCGCAGTGGCACGCCCACGACGGCGGCCGCTACATCGGCACCGGTAGCTACAACGTCACCCGCGACCCGGACGAGAACTGGCTCAACGCGGGTACCTACCGGGTGATGATTCAGGACAAGAAGTCGGTCGGCTTCTACATCTCCCCGGGCAAGCACGGCCGCATCCACCGCGACAAGTTCGAGCAGCGCGGCGAGCCGATGCCCACGGTGATCGTCGTCGGCGGCGACCCGATGACCTTCCTCTTGGCCTGCACCGAGGTGCCCTACGGCGTCTGCGAGTTCGACATGGTCGGCGCCTTGCGCGGCAAGGCGATGAAGACGGTGCGCGGCAAGTTCACCGGCATCCCCTTTCCGGCCAACGCCGAGCTGGTCATCGAGGGCTTTGTGCATCCGACGAAGAAAAAGAAGGAAGGACCGTTCGGCGAATGGACTGGCTACTACGCCAGCGATGTGCGCGATGAGCCGATCCTCGAGATCAAGGCCATCTATCACCGCAACAATCCGATCATCCTCGGCTGCCCGCCGCTGTGCCCCCCCGACGAGATGGCGCGCTACCGCGCCGTGATGCGCTCGGCGCTGCTCAAGCAGGAGATCGAAAAGGCCGGCGTGCCGGACATCACCGCCGCCTGGTGTCACGAGTCCGGGGGTGCGCGCATGCTGATCGGCGTTTCGATCAAACAGCGCTATCCCGGTCACGTCAAGCAGGCCGGTCATGTCGCCGCCATGTGCCATGTGGGCGCCTACGCCGGCAAGTACGTGGTGGTGGTCGACGACGACATCGATGTGTCCAACCTGGAGGAACTGATGTGGGCGATGTCCACCCGCTCCGATCCGGCGACCTGCATCGACATCATCACCAACACCTGGAGCACGCCGCTCGATCCGCGCCTGACCCCCGACGACCGGGAGAAGGGCAACTTCACCAATTCGCGCGCCATCATCGACGCCTGCCGGCCCTTCCACTGGCGCGACAAGTTTCCCCGGGTGAACAAGCTCAGTCCCGAAGAATTGCTCGAAGCCAAACAGAAATTCGGCCACCTGTTGCGCTAGAGTAGCGAAAGCGTCCTGCAGTTACCCGGGGCGGGCGGCGACAACGCCCCCGCCCCGGTGTTATATACCCTACATCTTTCGCGCGAGGGCACAGCCCGTGAATACCATCATCGACTACGGGCAGGGCATCGCAGCGATCGACAGCGGATTCACCCGGCCTCTGCTGGCGGCTGTCTACTGCATCGTCGAGGATGGGCGGGTCGCCCTGGTGGACACCGCAGCCAGCCCCAATGCCCCGACCGTGTTGGCAGCGCTCGCCGCGCGCGGCCTCGCGCCGGCGCAGGTCGACTGGATTCTGCTGACCCACATCCACCTGGACCACGCCGGTGCGGCGGGGACGCTGATGCGCGCCCTGCCCAACGCGAAGCTGGCGGTGCACCCGCGCGGCGCGCGGCACATGGCCGATCCGTCGCGCCTGCTGGCGGGTACCGTCGCTGTCTACGGTGAGGCGGCGACGCGCGAGAAGTATGGCGAGCTGCTGCCGATCGAAGCCTGGCGCATCGTCGCCGTGGCCGACGACGCGGTATTGAAGCTCGGCGCACGTTCGCTGCGGGCACTCGACACCCCCGGCCACGCGCCGCACCACGCCTGTTACCTTGACGAGGCGAGCGGACACGTCTTTGCCGGCGACGCCTTCGGCCTCTCCTACCGCGAATTGGACCGGGGCGGACGCGCCTTCGCCCTGCCGGTGACCAGCCCCAGCCAGTTCGATCCCGAGGCCATGCACCGCTCGCTGCAGCGGCTCGAGGCGCTGCAGCCGGAAGCCGTCTACGTCGCCCACTTCGGCCAGCTGCGCGACATTCCTCGCCTCGCCGGCGACCTGCATCGGCTCATCGACAGCTTCGTCGCTGCCACTCGCGCCGTCGTCGGCGGCGCCGCTCAACGCCAGCAGAACCTCTGCGCGGCGCTCGGCAAGTTGCTCGAGGAGGAGGGCAGACGCCAAGGTTGGGGGCTCGCCGGCGACGCCCTGCGGCAACTTCTCGCCAGCGACATCGACTTGAACGCCCAGGGTCTGCTCGGCTGGCTGGAACACCAGGCCTAGCGGCGCGACCGCCCGGAGCAGCTACTGTGCGCGCACTCGTTTGCCATCGCTTCGGCGACTACCACGACCTAAGGATCGAACAGGTGGCGCCGCCGTCGCTGCCGCCCGGCGGCGTGCGCATCGCCATCCACGCGGCCAGCCTGAGCTTCTCGATCAAGCTGTTGATCGCCGGAAAGTATCAGCTCAAACCCGAGTTGCCCTTCATTCCCGGTGCCGAAGTGGTCGGCCGGGTGCTGGAGACGGCACCCGGCGTCAGCGCCTGCCGGCCCGGCCAGCGCGTCCTCGCCCTGATCGGCGAAGGGGGCTACGCGGAGCAGGCGGTCAGCCTCGAATCCACGGTCTACCCGCTGCCCGACGCCGTCGCGTTCGGCGAGGCGCTGCATCTGGGGCTCTCCTACCTCACCGCTTACGGCGCCCTCGCCTGGCGGGCACGTCTCGCTGTCGGCGAGACCCTATTGGTTCTCGCCGCTGCCGGCGGTGTCGGTCTGGCTGCGCTGGAAGTGGGCCGGGCGCTGGGTGCGCGCGTCATCGCCGCCGCCGGTGGCGCCGAGAAATGCGCCCTGGCCCGCGATCACGGCGCCGCGCTCTGCGTTGACTACCGCGCTGCCGATCCGCGCGAGGTGATGCGCACTCTGGCACCGCAGCAAGACGTCGACGTGGTGTTCGATCCGGTCGGCGGCGCGATGTCGGAGGCGGCGCTGCGCTGCCTGCGGCCCGGCGGCCGCCTGCTTGCCGTCGGCTTCGCCAGCGGCGTCATGCCGCAGCTGCAGCCGAACATCCTGCTGGTGAAGAACCTGTCGCTGCAGGGTTTCAATTTCGGCGCCTACATCGGCTGGTCGCCGGTCGATCAGCGCAAGCGCTACGAGCCGCAGGTTCGCGCGGCGCTGGCGCAGATCTTCGCCTGGCAGGCGCAGGGAAAGCTCAGTCCGCTGGTGGGGCAGAGCTATCCGCTCGCGCGCTTTGCCGAGGCCCTGGAGGCGCTGCACCAGCGCAACACCGTCGGCAAGGTGATCTTGCACCCGGCGGACACCATGAGCACGGCCGCCAGCGCCGCGATCGACCCACCCACCTTGGAGTCATGATGTTCGAAGACAATGAAACGCTAGAGATGGCCCGCGTCCGCAACGTCCGCGATGCGCTGTACGAAGACATCGGCCGCGGCGATTGGACCGCCCTGCTGGTACCGGCGGCGCATCCGGTGCGCGCCCAGGTGCTGGCCAAGGAAGCCGCCGTGCTGTGCGGACAAGCCTGGTTCGACGCCTGCATCCAGACGCTCGATGCAAAGGCGCGTATCGACTGGCTGCACGCCGAAGGCGAGGCGGTGGCCGCCGGCAGCGTGCTGTGCCGCATCGACTGCGACGCGCGGGCGCTGCTCAGCGCCGAGCGACCGGCGCTGAACTTTCTGCAGATGCTGTCGGCAGTGGCGACCGAAACGCGGCGCTATGTCGCCGCCATCGCCGGCGTGTCGCCGAATCCCAAGGGCTGCGTGGTGTTGGATACGCGCAAGACCCTGCCCGGACTGCGGCAAGCGCAAAAGTATGCGGTCCGAGTGGGCGGTGGCAGCAATCACCGCATGGCCCTGTGGGACGGCATCCTGATCAAGGAGAACCACATCGCCGCCGCCGGCAGCATCGCGGCGGTGCTGCGTGCGGCGCAGGCGCTGGACGCGGGCGTCAGCATCCAGATCGAGGTGGAAGATCTGCACCAGCTGGAAGAGGCCTTGGCGGCCGGCGCCACCAACATCTTGCTCGACGATTTCGCGCTGGCCGACATGCATCGCGCCTTCGTCTTGAACGCCGGGCGGGCGATCCTCGAGGTGTCAGGCGGGGTGAGCCTAGCGACGATACGCGAGATCGCGGCGAGCGGAGTGGATCGGATTTCCAGCGGCAAATTGACCAAGGACGTCGCCGCCATCGACCTGTCGCTGCGCGTCCTGGAGTGAGCGGGCGCACCTTGCGCCGGCGTTCCGTCATGTGGACTCTTATTCGCCGCACCCGCCGCTGCGGCGTTTTGCGCAGCGGCGAAGCACGGTATCATTCTCGCGCCCAGGCGCAGCCCTTGGGCCAATGAGGGCGCGTCCACAGTCCGGACGGTGGGCCGCCGAGCTGTGCCATCCAGCGAAACCATAGGGGGAGTCGTCATGAACCAAGGCTTGAGGAAGTCAACGCGGGCAGCGGCGTGCACGCTGCTCGCGGCATGCGCTCTGCTCGGCGGCGCGCCCGCTGGCGCCGCCGAGAACTACGACATCAGCGTGATTCTGCCGCAGACGGGCGGCGCCTCCTTTCTCGGCAAGGCCGAGCAGCACGCCCTGGAGCTGCTGCAGAAGTCGGTGAATGCCAGCGGTGGCATCAACGGCCGGCCGCTGCGCTTCAATTTCTTCGATGACCAGTCGAATCCGCAGACGGCGGTGCAGATGGCCAATCAGGTGCTCGCCGCGCGTCCGGCGGTGCTGCTCGGGCCGTCGATCGTCGCCATGTGCAACGCCGTGGCGCCCTTGATGCAGAACGGGCCGCTGATGTACTGCATGTCGCCGGGCATCCATCCGGCCAAGGGCAGCTACGTGTTTACCTCCAGCGTCTCGACCCACGACCTGGCCAACGCCCTGGTCCGCTATTTCCGCCTCAAGGGCTGGACCCGCATCGCTCTAATCACCAGCACCGACGCCAGCGGCCAGGATGCCGAGCGCGGCATCGACGAGATCTTCAAGCTGCCCGAGAACAAGGAGATGAAGCTCATCGAACGGGTGCACTTCAATCCGACCGATGTCAGCGTCTCGGCGCAGATCGAGCGGGTGAAGGCGGCGCAGCCGCAGGCCTTCATTGCCTGGAGCACGGGGGCGCCGATCGCCACAATCTTCAAGGGCATCGTCCAGGCGGGCCTCAACGTGCCGGTGGCGACCACCGATGGCAACATGACCTACACGCAGATGAAGCAGTACGCCGCCTTTCTGCCCAAAGACCTGTATTTCCCGGTCGGCCTT
>JAHFRE010000095.1:0-7917 GCA_023258955.1 Sterolibacterium sp.
CTCGTTCAACGGCAAGCCGTTGACCCAGGGCCTGCCGGCTTCACCCGGCGCCGCCTCGGGCAAGATCGTGTTCGACGCCGATACCGCCGAGGCGCACGGCCTGGCCGGGGAGAAGGTGATTCTGGTGCGCGAGGAGACCAAGCCCGAGGACATCCACGGCTTCTTCAAGGCCCAAGGCATACTGACCAGCCGCGGCGGCAAGACCTCGCACGCGGCGGTGGTGGCGCGCGGCATGGGCAAGCCCTGCGTCTCCGGCTGCGAGCAGATCGTCATCGATCACAGCGCGCGCCGCGCCGTGATCGGCTCGGCCACCCTGCACGAAGGCGACGTGATCACCATCGACGGCAGCACCGGCGACGTCTACGCCGGTCTGGTGCCGACGGTCGAGGCCGAAGTCAGCGACGAGATGACGACGCTGCTCGCCTGGGCCGACGAGGTCGCCAGGTTGCAGGTGATGGCCAACGCCGACACCCCCGACGACGCCGCCAAGGCCCGCGCCTACGGCGCCATGGGCATCGGCCTGTGCCGCACCGAGCGCATGTTCAACGGTACCGACCGCCTGCCGATCGTCCAGGAGATGATCCTCGCCGAGACGGAGGAGGAGCGCAAGGCGGCGCTCGATCGCCTGCTGCCGATCCAGCGCGCCGATTTCAAGGGCATCTTCAAGGCCATGAAGGGCCTGCCGGTGACGGTGCGCCTGCTCGATCCACCGATGCACGAGTTCCTGCCCACCGCCGCCCAGCTGGAGCTGGAGATCGCCCATCTGCACCACCTGCGCGACACCATCAAGGGTCTGGAGGAGCTGCCGGAAACGCTGAAGCTGCTCAACCCCAGGCTCTACCAGCAGTACGCCGACGGCCTGATCAAGCTCACCGACGCGATGCACATCTTCAAGACCTCGCACCTCGAAGACGACGCCATCAGCAAGAAGGAAAAGGTGCTGAAGAAGGTGCGCGCCCTGTCGGAGGTGAACCCCATGCTCGGCCATCGCGGCGTGCGCCTGGGGATCACCTATCCCGAAATCTATTCGATGCAGATCCAGGCCATCCTCGAAGCGGCGGCGCTGTGCGCCCGCGAGGGGGTCGAGATCTACCCGGAGATCATGGTGCCGCAGGTGGCCACGGTCGAGGAGCTGCGGCGCATCCACGCCTACGTGGTGCGCCTGCACAAGGTGGTCGAGCTGACCCACGGCATCAACGTCCGCTTCAAGTTTGGCTCCATGATCGAGGTGGTGCGCGCCTGCATGCGCGCCGGCCGCCTGGCGGAGATCGCCGAATTCTTCTCCTTCGGCACCAACGACCTGACCCAGGCGACCTTTTCCTTCAGTCGCGAGGACGCCGAGAACAAGTTCCTGCCTTCGTACACCGAAACCGGCATCCTCCAGGACAACCCGTTCGAGGTGCTCGACGTCAAGGGCGTCGGCCAGGTGATGAAGATCGCCGTCGACCGTGGCCGCAAGGCCCGTCCCGAGCTCAAGGTGGGCATCTGCGGCGAACACGGGGGTCACCCCTCGTCGATCCACTTCTGTCATCACATCGGCCTCAATTACGTCTCCTGCTCCGGTCCGCGGGTGCCGGTGGCGCGCCTGGCCGCGGCCCAGGCCAAGCTGCAGGAAGCGCAGTACGCCGCCGCCTACTCGCCGGACTGAGGGCCTGGTCGCAGCCGCGGACCCGGCGAACCGCCCATGTTGCGCCTGACGCAACTGACGCTGCCCCTCGATCACGGCGAGGGGGAGCTGCGGCGGGCGATCCTCGCCCGCCTGCGCCTGGCGGCCGACGACCTGCTGGCGATCGACATCGTCAGGCGCGGTGTGGACGCGCGCCGCCGCGGCGCCATGGCCTTCGTCTACACGGTCGATCTGCAACTGCGCGACGAGCAGGCGCTGCTGGCGCGGCTCGGCGCCGACCGGCAGCTGGGGCCGGCACCGGATCGCAACTATCGCTTCGTCGGCAAGGCGCCGGCCGCGCTCGCCTCGCGGCCGCTGGTGATCGGCGCCGGACCCTGCGGCCTGTTCGCCACCCTGATTCTGGCGCAGATGGGCTTTCGGCCGCTGCTGCTCGAGCGCGGCAAGACGGTGCGCGAACGGACCAAGGACACCTTCGCCTTCTGGCGCGGCGGCGAACTGGTGGCCGAATCGAACGTGCAATTCGGCGAAGGCGGCGCCGGCACCTTTTCCGACGGCAAGCTGCACACCCAGATTCGCGACCACGGCCACCGCGGTCGCAAGGTGCTCAGCGAGCTGGTCGCGGCGGGGGCGCCGGCCGAGATCCTCTACCTGGCCAAGCCGCACATCGGCACCTTCCGCCTGGTGACGGTGGTCGAAAATCTGCGCGCGACCATCCTCGCCTTGGGCGGCGAGATGCGATTCGAGACGCGCGTCGACGACCTGGAGATCGAGGCGGGGCAGCTGCGCGGGGTGGTGGTGGGCGGCGGCGAACGCATCGCCGCCGACCATGTGCTGCTGGCCGCCGGCCACAGCGCCCGCGACAGCTTCGCCATGCTGGCGCGGCGCGGGGTGGCGATGGAGGCGAAGCCGTTTTCGATCGGCCTGCGCGTCGAACACCCGCAGTCGCTGATCGACCGGGCGCGCTACGGCAGGCAGGCCGGTCACCCGCAGCTCGGCGCCGCCGACTACAAGCTGGTGCACCACTGCGCCAACGGCCGTTCAGTGTACAGCTTCTGCATGTGCCCCGGCGGCACGGTGGTGGCCGCCGCTTCCGAAGCCGGCGGCGTCGTCACCAACGGCATGAGCCAGTACTCGCGCAGCGAACGCAACGCCAACAGCGGGCTGGTGGTGGGCGTCGATCCGGCCGACTATCCCGGTGGGCCGTTGGCCGGCATCGAATACCAACGCCACTGGGAGCAGCTGGCTTTCGTCGCCGGCGGCGGCGACTATGCGGCGCCGGCGCAGTTGGTCGGCGATTTTCTGGCCGGCCGTCCCTCGCGCGCCTTAGGCAGCGTCCAGCCTTCCTACGCGCCGGCGGTGCGCCTGACCGACCTTGCCGCCTGCCTTCCCGATTACGTCGTGGCGGCGCTGCGCGAGGCTTTGCCGGTGTTCGCCAAGACCATTCCCGGCTTCGCCATGGCAGACGCGCTGCTCACCGGGGTGGAGACGCGAACCTCGTCGCCGCTGCGCATTCTGCGCGGGGCCGATCTGCAGAGCCCGGGTCTGCGCGGTCTTTTTCCTGCGGGCGAAGGTTCCGGCTATGCCGGTGGTATAATTTCGGCAGCGGTGGATGGCATCGAGGTGGCGGAGGCCTTGGCGCTGGACATGCTGTCCGCCCGCTGAAGGGAGGCTCTAGGACAAGATCATAGGGCTGCGCTGGGATCTGCGACAGGGGGTGGCGATGTTGGAGACGAATCTGGCGGAAATGCAACTGGAGCGCTCAGCGCAGGCGGTGAGCATTCCCTCTTGCCCGCGCGTGCTGCTTGATCTTGGCGCCGAGGTCAAGCGCGACGATCCGGACCTGCGCAAGATCGAGGCGCTGGTGTCGAAGGACATGGGCCTGGTGGCGACGCTGCTGAAGACGGTCAATTCGCCCTTCTACGGTCTGTCGAGCAAGGTCGGCACCGTCAGGCAGGCGATACAGGTGATCGGCCTCTCGATGCTCTCGCGCACCGTCACCGGCATCGTGCTGAAGAAGGCCCTCTGCGGCAGCAATCAGCCCGGGATGGAAGCGTTCTGGGATGGCTCGGCGAAGGTGGCGATGATCGCTGCCTTCATCGCCAAGCAGCTGCCCGGCATGAACAAGGAGGAAGCCTACACCTTCGGCCTGTTTCAGAACTGCGGCATCCCGATCCTGCTGCAGCGCTTTCCCGAATACGCGCGCACCCTGACGCAGGCCGAGGCCGACGGCGAGCGCAAGCACACCGAGGTCGAGGACCAAGCGCACGGCACAGACCACGCCACCATGGGCTACCTGCTGACCAAGAGCTGGAATCTGCCCGAGGATCTGTCGCAGGCGATACGCTACCACCACGAGTACGCGCTGGTCGCCGACGGCGGGGCGCAGCTGTCGACCCAGAGCCGCAATCTGGTGGCGATGGGTCTGGCGGCCAACCAGGCGCTGCAATCCCACGTCGGTGTCACGGACTCTATCGAATGGGCCAAGGGTGGGCATTACGCGCTGTCCCACCTGGGTCTGTCGAACGACGAATTCGACGAAATCCTCTCCGACCTGATGCTGATGCTGGGGTAAAATCCGGCACAGGGGAAAGCGCTCCCGCAGGATGCTGCGCCCATGGAGGCGCGGACCGGGAGAAGCAAGGTTAGAGATGAAGCGTGTCGATGATTTCCGCCTGCGCCTGGGCAAACAGGAACTGGTGCCCATCGTCGTCGGCGGCATGGGCGTCGATATTTCGACGACCATGTTGGCGATCGAGGCGGCGCGTCTGGGCGGTATCGGCCACATTTCCGACGCGATGGTGCCGACGGTCTCGGATCGCCGCTACAAGACCCATTTCGTCCGCGACAAGATGAAGCTGTACAAGCCCAACGTCGACAGCGCCGACAAGTCCTCGGTGCAGTTCGATCTGGGCCTGCTCGCCGAGGCGACCCGCTTGCACGTCGGACGGGCGATGGAGGGCAAGGGCGGCACCGGCATGATCTTCGTCAATTGCATGGAGAAGCTGACCATGAACGCGCCGCGCGAAACGCTGCGCGTGCGCTTGACCGCCGCGCTCGACGCCGGCATCGACGGCATTACCCTGGCCGCTGGCCTGCATCTGGGATCCTTCGGTTTGATCGAGGAGCATCCGCGCTTTCGCGACGCCAAGCTGGGCATCATCGTCTCCTCGCTGCGCGCGCTGCAACTGTTTTTGCGCAAGACGGCGAAGCTCGGTCGCCTGCCCGACTACGTGGTGGTCGAAGGACCGCTGGCCGGCGGTCACCTGGGCTTCGGCATGGACTGGGAGAAGTACGATCTGCGCAGCATCATGACCGAGATCCGCGCCCATCTCGAGGCGGAGAAGCTGACGATACCCCTGATCCCGGCCGGGGGCATCTTCACCGGCGGCGACGCCGTCTCCTATCTCGAGGACGGGGCCGCCGCGGTGCAGGTGGCGACCCGCTTCACCGTCACCCGCGAATGCGGCCTGCCGCCGGCCGTGCAGCAGGAGTATTTCAAGGCCGGCGAGAACGACATCGAGGTCAACGAGATCTCGCCCACCGGCTATCCGATGCGCATGCTGAAGAACAGTCCGGCCATCGGCGCGGGCATCCGCCCCAATTGCGAAGCCTTCGGCTACCTGCTCGACGCCCACGGCAACTGTGCCTACGTCACGGCCTACAACCGCGAACTGGTCAAGCATCCGCGGGTCAAGCACGCCCAGGTGAAGCTGGCCGTGAAAGACAAGACCTGCTTGTGCACCCACATGCGCAACTTCGACTGCTGGACCTGCGGCCACTACACCTACCGGCTCAAGGACACCAGCGTCCTGCGCGCCGACGGCACCTACGA
Organism: Sterolibacterium sp.; assembly: GCA_023258955.1. Classification (GTDB taxonomy): domain Bacteria; phylum Pseudomonadota; class Gammaproteobacteria; order Burkholderiales; family Rhodocyclaceae; genus CAIYYX01. The sequence continues at coordinate 5,460 of JAHFRE010000095.1, forward strand.
AATACTCGGTGCCGAACACGTCTTTCACGACTACCAATTCAGTCAAGGGCAGGCGATCGCCCTGCCCACGCTCGGCTGAGCTTCAGAGCCAGCCGCGGTCCTCGACCTCGGTCTTGAGAAAAGCGTAGTAGATCGGCGCCAGCACCAGCCCCGGCAGGCCGAGCGCCGCTTCCATCACCAGCATCGCCGTCAGCAGTTCCCAGGAGTGGGCCTTGATCCGGGCGCCGACGATGCGCGCGTTGAGGAAGTATTCGAGCTTGTGGATCGCCACCAGCACCGCCAACGAGATCAGTGCCAGGGCCAGCGAGTGGGCCAGGCTGATGACGACGATGACGCTGTTGGACACCAGGTTGCCGATGATCGGCAGCAGGCCGGCGACGAAGGTCAGCGCCACCATGGTCTTCGCCAGCGGCAGGTGGATGCCGAGCAGGGGCAGGGCGACGAGCAGGTAGGCGGCGGTGACCGCGGCGTTGATGGCGGCGATCTGCGCCTGGGCGAAGGCGATGTCGCGAAAGGCGCGCTGGAGGTTGTCGGCGTGCGCCGCCAAGGGTCGGGTCAGCGCTCCGCGCGAGCCTTCACCCTCGCTCTTCCTCAGGGCGAGCAGGGCGCCGATGATCATGCCGAGCAGGGCGTGGGCGAGGGCGCGCGCGGTGTTGGCGCCGGCGCTCTGCAGCTCGGCTCCGTGATGGCGCAACCAGTCGGCGAGCGAGCTCTGCAGGGTGGCGCTGTCCGCGGGCAGGTAGGCCACCAACCAGTCGGGCAGCGAGGCGCGCAGCGACTCGATCAATTCGGCCATGCGCGCGAGCAGCGCGGCGATGCTGCCGGCGTCGCTGCGAAAGAAGGCCAGCAGCCCGAGGATGGCGGTCGCCAATCCGGCGACCAGGGCGAAGGCGAGCACGGCCAGCACTGCCAAGCGGGCGCTCTGGGTGGACAGGCGCTGCTCCAGGCGCGGTGCCAGCAGGCGCACCAGGGTGTAGATGAGCAGGCCGCCGAGCAGCGCCGGCAAGAGGTGCAAGGCTACCGCCAGCAGCGGTGCGGCCAGGCCGATGACGAAGGCGGCGCGGCGCGGGCCGGCGTCTGAATTGGGCAGGATCTTGGGCATGGCGGGCATTCTGCCCGAAGACGCGGCGCCCCGCCAACGTCCGGTCGGGCTAGTCGATGCGCTGCGCCAACTGTTCGATCTCGCCGCCGCGCCCGTCGCGAAGCAGGATGCGCAGGGGCAGATGCTGACGATCGAGGCTGATCCAGACCTCGAGCGTGGCCGCGGCGTCGCGCGCGCGCAGGTGCATCAGGTGCCGTCGGGCGCCGGCGATGGCGGCGTCCTCGGTCCCCAGCGCGACGAAATCGTGGCGCGCGACGCCCTGCCCCGAGACGGCGCTCAGATCCAGGCTGCGCCCGTGCAGCAGGGCCTGGCCGAGCTGGTAGGGCAGGCTCAGCGGGTCCTGGGTGTCGCCAACGACGGCGAACGCTTGCTCGTCGTGCGCGCTGCCGTCGTCGCGAGTCGCGGTCCGCCTCTCGCGATCGAAGCGCAGCAGCGCCGCCGCCTCGTCGAAGAATTCCAGCGGCAGCAGACCGAAGGCCGACACCAGGCCGTGACTGGTGGTCGAGCTGCGCTGCCGCACACCGTTGGCGTCCGCGCGCTCGCTCTGGCTGTTCAGGGTGTAGATGCTGCCGTCGTGCTGCCAGCGCTGCACGCTGCGTCCGACGATCTGCTGCTGTTCGCGGATCAGGTAGACGATGCTGCCTCTGGCGGTCAAGCTCATCAGCGACGCCGGTTCGGCGCTGGGCTCGGGCGCCGCAGCGGGCGCGTCGGCAGCGGCGAGCGCGGCCTGCGGCGCTGCGGTCGCGCTGTCTGCCTGGCGAGCCGCCTGCGCTAGCGGCGCGGCGCTTGTTGCAGGGAGAAGCTGAAGCTCGGCTTGCAGCTGCGTTGGCTGCGCCCGCGCCGCTGCCCGCCCGCCCGCGAACGTGGCCAGCAGCAGGGCGTGGACGATCAGCGAGGCGGCCAGCGCCAGTACCAGACGAGCGTCGTTCATTGGTTGTCGATCAGTTCGTGCCAGGAGACGCGGCGGGCGCCCAGGACGTTGCCGGGCGTGGGCACGTTGCGCACGGCGGTGGAGGTGTCCGAGAGCTTCACCAGACTGACCACGACGCCGTTGGGCAGGCGCACCACCACCGGGCGGGTGGCGATGGCTTGGCCGAGCAGCACACCGGCCGTCAGCGTCGGGTAGCTGCTCGAGGCAACCGAACCGCCGGTGCGATAGTCGAGGAAGTATTCGAAGCTGTAGCCGCCGACCGAACAGGCGCTGCCGTTGGGCACGTTGGTGGTAAAGGTCAGCGTCCCCAGCGCCAGGCTCGGGTCGGTGTTGCTGATCTCGACCGTCGCCGGCGTATCCCCGGTCGCGGGAAAATTGATGTACCAGCCGTTCTTGGTCGCCAGGTCGACGCTATTGCTGGTCCC
>JAHFRE010000095.1:8017-13767 GCA_023258955.1 Sterolibacterium sp.
TCCCCAGCGCCAGGCTCGGGTCGGTGTTGCTGATCTCGACCGTCGCCGGCGTATCCCCGGTCGCGGGAAAATTGATGTACCAGCCGTTCTTGGTCGCCAGGTCGACGCTATTGCTGGTCCCCGTGCGTATCCTGCCGTGGGTGACGGAATCGGTGGTGTCGGTGAGGGTCTGCTGCACGGCGTTGCTGGTGAAGGTGCTGCCGTAGGCCGTGGTGGCGAGGTCGTCCTTGATCCCGTAGAAGGATTGCGGTGTCAGGTTGCCCATGTCGGTCGCGCCCAGATAGCGGCCGCCGCCGACATAGACCATCGCCGACGTGCCGACCTGGCCCAGCTCCGGCTTGGTGGTGATCGACTGCACGCAGCCGCCGGCGCTGCGCAGGGATGCCATCTTGAAGGCGTCGATGCCCGGGTTGCCGACGTCGGTGGTGCCGACGCCGTCGCTGTAGGCGCCGTTGATGTCGAAGCGCCACAGCCCGCCCCAGAGGTCGCCGCCATAGACGCGCAGCGCGGTGTTGTCGGCCATCGCATTGTCCACCCAGGCGTTGATGCGGCCCAGCCCGCTCGGCCCGTTGGGCACGGTGACGCAGCCGGGCGGTGCGCCGGCCATGGTCGGCGCAGCGGCGCTGGTATCGCCGTCGCCGCTGCCGATCTTGTCGATGAGGGCGCCCGACTGGGCGTTCAAGACGTAGAGGTAGCCTTTGCCGTCTCCGGGAGAGACGTTGTTGTAGCCGGAGGTGAGCATCACCACCCAGGTCTGGTCGTGCTTCTTGGCGATCACCGGATTGCCGTAGCTGTAGCCCAGATCGGCGTCGTTCAGATAGCCACTGCCGGCGCTGCTGTCCGACGTCATTTCCCAGAGCACGATCGGATCGATCGGGTTGGTGATGTCCAGCGCGTAGTAGCCGCGCGCGCCGGCGTTGAAGCCGCCGACCAGGATGGTGTGCCAGGCCCCGGCGAAGTAGGCGTCGCCCTGCGTCGGCGTGCCGTCGACGAAGTAGCGGTGGTTGTCGGCGTAGTGGCTGTCGGCGAGCTTGTAGAGCTTGGGCAACATCAGGGAAGGCACGTAGGCCCACTGTTCCTGCCCGCTGGTCGCGTCGAAGGCGTGCAGCATGCCGTCGTTGGCGGCGGCGTAGACCATGCCCGCGCGGCCGCTGTTGCTGCTCTTGTAGCCGCTGTAGTCGTTCTCCGTGTAGTTGTTCATCGGCGCCTTGACGTACACCGCCTCGGCCGAGACGATGTCGCCGAGCACGTGGGCGCGCGCGCGGTAGAGCGTGCCTTCGTTGGCGCGTTCGCCGGAGAGATATCTGACCAGGTTGTCACCGGCCATCGCCGTCTGCTGGGCGGCGCTCAAGGTCGCGTACTGGCTCAGCGTCGCCACCGCCGCGGCGCCGAAGTAGCTCTGCTGCACCGCGTTCAACTGGGCGATGGCGGCGGTGCTCAGATTGGCCCAGGTGAAATTCTTGCGCTTCTTGGTGTTGCCCGGCGCCGGATCGAAGGTGTAGATATGGCGGGTGGTCCAGTCCTTGGCGTCGAGCAGGCTCTGCGCGCCCCAGTCCAGGGTGGACGAGATGGCGCCGGTCGACAGATCGATCTGCTGGCGCACCAGTTCGCCGGTCCAATCGACGGTGGTGAAGGTCGAACTGAAGACGAAGTTGTCGCCAGAGGTGACGTTGGGATTGCTGGTCGTCGCCGCCGCGGCGGCGCCGATCCTGGCGCTGACCCCGGCCAGCGCCGCGGCCAGGCCGGCGTTCAGGGCGTTCGGATCGCTGGCGCTGTAGTAGCTGCCGCGGCCGTTGACCGCGGCGTGCCAGAGGTCGTCGATGGCGCTGGGGGCGTTGGCCACCGGCACCGGCCAGTTGCAGGTGCCGCCGGCGCCGGACCAGGCGCAGGGATAGGCGGCGGCGTTGTTTACCGTGCCCAGCCGGATGTTGTAGTAGTCGCCGCTGACGTCGGCCTCGTAGGTCGGTGAATAGACCATGTTGCCCGGTGCGCCCAGACCGAGGGTGAAGGTGGTCATGTGCTGGTGCACCGCGGTGTCCTTGGAATTGGTCGCCACGTTGTCGGTCGAGACGTCGGTGCCGAGGGCGCCGGTGGAGCCGGTCGGGCGCAGGTCGGTCTGCCAGTAGTAGAGCGCGACGTCGGCCAGGGTGCCGGGGGCGGTGCTGCCGCCGCCGTCGTAGAAGGGACGCGGCGCGGTGGCGACGTTGTTGTCGTAATTGCCGACAGCGCCGCCGCCGAGGATCGAGCCGGCGCCGCCGTTGATGCAGGCGGCGTTGTTGCGCGCGCAGCTGTCGGAGTTCCAGTAGCCGTCGGTCGACAGGATGGTGAAGTTCTGCTGGCAGGAGTACTGGATCGGATCGCTCACCGCGGTGTTGTTGTAGGTCGCGAGGTTCTTGGCGTAGATGCGCCCGGCGGCCGAGAGCAGGGAGCGCAGGGGGGTGCCGTTGGCCGGGCTGGTGGCGTAGAACTTGGCGTACCAGTTGCCCTTCTGGGTCGCGTCGAAATCGGCGATGTTGAGAAAGTCGGCACCGGTGTTGTTGTTCATCGACATGAAGCCGACCCGGTAGTGGCTGTCGATGCCGCTGAAGGAGAGCCCGGCCGCCGTCTTCATCATCTGCATGCGGGTGTGGTAGTAGGCGTACCAGTTGGCGAAGTTGGTCATCTCCTCGGCGTAGCTGCAGCTGGCGCCGGCGCAGTCGGTGCGGGTGGACGCCCTGCTGTAGCTGGCGGTCGCGGGCACGATGTCGATGCGCTGGAATTTCACCGCAGGGGTCACCGTCGGCGGCACGGCGGCAACGTAGGTGACGCCGCCGCCCATGGTCGCCGACAGGGACTGCAGCGTCGCCGTGGCGGTGACGGTGAAGCTCCAGCCGTTGGGCGCGGTGCCGGTGCCGGCCAGCGCGGTGACGGTGAGGGTGGGCTTGGTGGTCGATGCGCTGCTGCTGCAGTTGTTGGCGCAGCTGACCGTGTATTCCGGGGTCGACGTATAGGCGGCGGCGCGGCTGACGACGCTGGCGGCGAGCGCCCCCATATTGGCGCCGCTGGCGGCGGTCGCGCCGAGGATCTCGACGCCATTGACCTTGATACTGGTGATGGTGGTGCCGCTGGTGACGTTCTTGATCTGGAAGCTGGCCGTGGCCAGGACCTCGGGCACGGCGGGGCTGCCGCCGCTAGAGGCGCCGTAGAAGTTGGCGGTGGTGTAGGCACCGACGCGGGTGGCCTGGCAGTTGCTCAGCGTCGCATCGGTGCACCAGCGCAGCCGGCCTGGAAACGTGTAGGCGCCGCTGGGGCTGGTGGCGCTGATGCAGTTCTTGGCGTCGGCCGCGGTGCAGTACTGCTGCGGCACCATGACGTAGTAGTAGGGGGCACCGGTGACGGTCTTGAGGTAGCGGTTGCTGGCGGTCGGGTAGGTGTAGTCGTTGTCGGCGCTGCAACCGGTGGTCAGCGCGCTGTCGGTGCACCAGCGACTGTCCGGATAGCCGGTGACCAGGTTGATGTTGGCGATGCTCTGGATGCGGTAGGCGTCGACCGCCACCGCAGTCCACGGCGAAGCGTAGCTGGTGTAGCTGACGCCGGCGGCGTTGACCGGCGGCGTGTAGCTGATGGCCGGGTTGTAGTAGATGCGATTGAAATCCGCGGTGGCGAAGGGCGGATCGCCGTTCGAGCAGCCGTTCAGCACCAGGCTGCCGCTCGCGTAATCCTTGCAGCTGTTGCTGGTCGTGGTGTCGCCCGAGGCCGTCCCCGCGTAGTCGGGCAGGAAGTCCCAGGCCATGCTGCCCGAGTCGTCGAGCGCGTACATCAGGTTGGGCTTGACCGCGGTGCTCGAGGCGTTGACCAGGGGTGTGCTCGACAGGTCGGTGAGCGCCGCGCTGGCATGGCCGGTGAGGAGCGTGAGCGACAGGACGAGGGACAGCTTCTTGTTCATGGCGTTCTCCGGCGCGGGCTCACATCGCTACCACCGCCTGGACGAAGCTGGCGGTGCCGCGCGGGCCCTGGGTGCGGGTGGTGATGCGGTAATAGACCTGGGTCGTGCCGAGCAGGGCGACGACGCCGGCGCCCTTGCTGCCCAAGGAGCCGCTGCCCGACACCGCCGTGGCGCAGCTCATGCTCGCGGCCGAGGGCGATCCGGTGGTGGTGCACAGGCGATGGATGACGTAGGCGACGCTGTTGCCGGAAGCGTCGGACGGCAGCGTTTTGACCAGGCCGAGGCCGGCCAGGTAGGTCCAGAATTCCGGCCAGGTGTCGCGGCTGACGATGGCTGGATCGGGCTGGTAGTACTGCGTGTTGAGCCCGTTGGCGAGGTAACCGCGGGTGGCGCCGGGGATGGCATTGGCGGCGTAGCTGACACCGTTCAGGTCGTAGGGGACGGTCGGTGAGGCCGCCGAGGCGGAGCTCGCCACCAGTTCGGCGATCGCCGCTTCGACCCCGGCGTCGCCGGAGAGGGTCGCCGCTTGCTGGAAGGCGACGTTGCCGGCGACCAGGGTGGCGGTGTCGACCGAACGCATCAACGCCAGCGCCGCCAGGGTCATCACCACCAGCACGATCAGCGATATCAGCAGCACCACGCCGCGCTGCTGTGGCGGTGATGGCGTCAACATCCGGTTCTGTCCATCCAGACGACGTTGCGCAGCGGCACCACGGTCTGGAACACCTTGTAGCGGTAGTTCTGCCAGTTGGGAATGGCGGTGACGGTCAAGGTGCCGCCGCCACCGACGTGCCACTGCGGTGCCGTGGCGGTGACGGCGCTCGCCTCGTACTGGCTGCCGCGCGCGAGCAGGGCGATCGACAGGGCGGGAATGCGCGCCCAGGCGCAGGCGTTGGCCGGGGTGTCGGTGGCGTCGGTGGCCGGAGCCGTCTGGTCCCAGGTGTCGGGGATCGCGGCGCGCGCCGAGACCGAAACGGCACCGGTGTCGCGCCCATAGGCGGCGCTCAGGCCGACGATGCCCGGGCTGACCTCGACCCACACCGCGCCGTCACCGGTGCGCGTGGCGTCGTCGCAGGGATTGACCAGCATGTCGCACTGGGTCAGTCGCCCGTTGCGCACCGCGTAGACGAGCACGCGCGGCGCCTGCCCGGCGTTGAACAGCCGCGCCAGGTTGCTGTAGGTGACGCCCGGCCCGGTCGCGGGATTCCATTGGTTGGCGGCGGTGGTGATGGTGGGTGAGGCGACCGCGGTGATCTGGGCGAGCCAGCAGGCCTTCGCCGCTTCGGCGAAGAGGATGAATTCGCCGGCGGCCAGCGCCGCGACGTTGTTCATGCCGTAGTTGGGAAAGGTGCTGGTGGTGGCCAGCGTATCGGCCTCGACCACCCCGGCGCTGTTGCCGTAGACCACCTGCAGCAGGTCGCTGCCGGTGTCGCCGGCCGGGATGCCGGCCGGATTGATGACCACCGGTGCGGCCTGGAAGCTGAACAGGTTGGGTGTGCGCGCGCTGTTGTAGACGTTGACGCTGCAGTTCAACAGATTGACCGAAGCCAGACCGTAGCCCGCCAGGCGGACGTCGCGCTCGAGGGTGTACAGGGCCAGGGTGCCGTTGACCTGGGCGTCGCTGCCGGTGGTGGTGGTGCGCTTCTGCCGCTCGGCGGTCTCGAGGATCTGCATGATCACGATCACCCCCAGCATGCCGATGACCAGCCCGACCATGATCTCGATCAGGGTGAAGCCGCGCGCTCTACGCATCATCGCCGCTACCAGGAGCAGGCCGTGCCGAGCGCGTCGGTGACGGTGCAGTTGAGTTGGGTCAGGGTGGTGT
>JAHFRE010000096.1 GCA_023258955.1 Sterolibacterium sp.
GCTCTTCGACACCATACTGCAGATCTGAGGACCCCACCATGAGCATGCGTGTCAGCACAGGAATGATCTACGACGCCGGCGTCGGCGCCATCAACCGGCAGACGGCCAGCCTGATCCACAGCCAGCAGCAGATCGCCTCGGGCCGCCGCAACCTGACGCCCTCGGACGACCCGGTGGCCGCGGCGCGCGCCCTCGAAGTGACCCAGGCCAAGGACATCACCAGCCAGTATTCGAGCAACCAGGACACCGCCAACGCGACGCTCTCGCTGGCGGACAGCAATCTTTCGAGCGCCACCGACCTGCTCGTCCGAGTCAAGCAACTCGCCATCCAGGGAGCCAACGGCGCCCTGACCACCACCGACCGCTTGAGCATCTCCACCGAACTGCGCGCCCGTTTCGACGAGTTGGTGGGTATCGCCAACTCGACCGACGGCACCGGCCTCTACCTCTTCTCCGGCTACCAGGGAACCAGCGCGCCGTTCGCCGGAACCGTCGCCGCCGGCGTCACCTATTCGGGTGACGACGGGCAGCGACTGCAGCAGGTGTCCTCCTCGCGGCAGATCCCGATCAGCGAGTCGGGCAACGCCATCTTCAACCGAGTCGTCGACGGCAACGGTTACTTCTCGACCAGCTACACCAACAACGTCAATACCGCGGCGCCCAATACCGGCACCGGCGTCATCGGCGTCGGCGCCGTCAGCGATCCGGTGCAGTGGAACACCAACGCCGCCAACCTCAAGGTCAACTTCTGGGTGGACGCAGCGGGGGTAGCCGGAACGGCCAACAAGACCTATTACGATCTGGTCGATACCACCACCGGCAATTCCTTGTTCACCGGCGCGGCTTCGGTCACCGGTGCTGGCGGCAGCTACGTCAACCACCCCTACACACCGGGGCAGGCGATCAGCATCAGCAATCCCAATCCGCCGCCCGCGGGCGAGTTGTCGTTCGACTACGGCGCCTCGGTGATCGTCACCGGCGCGCCGGCCGACGGCGACAGCTTCAGCGTCACCAAGAGCAGCAGCCAGAGCATATTCAGCACCCTGACCAAGCTCATCAACACCCTCGAGTCCGCGTCCAATGGCACGCCGGCAGGCGCCGCCAAGTTCGCCACCGACATCGGTTCGGCGTTGCAGAACCTCGATCAGGCGAGCCAGAACATACTGACCGTGCGCGCTGGCATCGGTTCGCGTTTGAACGAGGTGGATTCCCTGAAGTCGGTGAACAGCGATCTGAACATCCAGTACGATCAGACCCTGTCCAACCTGCAGGATCTCGATTACGCCAAGACCATCACCGATCTGACGCGCGGCCAGACGCAGCTGCAGGCTTCGCAGCAGTCGTTCGCCAAGGTGTCGCAACTGTCGCTGTTCAACTACCTGTGAAACGAATCCTCGCGCCCCTGCTGCTCGCCACGGCGCTCGGCGCTTGCACCACCATCCTCCCGGACAACAAGGTGTTCATCACGCCAACGCGCACGGTGACGGTGGAGAACGTCACCTACCTGGGTTTGGCCCTCGGCGTCGCCTATCTGGTGATCGATCCGCTGGCGCCGAACTGGGAGATCAGCGAGGCACCGCTGGCCGACAACCGCGTCCAGCTGTCGCTGAAGATGAAGCGCATCTACAGCGGCGGCGCCGGCGAAGCGCGCCTGGTGTTTCAACGTCGAGCCAAGGAATTGGTGCGCTACGGCGGCTTCGATGGCTACGAGGTGATCGAATACAACGAGGGCATGGAATCGTCGGTGCTGGGCTCGCAGCGGGTCGGCGAAGGGATCATCCGCCTCGTCGGCCGCGGCGCCGAACGGGCTTACGGCAATGCGCCGCCGGCGCGCATGATGCCCGAGAGCGCGACGAAGCCGCTGTCGTAGAGGCGTTCCAGCGCCGCCCCCATATAGGGCAGCGAGACGGTGAGGACGGTAAATCCGGCGACGATGGTCACCGGAAAGCCGACCGCGAAGATGTTCAGCGCCGGCGCGATGCGCGCCAGCACGCCCAGCGCGATGTTGGCGATCAACAGCGCGGCGATCAGCGGCAGCGCCAGAAAGACACCGGTGGAGAATATCGTCGCCGCCCACGACAGCACCGCCGCCAGACCCTTCGCCGCGAACGGCGTGGCGCTGATCGGCAGCAGGGTAAAGCTCTCGGCGAGCGCCGACAGCGTCAGCAGGTGGCCGTTCAGGGCGAGGAACAGCAGGGTGGCGATGAGGCTGAGAAACTCCGCCATCACCGGCGTTTGCGCCGCGGTCTGCGGGTCGTAGAAGGAGGCAAAGCCGAGGCCCATCTGCAGGCCGATCAATTCACCGGCGACGTCTACCGCGGTGAAGATCAAGCGCAGCGTGAAACCGAGCAGGACGCCGATCAGGACCTGCTGCGCCAGCACCAGCATGCCGATCCAGGAGTCGGGCGCGATCGCTGGCAGCGGCGGCAGGGCCGGGGTCAGGGCGAAGGAGATCGCCAGGCCGAGGATCAGGCGCGTCTGCACCGAGACCGCGATGTTGCTGAATACCGGCGCCGTCGCCAAGAGCGCCAGAATGCGCGTCAGGGGATAGACGAAGGCGATGATCCAGGCATCGAGTTGGGCGCTGCTTACCGAGATCATGGTGAAGCCAGCCGGCTCAACCGATGATGCCCGGTATGCTCTCGTAGAGGCGGCGCATGTAATCGGTGAGCAGGGTGATCATCCACGGACCGGCGACGATGATGGTGACGAAGATCACCAGCAGCTTGGGCACGAAGGACAGGGTCGCCTCGTTGATCTGCGTGGCCGCCTGGAAGATGCTGACCAAGAGGCCGGTGACGAGGGCGGCGATGAACAGGGGGGCCGAGACCAGGAGCAGGACCTCCATGGCGTTGCGCCCGATCTCGATTACGGTTGTTGGCGTCATGGGCCTATCCTAACCAAAGCTCTGCACCAGGGAACCGATCAACAGCACCCAGCCATCGACCAGCACGAAGAGCATGATCTTGAAGGGCAGGGCGACGATTACCGGCGACATCATCATCATGCCCATCGACATCAACACCGAGGCGACCACCATGTCGATGATCAGGAACGGGATGAAGACGACGAAGCCGATCTGGAATGCGGTCTTCAGTTCCGAGGTGACGAAAGCGGGGATCAGCACGCGCATCGGCAAAGCGTCGGCAGACTCTGGCTTGGGAATCTTCGCCACTTTGGCGAACAGGGTGATGTCGGCGGCGCGCGTCTGCTTGAGCATGAAGCCGCGCAGCGGCACGGCGCCGCGGTCCAGCGATTCGAGGAAGCCGATGCGGTTCTCCGACAGCGGCAGATAGGCTTCGGTGTAGATCTGGTCGGCGACCGGCGCCATGATGAAGAAGGTCAGGAACAGGGCCAGCCCGACCAGAACCTGGTTGGGTGGCGAGCCCTGGGTACCGAGGGCGCTGCGCAGCAACGACAAGACGATGATGATGCGGGTGAAGCCGGTCATCATCAGCAGCATCGCCGGCAAGAAGGTGAGGCTGGTGAGCAGGAGCAGGGTCTGGATCGACAGCGACCACTGGGTGCCGCCACCGGCAGCCGGTGTGCTGGTCAGCGCCGGCAGCACCTGGGCCGCGGCCAGCGACGGCGCCAGCAGCAGCAACAGCGGCGCCCAGCGCAGCTGCCGCTCAACGCGCATTGCGGTGGTCCACGATCTGTTTGAGCCAACCCGCAAAATCCTTGGCTGGCGCGCCGGTGGGACGCGGCAGCTCCTGACGCGGCAGTTGCATCAACGAGGTGATGCAGCCGGGCGCCGTACCGAGCACCAACCAGGTGTCGCCGAGTTCCAACACCACGACGCGCTCGCGCGGGCCGATGGCGCTGCTGGCGACGACGCGCAGCAGGCCGCCGGCAGCGCCGCGCGGCACTGCCAGGCGCTTCAACAGATAGAGGCAGGCGAACAGCAGCGCCAGGACCAGGATCAGGCCGCCGAGCATCTGCACGACGCTGCTGCCGAATTCCGGCGCCGCGGCAGTCTCGGCCGCCGCCATGTCCGACACGGCGAGCGTAGAGAGGAGGAGGGGCAGGCGAAGTCTCATCGGGCGACAGCGGGCGGGGCGACAGGGCATCGCCAGCTTAAGCGCCGCTGCCTTGGCGCAATCGTCGGAATAGCGCAGGAAAGGGCTCGGATCTCAGCGATTCAGCTTCTTGATGCGTTCCGCCGGGGTGATGATGTCGGTGAGCCGGATGCCGAACTTGTCGTTGACCACCACCACCTCGCCCTGGGCGATCAAGGTGCCGTTGACCAGCACCGACATCGGTTCGCCGGCCAGGCCATCGAGTTCGACGACGGAACCGTGGGCCAATTGCAGCAGGTTGCGTATCGATATGTGGGTGCGCCCAAGTTCCACGGTCATGTTGACCGGAATGTCCAGGATCATGCTGAAGTCGTTCAGCGCGGTCGCCTTTTCCGTGCCGCCGGAGAGTGGTTCGAAGATCTGCGCCGGTTTGACCTCCGGCGCGGCTTCCGCCGCCGCCTCCGGTTCGCCCTGCTCGCTCATCGCGGCAGCCCAATCGTCGTCCGATACCTGTTCTTCCGTTTCGCTCATGATGATCTCCCGACTACTTCTGTTGCGCCTCTTCCTCTGCGGTAAAACGATCGACCTTGAGCGCGTACTGGCCATTGCGCAGGCCGTAGCGGCACTCCATCACCGGCACGCCGTCGACGGCGACGCTGACCGTCTCGGGAATCGACACCGGCACCACGTCACCGACCTTCATCTTCATGATGTCACCGAGGGTGATGCGGGCGGAGCACAGCGGCGCCACCAGTTCCACCTCAGCCGACTGCAACTGCCGGGTCAAGGTCGTGGTCCAGTGCTTGTCCGAGGACAACTGCTCGCTGTGCATGCTCGACGACAGCATGTCGCGGATCGGTTCGATCATCGAGTAGGGCAGGCACAGATGCATCTCGGCCGAGGCGCCGGAAAGTTCGATGGTGAAGGTGACCGCGAGGACGATCTCGGAAGGGGTGGCGATGTTGGCGAACTGGGTGTTCATCTCCGAGCGTATGTACTCGAAGCTCAGCGGGTACACCGGCTTCCAAGACCTTTCGTACTCGGCGAAGATGACCCGCAGCAGCCCTTGGATGATGCGCTGTTCGGTCGGGGTGAAGTCGCGGCCTTCGACCCGTGAATGGAAGCGGCCGTCGCTGCCGAACATATTGTCTACGACCAGAAACACCAGGTTCGGATCGAGAACCACCAGACCGGTGCCGCGCAGCGGTTTCACCTGGATCAGGTTGAGGTTGGTCGGCACCACCAGATTGCGGATGAAATCGCTGTACTTCTGCACCCGCACCGGCCCCAGCGAAATCTCTGTGTTGCGCTGCATATAGTTGAACAGGCCGATGCGCAGATAGCGGGCGAAGCGTTCGTTGACCAGTTCGAGCGTCGGCATGCGGCCGCGGACGATGCGCTCCTGGCGACCCAGGTCGTAGGGTTTGACGCCACCGGCCACCTGCTCATCCGCTGCCGGTGCGTCGGTCTCTCCGGTGACGCCCTTCAGCAGGGCATCGACTTCTTCCTGGGAGAGAAAGTCCTGGCTCATCGTCTACTGGATGATGAAGGAGGTGAACAGCACCGACTGCACCGAATCCTCGGACCGCGGTTTGCCGTCGGCCGGCGGCGCGGTCTTCTGCTCGCCATCGACGATCACATTGACCTGGTTGCGCAAGTCGATCGACAGCTTGTCCACCCCCTGCGGTGTCGACAGTTCGACCGCCTTCTTCGACGACAGCATGAGCAGCATCTTGTGGCGGATCTCCGGCATGTAGAGCTTGATCTTGTCGGCCACCGGTGCGTCGAGCACGCGCAATTCAGGCACCAGTTGCAGGTACTGCTCCTGCTGCTTTTCGGGATCGGGCTGCAGCTTCACCGTGAACGGCTCGAGGCGCACAAACACCGGTGCGACGTCGTGCTTGGCGGTCTTCGCTGCGTGCTTCTTGACCTCGCCCTCGCCTTCATCCTGGTCGCCCTTCTTCTTCAACAACAGCACCGCGGCGGCGCCGCCCAGGATCACCACCAGCAACACCACGGCGAGGATGATGATCAGGAATTTCTTGCTCGATTTTGCCTTCGGGGCGGGTTCTTCCTGCTTTGCGGGGGCCTTGGCCATCCGTCACTCCTCAACTCAAGTTGTTGTATGCATCCTTGCGCCCGGATCTTGGCGAGCGGTCCGGCGGCTGTTCGGTACGTAAGCGCTGGGCACGGGAGCGGTCGTTTATGCGAAGACGTCGACTATTCCCGTGCCGGATCGCAACCAAGGACTGGCGACGCTGGCAAGCACGCCAGTCGGCCCGGCTTCGCCCGCACCGCGTCGCTGATTATCGCTGTTTTCCCGATTGTTTGCCGGATTGCCGGCGGCATTCTGCGCCGAATCGGAGCCCACCTGCGCTTGTCCGAGCGTGATGCCGGCGTCGGCGAACATCTCCCGCAACCGCGGCATCGCCGCTTCGAGCGCGTCGCGCACCGCCGGATTGCCGGAGACGAACTGGGCGCTCGCCTGGTCGCCATTGAGCGCGATCGACACCTCGACCTTGCCCATCTGCGGCGGGTTCAGGGTCAGGTCGGCGCGTTGCTCGTGGTGACCGACCATCCACACCAACTTCTCGCCGACCTGGGTCTCCCAGTTGCCGCTGCCTACCGGCGCCTCGACGTTCAGCGGAGTGCGGCTGCTATGCAGCGGCACCGGCAGCGGGGCCTGGGCGCTGGCCAGCGCGTTGGCGAAGCTGCCCTCCGGAACCTCGGCCGGCTTGGTGTGGGCGGGGCTTGCTTCGAGGGCCAGGGGGGGTGCGGCAGGATTTGCCGCTGCGGCCTTGCCGACCGCGGTCCCGGTGCCGGTGGGTAGCGCTACAGGGGCTTGGGCCGCCTTGTTGTCGCCCTGCTTCTGGTGGGTGGGCGCGCCGGGGTCTTCGGTCGTCACGGCGGCGACCACGGCGGTATCGGCTTGGGCTGTCGCCGGCCCGGTGGGCGGAGCCTGCGCCGCCGAATCCTGTCCGACCCGCGGCTCGCCCGCGACCAGTTGGCTCACCAGCGCTAGCGTGCCGCTCGACGAGGCGACGATATCCTGGCGAGTTGCGACCTTGATGTCGGTCTTGCCACCGTTGATCGGGGTGGCGGGTTGCAGCGACTGCAGCAGCGGCAACAGGTTGGCGACCCCGGCCGCCAGGGCGTCCGCAGCGGTGGCTGGCTGATCGTCGGTCTGCGGATCTTTGGCTGCCGCGGGCAGTGGCTCGGCAGCGAGCGGCGCTTGCGCCGGCTTGGCCGGTGCGCTCGCGGTGGGGAGTTTGGCGTCGCCGATCTCCTTCACCAGATAACGCCCGAGCACGGCGGCAAAGCTGTCCGATGCCGCCGCCGGCCCCGATGCAGTCGCCGGCCCCGAGGCGGCGTTCGCGTCGAGTGAGGTTGTTGTGCCGGCGACGGCGCCAGCCTGGGCGCTCGGGTCCATACCGCTGCCGCTGCGGCCGGGCTGCATCGCGCCGGCCGTGGTCGGGGCCGCGAGGATCGGCATGGCGGTCATTTCTGGCATGGCGCTTGGTCCTGGTGGTGAGGCGGTTTCGCAACTCCCGCTCCGAGCAGCAAGCCCCGTGCCAGTCCGCTAGGCTTCGCCCTCCGGCTCGCCGTCGCGGTGCTGGCCGCGGGCCGCGTGCTCGTCCTGCGCCTTCTGCTCGCGGCGGTCTTCGACCTTCTGTTCGCGCTGGAAGTGGCGCGCCGACAGCGTATCGTAGGCCTTCAGCTGCACCCGTTGATCGAGCCATTCGCGCTGGCCGGCGGCGGTGCGCTGCTTCGATTGCTCGACCAGGCTCTGCGCCTGGGCGATGGCCTTGTCGAGGCGAGCGAGAAAGGACTGGAAGTTGTTCATGGCGTCGCGACCGATGCCGCTGCGGGCCGCGGCGACGAAGCGTTCCTGGTATTCGGCCCGATACTCCTGCAAGAGTTTGACTCGCGCTCCCGCCTCCTGCTCGCTGGCCAGGAGCAGGCCCAGGCGCCGACCGGCGTCGTCCATCCGCAGTTGCGACAGATCGAGCAGGGTTTGTAGAGAGAAGGGTTTTGCCACAGCCGCGCGCCGCTGGAAAAGCCTGATCTTATCCCACCGGGGCGAGCAGCGCTGCCAGCGCCGCAACGCTCGTCGCGGAATCGGCGCGTTCGTTCATGCCCTGCTGGAGAAAGGCTTCGAGTTGCGGCATCAGCGAGATCGCCTGATCGAGCAGCGGGTCCGAGCCGGCAGCGTAGGCGCCGACGGTGATCAGGTCGCGGGCGCGCTGGTAGCGCGAATAGAGCTGCTTGAAGCGACGCACCTGGTCGAGTTGCGCCGGTTGGATGACCGCGGTCATGGCGCGGCTGATCGATTGTTCGATGTCGATCGCCGGGTAGTGGCCGGCGTCGGCGAGCTGGCGCGACAGCACGATGTGGCCGTCGAGGATGGCGCGCGCCGCGTCGGCGATCGGCTCCTGCTGGTCGTCGCCTTCGACCAGGACCGTGTAGAAGGCGGTGATCGAGCCGCCGCCTTCCGGGCCGTTGCCGGCGCGCTCGACCAGTTGCGGCAGGCGCGCGAACACCGAAGGCGGATAGCCGCGCGTCACCGGTGGCTCGCCAACAGCCAGTGCGATCTCGCGCTGGGCCATGGCGAAGCGCGTCAGGGAATCCATGATCAGCAGCACGTTCTTGCCCTGGTCGCGAAACTCCTCGGCGATGGCGGTGGCGTAGGAGGCGCCCTGCAGGCGCATCAGCGGGCTGGTGTCGGCCGGTGCGGCCACCACGACGGCGCGCTGCAGCCCCTCCGGCCCGAGGATCTGTTCGATGAATTCCTTGACCTCGCGGCCGCGCTCGCCGATCAGCCCGACCACGATCACGTCGGCCTTGGTGAAGCGCGCCATCATCCCGAGCAAGACGCTCTTGCCGATGCCGGAACCGGCAAACAGTCCCAGCCGCTGGCCGCGGGCGACGGTGAGCAGGGCGTCGATGGCTCGCACCCCGACCTCCAGGCTCTCGCTGATCGGCGCGCGCCCCAAGGGGTTGGTCGGTCGCGTCTGCAGCGGCCGGGTCGCCTTGGCTTCGAGCGGTCCGAGCCCGTCGAGCGGCCGGCCGTTACCGTCGAGCACCCGCCCGAGCAAGCCATCGCCGACCGGTACGTATTTGGCGCGATCGACGGCGCGCCGCCGCTGCGCCTGCGGGTCGCGCACGCGCATCACCGGTGGTGGCGTCTCCAGCGCCGTCACCTGGGTGCCGGGGGCCAGACCATAGACGTCCTCGCTGGGCATCAGGAATACGCGCTCGCCGGCGAAACCGACCACTTCCGCCTCGACGCTGACGCCGCCGGGAATTTGCACCCGGCATCCCGAACCGAGCGGCAGCTTGAGACCGGCGGCTTCCATCACCAGGCCGTTGATCCGGGTCAGGCGGCCGGCGAGCTGGAAGGGCTGCGCTGATTCCGCCTGCCGCGCGTTGTCGCGCAGAAAACGCTGCCAACCTTCGAGCAGGGGCGTCACGTCGGCTTGTCGCTGGCCAGCCAGTCGCTGGCCAGCCCCAGACTTTCGGCGACACGCCGCCAGCGGGTTGCCACGCTGGCGTCGAGCTGGCTGCTGCCAGACTCGATCAGGCAGTCACCGCGGCTCAGGCGCGGATCTTCGACGATGCGATGGCCGGCGTGGCCCAGTTGTTCGCCGAGGTAGGAGCGGGTGAGCGAAGCATCCTCGGGATGCATGTGGATCATCGCGTGCGTCTGCGGCAGCTGCGCCAGCGCTTCGCGCACGACGGCGAGCACGAGTTCCGGCTTGACGGCGATGGCCGAGCGCACCACCTGGCGGGCGAAATCCAGCGCCAGGGCGAGCAGTTCCTCGGCCACCTGCTGATCGAAGCTGGCCAGGGCGTCTTCGAGCTGCGCGCCGAGCGCCGCCAGGCGCTGCCCTTCGCTCAGCGCCTCGGCCCGCCCGGCAGCGTAGCCCTCCGCCCGCCCTTGGTCGCGGCCCTGCTGCAGGCCTTCTGCCCGGGCGGTCTGGCGGATCGCCTCCACTTCCTCGGCGGTCGGCGGCACGATCACCGGCTCGATCGCCTCAGCCGCTTTGGCCTTCGCCTGGGCGTCGTCGTCGAAGCTGGCCAGTTCCCAGCGTTCCCACGGCGACAGCTTGCCCTTGTCGGCCTCGGTCTGCATCGCTTAGATGAACTGATCCTCGGCACCGCCGCCGCCCAAGACGATCTGTCCTTCGTCGGCGAGGCGGCGCGCCACCTTGAGTATCTCTTTCTGTTCGGCTTCGACTTCCGACAGGCGCACCGGGCCCTTGGCTTCGAGGTCTTCGCGCAGCATCTCCGAGGCGCGCGAGGACATGTTCTTGAAGATCTTCTCGCGCAGCCCTTCCGACGCGCCCTTCAGCGCCAGGATCAGCGAATCGGACTGGATCTCGCGCAGCAGCAGCTGGATGCCGCGATCGTCTACGTCGAGCAGGTTCTCGAACACGAACATCTCGTCGAGGATCTTCTGCGCCAGGTCGGGATCGTATTCGCGCACGTTGTCGATGACCGAGGTCTCGTTGGCCTGGCCGACGAAATTGAGGATCTCGGCGGCGTGACGCACCCCGCCCAGACTGGTCTTCTTGACGCTGGCCGAACCCGACAGCAAGCGCGTCAGCGCCTCGTTCAATTCGTGCAGCGCCTCGGGCTGGACGCCGTCGATGGTGGCGATGCGCAGCACCACGTCGTTTCTCAAGCGCTCGGTGAAGTGCTTGAGCACTTCGCCCGCCTGGTCGTACTCCAGGTGGGCGAGGATGGCGGCGATGATCTGCGAGTGCTCGTTCTTGATCAGGTCGGCGATGGTGGCCGCGTCCATCCACTTCAGGCCGTCGAAGCCGGCGGTCTCGCTGCCCGACATGATGCGCGAGATCAGATTGGCGGCGCGATCGTCGCCGAGCGCCTTGATCAGCATCGACTTGAGCATCGCTTCGTCGACCGACATGCCGCCGCCCTTCTCGGTGATGTCGCGGATCTCGTCGAGCACCTCCTCGATCCGTTCGCGCGGCACACCCTTGAGCTGCGACATCGCCTTGCTGACCTTCTGCACTTCGCGCGGATTGAGGTTCTTCAGCACCTCGGCGGCCTCGTTCTCGCCCAGCGAGAGCAACAACACCGCGCTCTTTTCGACGCCGTCACTCACCGCCACCCACCCAATCCTTGATGACGTTGGCTACCGCCTTCGGATCCTGTTTGGCCAGTTCGCGCACGTGCGCCAGCTTGGCGTCATAGTCGAGGCGCTGCTTCTGCAGTTCCAGCTCCTCTTCGGCGATCTCGACCTCCTCTTCGGTCTCCTCTTCCTCGGGCACCTCCGGTGGTTTGAGCAGGTTGCCGAGCACCGGTTTGAGCAGGCGCGACCAGAGCAGGAAGGCGACCACCAGCAGGGCCAGGTACTTGATGCCCTCGCGACCCATGGCGAGGATTTCCGGATTCTTCCACAGCGGGATGTCGGCGATGATCTCTTTTTCGATGGCGCTCGGGGTGAAGGAAATGTTGGCGACGTTGAGCGTGTCGCCGCGCTCCTTCGAATAACCCATCGCCTCGCGCACCACCTCGTCGATCTGCTTGATCGCCGCGGCGTCGAGCGGCAGCGTCGTCGGTTTGCCGCTCTTGTCGTTCGGCCCCTTCTTGTGATTGACCACCACGGCGACCGAGAGGCGCTTGATCGTTCCCGGCGCGCCCTTGGTGTGCTTGACCGTCTTGTCGAGTTCGTAGTTGGTCGTTGCGTTCTTGTTCGAGTTGAGCGGCGACTGGCCGCCCGCCGCCGAACCCGCCACCGCCGGCGCCGTGATCGGGGCCGTCGCCGGCACCGGCGGCTGATTGCTGAGCGCCCCCGGCACGCCTGTGGCGCCCGGCGAAGTGGTCATCGCCTCGGCGGTCTGCTGGCTGCGGATGGCGCCTTGCTGCGGCGGATTCGGGCGGTAGCTTTCGGCCATCTGCTCGGTCTGCGAGAAGTCGAGCTCTGCCGTCACCTGGGCGCGGAAGTTGCCGGCGCCCACCATCGGTTCCAGAATCGTCTCGATGCGCTTGATGTAGCTCGCCTCGACCTCGCGCACGTACTTCAACTGGGTCGGGTCGAGGCCGGCGTCGCGCAAGGGATCGCGGCTCTGCGATATCAGGTTGCCGCTCTCGTCGATGACGCTGACGTTGGCCGGCGACAATTGTGGCACCGACGACGAAACGAGGTGCACGATGCCTGCCACCTGGCTCGGTTCCAGGGTGCGACCAGCGAGGAGGTTCACCAGCACCGAGGCGGAAGGCTTTTGTTCGTCGCGCAGAAACGCCGACTGCTTGGGTATGGCCAGGTGCACACGGGCGCCGCGGACCGCCGCCAGCGATTGGATCGAGCGGGCCAGTTCGCCCTCGAGCGCGCGCTGGTAATTGACCTGTTCGAGAAACTGGCTGGCACCGAGCTTTTGCGTCTCCATCACCTCGAAGCCGACCATGCCGCCCCGGGGCAGACCCTGGGAAGCGAGCTTCAAGCGGGCTTCGTGCACCTGGGTTGCTGGTACGAGAATTGCTCCACCACCGTCGGAGAACTTGTAGGGAACGTTGAGTTGGGTCAGGGAGGCGATGATGTCGCCGCCGTCTTTTTCAGAGACGTTGGAGAACAGGATGCTGTAGTCGATGGAACGGCTCCACAGCCAGGTGCCTACCAGGAGGGCGACGGAGAGCGCAAGCACGAGCATGGTGCCCACCTTCTGACCCATCGTCAGGCGATTGAACGCCTCCAGCGAGATGGGAAATGCCGTTACCTGTTCCGCTGTTGCCATGTAATGGATCCACTCCTAGCCTATCATACCCGCTCGCCGATTATGCGCGCCGGGGCGTCGCGCTGCCCAGGGAAAAAGGCGGCTTTTGTCGGGCAATTCGCCCCTTAGCGGCGCTTGTCTCGAGACTTTGAATCTGCCATCATCGGGCAGCATGCAGCGCACATCAGCCCTTTCCCCGGATCTGCAGACCTTGGCCAGCGAGGCCGAAAAGCAGCGCTTGGCCGAGGCATTCCGCATCTTCAATCAGGCCTCGGAAGAACTCGCCGGCGCCTACACCCTGCTGCAGGGCCAGGTGGCCGGGCTGACCGACGAGCTGGCCGCCGCCAACGGCGCCCTGCGTCAGCAGTATCAGGAAAAGGCCGCGCTGACCGAACGCCTGTCGCTGTTGCTGGCCGCCCTGCCGGCCGGCGTGGTGGTGCTCGATGCCGCCGGCGCCGTGCTCCAATCCAACCCGGCGGCGCAAGCGATGCTCGGTGGCGATGTGCTGGCCCAGCGCTGGGAAACCATCGAACGCGAGCGCCTGCGCGCCGTCGACGCGCCGGGGGAATACCTGACGGGTGCCGAACGGCGCATGGCCGTGACCGTGACGCCGCTCGATTCTGCCGGTGGCCGGATCGTGCTGCTCAACGACATCACCGAGGCCCATCGCTTGAAGGCTCAGGCGGAGCGCCACGAGCGCCTGGCGGCGATGGGCGAAATGGCGGCGCAGCTGGCGCATCAGCTGCGCACGCCGCTGGCGGCGGCGCTGCTCTACACCGGCAATCTGGAGAATCCCGATCTGCCGGCGGCGACCCGCGTCAGCGTTGCGCAGAAGGCGGTGGCCCGCCTCAAGTACCTCGAACGGGTGATCCAGGACACCCTGCTGTTCGCCAGAGGCGAAGTCCTCGGCCGCGAGGTGATGGCGGTCGACGACTTGATGCAGGAGCTGCGTCACACCATGGAGCCCCTGGCGCGCGCCCGCGGCGTCGCCATCGCGATC
>JAHFRE010000295.1 GCA_023258955.1 Sterolibacterium sp.
CATCTCGTCGTTGCCGAAAGCCGCCGCCGCTTCGCGCCGGGCGACCTCCAGCTGGGCCTCCAGGTCGGCCGCCGAATTGATCACCCGCATGCCGCGGCCGCCGCCGCCCCAACTGGCCTTCAACATCAGCGGATAGCCGATGGCGGTCGCCAGCGCGGCGGCGGCCGCCAGGTCCTGCGGCAGGGGCCCGGTCGCCGGCATCACCGGCACACCGGCGGCGACGGCGGCGTTGCGCGCCGCCACCTTGTTGCCCAGAACCCGCATCACCTGTGGGCTCGGACCGATGAACAAGAGGCCGTTGGCGGCGCAGGCTTCGGCGAATTGGGGATTCTCGGAGAGCAGACCATAACCCGGATGGACGGCGTCGACCTTGGCCTCGAGCGCGATGCGGATGACGTCGGCGATGTCGAGGTAGGCCTGGATCGGCCTCTTTCCGGCGCCCACGAGGTAGCTCTCGTCGGCCTTGAAGCGATGCAGCGCCAGGCGGTCCTCGCCCGAATAGACGGCGACCGTGCGTATGCCCAGCTCGGTGGCTGCCCGCATCACCCGGATGGCGATCTCGCTGCGGTTGGCGATCAGCAGCCTGCGTATCTTCTTCATTGCACCTCCAGTGTCGGCGCGCGGCCGAGACCGCATCTTATAACCTCCCTGGCGTCAAGGTTTCGACTAATATGGCGCATGCTTGCAAAACTTGTTCTGGATCAAATCCTGAAACCGCGGCGATCCGTAGCATAAGCATGAAACATGACAAAAAAGACCTTGATCGCAGAGCAGAGGGCTGACCGGCCGGAGCGCCCGGCCTTTCCCGCCTTGGGCCTGCCACGCAGCGTATTCTTCCGCACCAAGACCGCGACCAGCGCTCCCCTGCCCTCGCCGCAGCCGGACAAGGCCGAACTCGCCAGGCAATTGCGCCACTTCGAACTGTTCGCCAAGCTGCCGGCGGCCGTCCTGAAGGAAGCGGCGGCGGGGGCGCAGCGGCGGCTCTATCGCCAGGGCGAATTCGTCTGGCAGCGCGGCGATCCCGCCAGGCAGGTGGTGCTGATCGATTCCGGCTTCGTCAAAGCGGCGCGCCGCGACCACAAGGGTGCGAGCAAGACCTACGGCCTGTTCGGCCCCGGCGATTCGATGGGCCTTTACGCCTTCTGGGCCGGCATGCGCTATCCGACCGACGCCGTCGCGCTCAACGAGGGTCTGAGCCTGATCATCCTCGACGCCGCGGAGCTGAACCGCCTGGCGGAAGAGCACCGGCAGCTGGCCGAGAATCTGAAGGGGGAGGTCACCCGCTTCAGCGAAGCCTTCATCAACAAGATCGAGATCATCAGCGCCGGCACCATCCCGCAGCGCCTGGCGGTGATGATGCTGCAACTGGTCGGACGCTACGGCGTCGAGCGCCAGGGTGAGCGGGCGCGACTGCCGGTGTCGCTGACCCTGGAACAGATCTCGGAGATCATCGGCGCCCGCATCGAAACGGTGGCGCGGGCCCTGGGCCACTGGAAGCGCGCCGGTTGGCTGGTGACCGACGCCAGGGGCTGCCATTTCGATAGTCTGAACCAGCTGCGCGCACTGCTGCACGACTGATCGGGCGGCCAGCCGATCCGCTGCCCCCGGCCGGCGGCAGCCCGGCGACGGGCGATCCAGTATAATCGCCGGTTTCGCGATCCACTGCGCTGCCACAAGGTCTCCAGCGGTCTCCGGCCAGCCAACGATGCTCACTGTTTCCGATCTCGCCTGCGTTCGCGGCGACCGCCGTCTGTTCGCGGGTCTCGAGTTCGCCATCGAAGCGCGCAACTGGATCCATCTGACCGGCGAAAACGGCGTCGGCAAGACCAGTCTGATGCGCATGCTGGTCGGCCTGGCGCCGGTCGAAGCGGGTGAGATCCGCTGGCACGGCACGCCGATCCGTAGCCTAGGCGACGATTACCGCCGGGCGGTCTGCTATCTGGGCCACCACAACGCCTTGAAGGAGGAATTGACGGCGCGGGAGAACCTCTGCGTCGGCGCCGCCGTCTCGGGTATCGCCCTGGGCGACGATGCAGCCGACGCGCTGCTCGCCCGGGTCGGTCTGGCCGGACGCGAGCAGCTGCCGGTGCGCTTCCTCTCCCAGGGTCAGAAGCGGCGCGTCGCCCTGGCCCGCCTGCTGTGGTCGGAGGCGCCGCTGTGGGTGCTCGACGAACCCTTCGTGGCCTTGGATACGGCTGCCGTGGCTTGGCTCGCGGCGACCCTGGCCGCGCATCTGGCCGAAGGTGGCATGGCGATCGTCACCAGCCACCAGGAAGTCACGATCGCCGGCAATACGGCGCAGCAGCTGCGGCTGGTCAGATCATGAGCGCGTTTTCCGTGTTCCTGGCAGTGGTGCGGCGCGATCTCCTGGTCGCCCTGCGCCGCAAGAGCGAAGTGCTGACCTCGCTGTTCTTTTTCGTTATCGTGGTCAGCCTGTTTCCTCTGGGCATCGGTCCGGAAATGGACCTGCTGCGCAAGATCGCCCCCGGCGTGTTGTGGGTGGCGGCGCTCTTGGCGACCATGCTCTCCCTGAACCGCCTGTTCGCCAACGACCACGCCGACGGTAGCCTCGAGCAGATGGCGCTGGCGCCGGTGCCGCTGGGCCTCCTGGTCGGCGGCAAGATCTTCGCGCACTGGCTGGTGTCCGGTCTGCCGCTGGTGCTGATCGCGCCGGTGCTCGGCATCCAGTTCGATCTGGGCAGCCGCGCCCTGGGCGTGCTGATGCTGTCGCTGTTGCTGGGTACGCCGCTGCTCTCCCTGATCGGCGCCATCGGCGCGGCGCTGACCTTGGGCGTGCGCGGCGGCGGCGTGCTGGTGTCGCTGCTCACCCTGCCGCTCTACGTGCCGGCGCTGATCTTCGGCGCTGGCGCGGTCGAAGCCGACATCTCGGGCATGGGTGCGGCCGGTCACCTGTCGCTGCTCGGCGGCCTGCTGGCGCTGGCGGTATTCTTTGCTCCCTGGGCGACCACCGGCGCCCTCAAGATCGCATTGGAGTAAGAGACGATGAGACCGCTGATCACCTGGAAGTACGCCTCGCCGCAGCACTTCTATCCGCTCGCCGGAAAGCTGATTCCTTGGTTCGTGGCGCTGACCCTGATCTTCGGCGCCTGGGGCCTGTGGTTGGGACTGCTGGTCGCCCCGACCGACGCGCAGCAGGGCGAGGGCTATCGCATCATCTTCGTGCACGTCGCCGCTTCCTGGATGTCGATGTTCCTCTATGTGGTGATGGCCTTCTGGGCCGGCGTCGGTCTGGGTTTCAACACCCGCTTGTCGTCGATGATGGCCAGCGCCATCGCCCCCACCGGCGCCATGTTCGCCTTCCTCTCGCTTTGGACCGGCGCGCTCTGGGGCAAGCCGATGTGGGGCACCTGGTGGGTGTGGGACGCCCGCCTGACCTCGGAGCTGATCCTGTTCTTTCTCTATCTGGGCTTCATCGCCCTGCAGGCAGCGATCGACGATCCGCGCCGCGCCGACAAAGCCGGTGCGATACTGGCCTTGGTCGGCGTGATCAACGTGCCCATCATCTATTTCTCGGTGATGTGGTGGAACACCCTGCACCAGGGCGCTTCGGTGTCGCTGACCAAAGCGCCGTCGATGGCGCGCACCATGCTTCTGGGCATGCTGCTGGTGGCGCTGTGCTTCTGGATGTATTCGATCGTAATGACCCTGTTGCGGGTGCGGGCGATCATGCTCGAGCGGGAACGGCACACCGAATGGGTGGCGAACCTGAAGGAGGTGCGGCCATGACCTACCCCCCAGCCCCCTTCCCGTGGAAGGGGGTGACCACTGTTCGCTACGCTCCAAATTTCTCGCTTGCCCCTCCTTGGGGCGGCCCGGCGGAGGTGCAGCCATGATCTACTGGAACAGCGTCGGCGAGTTCTTCGCCATGGGCGGCTACGGCTTCTACGTCTGGGGCAGCTTCGGCGCCTGCGCCGCGGCGCTGATCGTTGAACCTCTGCTGCTCGCCAAGCGTCGAAGCGAAGTCCTGCGCTCCCTGCAGCGCGAATTGTCGATCAAGGATGACCTGCAATGAAATCACGCCACAAACGCATCGCGCTGATCGTCGGCGGCCTGGCCTCGCTCGGTGTGGCCGCCTACTTCGTGTTGAACGCCTTGAACAGCAACATCGCCCTGTTCTACACGCCGACCCAGGTGCTGGCCGGCGAGGCGCCGCGCGAACGCACCTTTCGCGTCGGCGGCCTGGTCAAGGTGGGCAGCGTGCAGCGCAACGACATGACCATCCGCTTCGTCGTCACCGACACCGCCAAGGATCTCCCGGTCGCCTTCACCGGCATCCTGCCCGACCTGTTCAAAGAGGGTAAGGGCGTCGTCGCTCAGGGCAAGCTCGCCACCGACGGTCAGTTCGCGGCCAGCGAAGTGCTGGCCAAGCACGACG
>JAHFRE010000296.1 GCA_023258955.1 Sterolibacterium sp.
GACGCCAACTGGTTTCTCATGGAAAAGCGCTGATGCAAGTCGTGTTTCGCGTCGATGCATCGCGTGAGATCGGCACGGGCCACCTCATGCGCTGCCTGACGCTGGCAGATGCCCTGACGCCGAGAGGTGTGACGAGTCGCTTTGTCTGTCGGCAGCACCCGGGCCATCTGTTCGACGTGGTTCGTCGGCGCGGCCACGCCCTGATCGAGCTGCCTGGCAATCAAGAAGCCATCGCCAAGGGTGCCGGCGCGCTTGCGCACGCTGCCTGGCTAGGCTGCGACTGGCGCGTTGATGCCGAACAGACCAGCGCCGCAATCGGGCAGATCGATGCCGATTGGCTGATCGTCGATCACTACGCGCTGGACGCCGCTTGGGAGAAGCGCCTAGTGGCGCCGAATCGGCGTCTGCTGGTCATCGACGATCTGGCAGATCGCATGCACGAGTGCGATCTTCTGCTCGACCAGAACCTGGTCGAAGACTACGATCACCGCTATGACGACAAGGTGCCGGGACGCTGCGCGAAGCTGCTCGGTCCAGAATTCGCTCTGATCCAGCCCGTCTTCGCCGAGTTGCGGCAGCGGGGAAGACGAACCAGCGGACGGATAGGCCGCATCCTCATCGCATTTGGCGGTGCCGATGCGAACAATATGGCGGGCATGGCCGTTCAGGCGTTTCTTTCCCTGCGACGCCCCGACATCGAAGTCGATCTGGTCATCGGCAGCAGCAGTCCCCACCTGGAGCAGCTGCGGCAACAAATAGGAGGCAACAGCAACGTCAGCCTGCACTGCGACCTGCCGACGCTGGCGCCGCTGATGGCGCGGGCGGATCTCGCCGTCGGCGCAGCCGGCACCATGACCTGGGAGCGACTCTGCCTCGGGTTGCCGGCGCTGATCGTGACGCTGGCGAAAAATCAGCAGCCGATCGCCAAGTCCCTGCAGCAACATGGGCTCGCTCGGTGGTTGGGGCAAGACGACAGCGTTCGGGCGACAGATTTTGAGCAGGCGCTCAAGGAGATCCTAGATGTCGGCATCGACCCTGAGTACGTAGAGCGGGCCTACGCCATCGTCGACGGCTTGGGCGTAGGCCGAGTCAGCGCCCGCTTGATGGATGCGGCCTGAACCGATCGTGGATCACTATCCGCCTCGCGTCAGGATCAGGAGGGCCACCGAGCAGGACTGTGGGCGGGTGCTGGCCTGGAAGAACGATCCGCGCAGCAGGGCCATGTCGGTTAGCCGCGAAGCCATCGAGTTGGAACGACATGAAACCTGGTACGCAGCCACCCTGGCCAGCAGCGAGCGTCGCCTGTACGTCGGCGAATCTGCTGAGGGCGTTGCGCTCGGCTTGGTCCGCTTCGATCTTGATCTCGCGACCGCGCGCGTCCGCGTCAGCATCAACCTCGGCCCAGAGGCGCGCGGCCGGGGGCTGGCTGTACCGCTGCTGCAACAGGCCATAGCGGCATTGCGTGCAGAGGTGGTCTTGCCAGAGGGCATCGAGCTCGTTGCCGTCGTCAGAAATGAGAACGTCCCCAGCAAGAAATGTTTCCTGCGGGCCCGATTCAAACCGAGCAGCGATGACGGGGAATTTACCACCTATATTCGCTCAGCCAGCGGCGAGGAGTGTTCATGCGCATAGCCGAGCATGAGATCGGCCTGAAGGCGCGGCCATTCATCATCGCCGAGATGTCGGGCAACCACAATCAGTCCCTGCAACGGGCGCTCGAGATGGTCGACGCGGCCGCCCGCGCCGGAGCCCACGCGCTAAAGCTGCAGACCTATACGGCAGAGACGATGACCCTGGATTTGGATCACGGTGATTTCTTGATCTCTGACCAGAAATCGCTGTGGAACGGCAGGTCGCTGTATGCGCTCTACGAAGAGGCCCACACCCCGTGGGAATGGCATGCGCCAATCTTCGCCCGCGCCCGCGCCCTGGGCTTGGTCCCATTCAGCACGCCATTTGACAGCAGCGCCGTCGAATTCCTCGAATCGCTGGATGTCGCCGCGTACAAGATCGCTTCCTTTGAGAATGTCGACCTGCCCCTGATCCGCAGGGTGGCAGCCACGGGCAGGCCGATGATCATCTCGACCGGGATGGCGAGTGTGGCCGAACTTGACGAGACGGTGCAGGCCGCCCGCGCGGCCGGATGCAAGGATCTCATTCTTCTCAAATGCACCAGCACCTACCCGGCAACGCCTGCCAACACCAACATCTCGACCATTCCGCACATGCGCCAACTATTCGACTGCGAGGTCGGCTTATCCGACCACACCATGGGTATCGGCACCTCGGTCGCCAGCGTGGCATTGGGTGCGACCGTGATCGAAAAGCACTTTACATTGCGGCGCGCAGACGGCGGCGTGGACGCCGCGTTTTCACTCGAACCCGAGGAATTGCAAAGTTTGGTCCAGGAAACCGAGCGAGCCTGGCAAGCGCTGGGCAAAGTAGCGTACGGTCCGACCGATGCAGAACGCGGTTCGTTGCAATTTCGCCGCTCGCTCTACGTGTGCCGGGACATGGCCGCCGGCGAAGTGTTTACTCCCGAAAACGTGCGTGCGATTCGACCGGGCAGGGGCTTGGCACCGAAGCACCTCGATGCTGTGCTGGGGCGCCAGGCGAAGGTGGCGCTGGCGAAGGGTACGGCCCTGGCGTGGCATCTGCTCGTTTAGGCGCTGACGATCCGGATCGCCAGAGCGCGCAACCGTGAAAACCCGAGTATGCATCCTTGACTACGGCTCAGGCAACGTCAAGTCCGTCTGCAACCTGTTCTCTTCGTTGGCCGACCACGTTTCCGTCTCGAACGAAGCGGCGGTCGTCGAGGCTGCCACCCACGTCGTGCTGCCCGGCGTTGGCGCTTTTGCCGCCGCGCTCAGGCGCATCCACGAACGCTTGCCGCTCGAGGTGATCGAGCGTGTGGTGCGGCGCGACGGCAAGCCCTTCCTCGGCATCTGTGTCGGCATGCAGGTCTTGGCGGAGCGCGGCTTCGAGTTTGGCGAAACAGAGGGTCTGGGCTGGATCGGCGGCAGCATCGAACAGCTCGATTCAAGAGAATATCCACTGCCCCACATCGGCTGGAACAACGTTACGGTGCAGCGCGCCAACCCGCTGTTCAGCGAACTCGAGAATTCCCCCGATTTCTATTTCGTGCACAGTTTTGTGTTCCGACCGCGCGATCCGCTGACGGTGCTGGCGACCGCTGCATATGGTGCAGAGTTTTGCGCAGCGATCGGCTCGGACAACATCCTCGGGGTGCAGTTTCATCCCGAGAAGAGCCAGCGCGCCGGGATCAAACTGGCGAAGAACTTTTTGGCCATCTCGTGAAGAAGAACCGCTTGATCCCCGTGCTCTTGTTGCGCAACGGCTGGCTTGTTCAAAGCAAGCAGTTCCGGCGCTACCAGAATCTCGGCAATCCAATTTCCGCGGTGAAGCGACTGAGCGAATGGGGCTCGGACGAATTGATCTACCTCGACATATCCCGCGACGAGACGCACGATATGCGGCGCGACGACCTGGGCCATCCCAACCGCAGCAACATCTTCGAGATCATCGAAGACGTCTCCAAGGTGGCGTTCATGCCCATGACCGTCGGCGGACGGATTCGTTCGCTGGGCGACATCGAAGCCCGCCTGGCGCTCGGGGCCGACAAGATTGCAATCAACACCATCGCTCTGGAGCAACCCCAATTCGTAGAGCAGGCTGCCAGGGAATTCGGCGCCCAGTGCATTGTCGTATCGATCGACGCAAAGCTGATCGATGGGATGCATCGGGTCATGCGCGATGGCGGCCGCGAGCCGACTTCGCTCAGCGCTTGCGACTGGGCCAGACAGGTGTCGCAGGCGGGAGCGGGGGAGATCTTGCTCAACTCGGTGGACCGCGACGGCATGAAGAACGGTTACGATCTCGATCTGTTGCGTCAGGTCAGTGCCGCCATCAAAATTCCGGTGATCGCCTGCGGCGGTGTCGGCGAATGGGGGCATTTTGCCGAAGCCTTGCAGCAAACGCGGGTCGACGCGGTGGCGGCGGCCAACATCTTTCATTACAGTGACCAGAGCGTCTATATGGCCAAGAAATATTTGCTTGAGCAAGGCTTGAATGTCCGGCCGGCTGAATTGCTGGAACTCTGAGGAAACGCCGATGAACCATTCACCAATGCGCTATTGCAGCCAATGCACCTATCCCTTCGTCACGGTCAATCTCTCGGTCGACGACGATGGCGTCTGCGCCAGCTGCCGTACCTTCGAGCAGTTCGAACTGCTGACGCCCGAATTCTGGGCGCACCGCAAGCAGATGTTCGAACGCAAGATCGAGGAAGTGCTGAAGAACAGGGTATCTGAATACGATTGCGTCATCCCGGTCAGCGGCGGCAAGGACAGTTACTACCAGA
>JAHFRE010000097.1 GCA_023258955.1 Sterolibacterium sp.
TCCAGCAGGTGCTCTCGGTGGAGGAGATGGCCAGCCTCGCCGACGTCACCGGCCAGGGCCGGGAGAGCACCGCGCATTGAATTCGCCGCCGGCCGGACCTCCGTCCGGCGGCTTTGGTGGAGGCTAGCGATCATGAAAAAGCTCAACATCGGTGCGCGGATCGGCGTCGGCTGCGGCCTGCTGGTCGCGACCCTGATCCTGGTGGCGCTGACTGGCGTGGCGCTGGAGAGCGGCAGCAACGACGTGGTCAGGGCGGTGGCCGAGGACGGCTATCCGACGCTGGTCAACGCCCACGAGCTGGCTCGGCACATGGCGATCGCCGACCAGGCGCTGCGCGACTTGATCGCGGCGGCGACGCCGGCGCAGACCGACCAGGAATTCGTCGCCTTTCACGCCGATCGGCAAAAGGCCCGCGAGCATCTGCGCTGGCTGCGCGCGACCATGGCCAATGGCCGCGAGCAGGTTGGAGGCAAGAGTCTGGCCCAGGCGTTCGAGGCGCTGACCCAGGGTCAGGATCGGGCCGTCGCCCAGAAGCGCAGCGGCGAGGCCGAGCTGGCGCAGGCCGAGTACCACAACCACGTGCGGCCGCTGCAGTCGCGCTTCGAGCAGGCGCTCGACGCCGCCATCGAGCTGCAGACCCAGGCGATGGCGCGAACCAGCAGCGAAGCGGCGGTTGCGCACAGCGCGGCGCGCCGCCTGCTGATCGGCCTCGACCTGGCGGCGGTGGTCGCGGCCGTGCTCTTCGCCGTCTGGCTGGCGCGTTCGATCACGCGGCCGCTGCGCACCGCGCTGGGCGTCGCCGACCAATTGGCGCAGGGCAATCTGGCGGTGCGCATCGCGCCCGAGGGCGACGACGAGACGGCCAAACTGATGGGCGCGATGGAAGAACTGGCCGACAAGCTCTCGCTCGCCATCGGCAGGGTGACCGTCACCGCCGATGCCGTGAACGGCGCCGCCGAGCGGGTCTCGCTGACCGCGTGCGCGCTGTCGCAATCGTCGATCCGCCAAGCCAGCTCGGCCGAGCAGGCGCAAGCCAGCGTGGGCCTGCTCGCTGACGCGCTCGAGCGCGATCAGGGCAGCGCCCGGGTAACTCGCTACCTGGCGACCCAGAGTTCGGCGGAGGCGCGGCAGGGAGCGGTCGCGGTCAAGCAGACCATCGCCGCGGTGAAATCGATCGCCGCCAAGATCAGCCTGCTCGAAGAGCTGGCGCAGCGTACCAAGATGCTGGAGTTGAACGCCACCATCGAAGCGGCGCGCGCTGGCGAGCAGGGCAGGGGCTTCACGGCGGTGGCCGCAGAGATCAAGCGGTTGGCCGAACGCAGCCGCATGGCGGCGCAGGAAATCGGGCAGCTGGCGCTCGCCTCGATCAAGATGGCCGAGACCACCGGCGCCCTGTTCGACGAGCTGGCACCGTCGATGGAGAAGACCTTCGCCCAGGTCCTGGCCAGCACCGCCACCGACGGCGAGCGCGCGGCCGGCGCCAGCCAGGTCGACGCGGCGGTCGGCGATCTGAGCCAGGCGATGCAATCGGGTGCCGCGGCCGCCGAAGAGCTGGTCGCCACCGCCGCGGAGATGCGGCGCCGCACCGACGCGCTGCAGCAGATGCTGAAGTTCTTCGCCGTCGGCGGCCGCCAGCCGTTCGAATCGGCAACGCCGCGGCGCAGCCTGCAGCTCGGGGCCGGCCCGGCGCCGGCGGCGGGCTAGGCAGCGACGGGCGTTCGCGCGAGACCGACGATGGTGCCGACGCTCGCCCCAGCCGGCTTCGCCGCCTCGCCGCTGGCGGCTTCTTGCCGACAGTGTCTGGTCGCCGCATCTCGGCTAAACTACCTAACTTTCGACATAGGCATTGGCGCCACGCTGCAGCGGTTGGCCGACCAACTTGCGCGGGTGGCCTCGCCTGGAAATGGGAACGGCCATCGCACCGCTCACCGATACGCAACCGCCGGTCTCGTCCTTTCGCCGCCATCGCCGCGCGCTGTACGCGGGCTTCGCGGCGCTGACGCTGCTGGTCGTCCTCGGGGCGGCGGCGATGCTCTGGCAAATGCGCCAGCAGGCGGATGCCCGGACCGCAGAAACGGCGCAAAACCTGGCTGTCTCGATGGAGCTCGGCTTCGACCGCCAGCTCGAGACCATCGACGTGGCGCTGTTCGCAGCGACCGAGGAGATCGGTCGCCAGCTCGCCGCGGGCAAACCCGATCGGGCGTCGATCGACCGCTTCCTGGCGCGGCAGCGGGAGCTGTTGCAGGGTGTGATCTTCATCCGCGCGACCAATGCGCACGGCGAGGTGCTCTACGGTGCGGGCGTACCCGTCCCAGCCCACAACAACAGCGACCGCGAATACTTCCGGCGCTTGCGCGATGATCCGCGTCTCGACCTGTTCGTTGGCAAGCCGACGCTCGCCCGCATCGACAAGCTGTGGATGTGGCCGATGGCACGACGCATCAACCGGGCCGACGGCTCGTTCGGCGGCATCGTCTATGCGGCGGTGCCCATCGCCAGCATCGAGCAGATGCTGATGCAGATCAACGTCGGAACGGGCGGCTCGATCGCGCTGCGCGATGCCGATTTCGGCTTGATCGCCCGCTACGCGCCGGATGCGACCGTCGCCCCGATCGGCGACAAGCGCTTGTCCCCGGGTTTTCTCGAAGCCCTGCAGGCGAACCGGCGCCAGGGAAGCTACTTCAGCGACGCCGACGGCATCGACCGCAGCCACGCCTATCGCAGCCACCCGCACTACGGCTTCATCATCAACGTCGGCATCGCCCGCGACAGCAACCTGGCGATGTGGCGCCATCAGGCCTGGGTGGTGGCGGGCCTGGTCGCCCTGCTGCTGCTGGTCTCGTTCGCCTTGCTGCGCGCGACCCGGCGCGCCTGGCTGCGCCAGGAAGGCGATCTGGCGACGTTGCTGGCCAGCCGCGATGCGCTGCGCGAGGCGCAGAGCGCCGCCGACGCGGGCGCTCTGGCGCTTGCCCTGCAGGCGCGACGGGCGGCGGCCCTGCTGGAGCTGCCGCTCGCCGCGGAGACGATGGACGAGGTGGCGTTCATGCAATTGGCCCAGGAGCTGGCGGAGGATCTCACCGAAAGCCAGATCTGCTTCATCCACTTCGTTAACGAAGATCAGCAGAGCATCGAGCTGGTCGCCTGGTCGCGGCGCACCCTGGAAGTCTATTGCCAGGCCACCTTCGAGAAGCACTACCCGGTCGGCGCCGCCGGGATCTGGGCCGATGCGCTGCGCCAACGGCGGCCGGTGATGTTCAACGACTACGCCGGCTATCCGCACAAACGCGGCCTGCCGGTAGGCCATTCCGAACTCAGGCGCCTGATCTCGGTGCCGGTGATCGAGAGCGGCAAGGTGGTCATGCTCGCCGGGGTCGGCAACAAGGCGGTGGACTACAGCGAGTTGGACGTGGAGACGGTGCAGTTGATCTCCAGCGAGATCTGGCGCATCGTCCAACGGCGGCGCAGCGCCAAGAAGGCCGCGCGCTTCGGGCGCATCGTCGAGCAGTCGGCCAACGAGGTGTACATCGTCGACAGTGCGACGCTGAAGTTTCTCGACGTCAACCGCGGCGGTCGCGACAACCTCGGCTACTCGCTCGCCGAGCTGCAACGGATGACGCCGCAGGACCTCTTGCCGGACCTGCCGGCAGAATCGTTGCGCCGACTGGTCATCCCGCTGCTGAAGGGCGCGGTGCGGCGCGTCTCCTTCTCCTCGGCGCAACGGCGCAAGGACGGCAGCCTGTACCCGATCGATGTGCACCTCGAGATGGCCGACGACGAGCCGCCGGTCTTCGTCGCCATGGTGGTCGACGTCAGCGAACGCAAACGGGTCGAAGACGAACTCGAGCGCCACCGCAACCATCTCGAGCAGATGGTGGTCTCCCGCACCACAGAGCTGGAGCGGGCCAAGGCCCAGGCCGAGGCGGCGACCCGCGCCAAGAGCAACTTCCTGGCCAATATGTCGCACGAAATCCGCACGCCCCTGAACGCCATCAGCGGCATGGCCTACGTGCTGCGCCGCGGCGCGCTCGCCCCGCAGCAGGCCGAGCGGCTCGACAACATCATCGCCGCGGGGGCGCATCTGCAGGGCATCATCAATGATGTGCTCGACATCTCCAAGATCGAGGCCGGCAAGTTCATCATCGGCGAGGCCGAGGTCAGCGTCGAGCGCATCGTCAACGATGTGGCGACCATGCTCGCCGACCGCGCCCAGGCCAAGGCGCTGCGCCTGCACGTGGACATCGGCGCCTTCCCCGGCCATCTGCGCGGCGATGCGATGCGGCTGCAGCAGGCCCTGCTCAACTACGCCACCAACGCGCTGAAGTTCACCGAGGTGGGCGAGGTGACGCTGCGCGCGCGCTGTGTCGCCGAGTCGGTCGACAGCGCGTTGGCCCGCTTCGAGGTGCAGGATACCGGCGCCGGCATCGCCCCGGCAGCGATCGGTCGGCTGTTCTCGAGCTTCGAGCAGGCCGACGAGTCGCTGACCCGGCGCAACGGCGGCACCGGCCTGGGGCTGGTGATCACCCGCAATCTGGCGCAGCTGATGGGCGGCGAGGCCGGCGTCGCGAGCGAACCCGGACGCGGCAGCACCTTTTGGTTTACGGCGCGGCTGGTCAGGCGCGCCGCGGCGCGCGCTGGCCTCGACCAGCCGGCGGCGGGCGGCGGCTTCGACCAGCTGCTGCAGCGACATCACGCCGGGGCGCGCATTCTGGTGGTCGACGACGAGCCGATGAACCGCGAGGTCGCCGCGCAGCTGCTGGCGATTCCCGGGCTGGATGTCTGCTGCGCGGTCGATGGCGAGGAGGCGATCGCGCGGGTTGCGGCGGGCGCCTTCGCCCTGATCCTGATGGACATGCAGATGCCCGGGATGGATGGTCTGGAGGCGACGCGGCGCATACGCGCGCTACCCAACGGCGCGCGGGTGCCGATCGTTGCCATCAGCGGTAACGCCTTCGCCGACGACCGGGCGCGTTGCTTGGCGGCCGGGATGGACCATTTCCTGGCCAAGCCCTACGAGGCGGAGGAGCTGTTCGCGACCCTGTGGCGCTTGCTGGCGAGATCGTCGGTGTGAGCCTCGATTCGCGGGGAAGGCAGGTCAGCCGCATCCTGGTCGCCCAGTGGGTGATGCTCGGCGTCGGTCTGCTGGTCCTCGGTGCCGCCATCGGCCTCAACCTCTACAGCGAGCACGGCGCGGTCGAAGCCGGCGAACGCGAACGCTTGGCCACCCAGGCCAGGATGATCGACCAGCACCTGGGTCCCCGGCTGGCGACGGTCTATGCAACCCTGGCGGCGGTTCGCGACAACCAGGGGCGCTGGGCGGCGAACGGCGGTCAGGCCGCGGTGTCGCGCCAACTGGAAATCCTCTCCGACGCGATGCAGGAGGTGCGCACCCTGGGCATCATCGACGCCAAGGGCGTGGCGGTGGCGAGCAGCCGGCCGCAACTGGTGGGCATGAACTTCGTCGAGCGCGCCTATTTCCAGACGGCCCGCGCCGGCGGCGACCCCGAGGTGATGTACGTCTCGCAGCCATTGAAGACGGTCCTCGGCGCGTTCGCCATCAACATGGTGCGGGTCAGACTCGATGCCAGGGGTCGGTTCGCCGGGGTGGTCATGATCGTCCTGGACCCCGACTATTTCCACACCCTTCTCGATTCGGTGCGCTACGCGCCGGACATGCGCTCGGCGCTGGTGCACGGCGACGGCCTGCAATTGATGATGGTGCCGGAGCGCGAAGGCGTGGCCGATGTCGATCTGCGCCAGCCCGAGTCCTTCTTCTCGCGGCATCTGGCGAGCGCCCGCAGCGAGAGCCTGCTGACCGGCGTCGCCCCCGCCACCGGCGACGAGCTGATGGTGGCCCTGCGCACCGTCCGCACGGAGGCCGCGCACATGGACAAGGCCCTGGTGGTGGCGGTGTCGCGCGAGCTGTCCGCCGTCTTCGCCGGCTGGCGCGCCGGCGCCTACCGCCAGGGCGGTGCCTTCGCGGTGCTGACGCTGGTCGCCTGCCTCAGCCTGTATCTCTACCAGCGGCGACAGCAGGTCTATGGCCGCCTGCTCTCGGCGCGCGCCGCCGAGCGCAAGCGCGCCGAGCGGGAACTGCGCGAGAGCGCCGCCCGCTACCAGGCGGTGACCGAATCGGCGAACGAGGCCATCGTCAGCGTCGACGCCAGCGGCATGTTCGTCGATTGGAATCCGGCCTTCGAGAAGCTGTTCGGCTACAGCGAGAGCGAGATCTCGGGGCAGGGGCTGCAGCTGGTGATCCCGCAACGCTATCAGCAAAGGCATCAGCAAGGCATGGCGCGGCGGTTGGCCGACGGGGGGGCGCCCCTGGGCGGCAAGTCGGTCGAACTGACGGCGCGCCGCCGCGATGGCAGCGAGTTTCCGATGGAGCTGACGGTGGCGGCGTGGACGACCGAGCAGGGCAGCTTCTTCACCGGCATCTTGCGCGACATCACCGAGCGCAAGCGCATCGCCAGCCAACTGGCAGAGCAGAAGGGCAATCTCGAACAACTGGTGGCGAGCCGCACCGCCGAACTGCAGCGCGCGCTCGAGGCGGCAAAGCTCGCCGACCAGACCAAGGACGCCTTCCTCGCCAACATGAGCCACGAGCTGCGCACCCCGTTGAACGCCGTGATCGGCATGGCCAACCTGGCGCGCGGCGGCGCCAGCGAGCCCAAGCAGCGCGACTATCTGGACAAGATCATCACCTCGGGCAGACACCTCAATCGCGTGGTCAACGACCTGCTCGATCTGTCGAAGATCGCCGCCGGCCAAATGGCGGTTGAGACGGTCGCCTTCCGCCTGCGCGACCTGGTCATGCGCAGCCGCTCGGTGATGGCGCATCGGGCTGCCGAGAAGGGCCTGGTACTGGCCGAGACCATCGCCGCCGACGTGCCCGAGGTGCTGCTCGGCGATCCCCTGCGCATCGAGCAGATCATCCTCAATCTGCTGGCCAACGCCATCAAGTTTACCCCGGCCGGCCGGGTGGAGCTCGCCATCAGCGTGCCGGCGCGCGAGGCCGAGCGCATCTGCCTCGAGATCGACGTCAGGGACACCGGCATCGGCATGCGCGCGGCGGACCTCGAGCGCCTGTTCCAACCCTTCTTCCAGGCCGACCTCTCGGCCAGTCGCAGCTATGGCGGCACCGGCCTGGGTCTGACCATCAGCAGACGCCTGGCGCAGATGATGGGTGGCGACATCAGCGTAGACAGCCGCGAGGGAGCGGGCAGCGCCTTCCGCGTCAGAATCTGGCTGGGGCTGGGCGACCCGGCGCAGCTGCCGCCAACCGATCCGCTGCTCGACGCGCCGCCGCCGCAGCGTTATCACGACGTCCGCGTGCTGGTCGCCGAGGACCAGCCTCTCAACCGCGAGATCGTCGAAGCGCTGCTGGCCCAGGTGGGCATCGTCTCGTGCGCGGCCGAGAACGGCCAGCAGGCGCTCGACATCCTCGACCGGTCAGGCGCCGGGGCTTTCGACCTGGTGCTGATGGATGTGCAGATGCCGATCATCGATGGGCTCAGCCTGACCCGCACGCTGCGTCGCCGGAGCGAATTCGCGACACTGCCGATCATCGGCATGACCGCGCACACCATGGAGCACGAAAAGCGGATCGGCTTCGAGGCCGGCATGAACGACCACATCGGCAAGCCCTTCGACAACGCCAGCTTCTATCGCACCCTGGCCAAGTGGATAGCGCCTGCCAAGCGCGACCAGGCGCCCGCGCGCGCGGCGGTCCAGGAGGGGCAGCACGGTCGCGCCGCGCCGCCGCAAGGCATCGACACCGAGGGCGGCCTGGCCCGCTTCGCCGGCAACAGCGAGCGCTATCACCACTGGCTGGCCAAGTTTGTCGAAGAGGCGGCGACCAAGTTCGCCGATCTGGGCAGCGCCGTCGGCGCCGGCCAGGCGGAGGCGGCGCGTAAGTCGGCGCACAGCATCAAGGGTCAGGCGGGCATGCTCGGCCTGACCGACTTGCACGGTATGGCGGCGGCGCTCGAGGCTGAGGTGGCGCGCGGCGAACGCTGCGAGGCGACGTTGGCGCGGATGCAAGCGGAAGCGCAACGCCTGCGCCAGACGCTGGGCAGCGCCGCGTCCGCGTTCGGCGCCGTTGATGCGCCAGAGCAGGCGGAGCGGCGGGCCCGACAACGCGCCGGGGAGAAGCTGGTGCTGCTGATCGACGACGATCCGGCGGTGCTGGAAGCGCTCGGTGAGAGCCTGCAGCAGCGCTATCTGACCCGCGTCGCCAACAGCGGCGCCGCCGGTCTGGAGCTGGCGCGGATGCGGCCGCAACCCGACCTGGTGCTGCTCGACATCGAACTGCCCGACATCGAGGGCTACGCGGTTTGCAGCGAGCTCAAGGCCAATCCGGCGACGGCGGCGATCCCGGTGATCTTTCTCTCCAGCCACACCAACGTGGTCGATATCACCCGCGGCCTCGAGCTCGGCGCTGTGGACTACGTGAACAAGCCGGTGGAGATCCCCATCCTGCTGGCGCGCGTGCAGACCCAGTTGCGGCTGCGCGAGACCAGCGATCTGCTGCGCGACCAGAACGTCAACCTCGAAGCGCTGGTCGCCGCGCGCACCCAGGATCTGCAAGCGCGGACCGCCGAACTGCAGCAGAGCCAGGATCTATCCATCGTCGCCCTCGGTTCGATCGCGGAGACGCGCGACAACGAGACCGGCAATCACATCTATCGCACCAGCGCCTACGTCGAAGCCCTGGCCGCGCGCCTGGCGCTGCGGCCGGAATATCGCGGACGCCTCGAGCAGGGCGACTGGGAGAAGATCTGGAAATCGGCACCGCTGCACGACATCGGCAAGGTGGGCATTCCCGATCACATTCTGCTCAAGCCCGGCCCGCTGACCGCGGCGGAATTTGCGGTGATGAAGCGTCACACCACCCTCGGTCGTGATGCCATCCGCTCCGCGGAAGTGCGCGCCGGCGCCGAAGGCTCTTTCCTCAGGATGGCCTCGGAGATCGCCTATTCGCATCACGAGCGCTGGGACGGCCGCGGCTATCCCGAGGGCCTCGCCGGCGAGGCGATCCCGCTGCCGGCGCGGCTGATGTCGGTGGCCGACGTCTACGACGCGCTGATCAGCGAGCGGGTGTACAAGGCGGCGATGCCCCACGCGACGGCGGTGGACATCATCCGCGCCGGCAGCGGCAGCCAGTTCGATCCGGTGATCGTCGACTGTTTCGTCGCAGCCAGCGATGAGTTCGCCGGCATCGCCGCACGTTTCAGCGACGATGGCTGAGTTGGCCTAGGATGGCTTCGAGCGCTCTCGCACGTCATTCCCTCAAGACCAGGGTCACCGTGACGACGCTGGCGGTATTCCTGATCGGCATCTGGTCGCTGGCCTTCTACGCCAGCCGCATCCTGCGCGCCGACATGCAGCGGCTGCTCGGCGAACAGCAACTGTCCACGGTCTCCTTGATCGCTGCCGGAATCAACGAGGCCTTCGAGCACCGCCTCAATTCGCTGGAGTCTCTGGCGCTGATGACCACGCCGGCGATGCTCGCCGAGCCCGCCGCCATGCAGGCCTTGATGGACCAGCGTCCCGGCGTCGCCGCCCTGTTCAACGGCGGTGTTCTCGCCCACCGCGCCGACGGCACCGCCATCGCCGAGCTGCCGCGGGCGGCGGGGCGGGTCGGGCTCAATTACATGGACGTCGATGGCGTCGCCGACGCGCTCACCCACGGCCGCGCCGGGATCAGCCGACCGGTGATCGGCAAGGCGCTGCAGGCGCCTTTGATCGGCATCACGGTGCCGGTCCGCGACGCTGCGGGGCGGGTCATCGGTGCCGTCTCCGGTGTCATCACTCTGGGCAAGCCCAGCTTCCTCGACAAGGTGACGGAGAACGGCTACGGCAAGACCGGCGGCTACCTGCTGATCGCACCGCAGTACCAGATGGTGGTCACCGCCACCGACAAGACGCGCATCATGACCAGCCACCCGGGCCACGGCATCAGCGCCCTGGCCGATCGCTTCATGCAGGGCTACGAGGGCTACGGCGTCGGACTCAATCCGCTCGGGGTTGAGGTGCTTGCCTCGGCCAAGGCCGTTCCGCTCGCCGCCTGGGTCATGGTCGCCTCGCTGCCGACGGCCGAGGCCTTCGCGCCGATCTACGCCATGCAGGGCCGCATGCTCGCGGCGACCCTGCTGCTGACCCTGCTCACCGGCGCCCTGACCTGGTGGCTGCTGGCGCGCCAGCTGGCGCCGATGGCCGCCGCCGCCCGAACGCTGGCGGCTTTCTCCGACGACGATAGCCCGCCGCGGCCGTTGCCGGTGGCCAGGCGCGACGAGCTCGGTCAATTGATCATCGGCTTCAACCGTTTGCTCGCCAGCCTGGCCCACCGCGAAGAGGCGCTGCGCTCGAGCGAGGTGCGCCATCGCACGCTGTTCGAAGCCACGGCGGACGCGGTGTTCATCGTCGAGGCCGGTGTGGTGGTGGACTGCAACGCCGCGGCGCTGAAGGTGTTCGCCGCCAGCCGGGAGCAGATCGTCGGCCATCACCCCGGCGAACTGTCGCCGCCGACCCAGGCCGATGGCGGCGATTCGCTGCTCCTGGCGCAGCGGCAGATCGCCCTGGCGCTGGCGGGCGGCAGCCTGGCCTTCGAGTGGCTGCACCGGCGGCTGGACGGCGGCGGCGTCTTTCCTAGCGAAGTCCTGCTGAGCTCGTTCGAGGTCGATGGACGCAAGCTGATCCAGGGCA
Source organism: Sterolibacterium sp. (assembly GCA_023258955.1). Taxonomy (GTDB): domain Bacteria; phylum Pseudomonadota; class Gammaproteobacteria; order Burkholderiales; family Rhodocyclaceae; genus CAIYYX01. The sequence goes on from JAHFRE010000097.1 coordinate 10,705, forward strand.
CGGTGCGCGACATCACCGACAAGAAGCGCGTCGCCGTCGAGCTCGAGCAGCACCGTCAGCGTCTCGAAGAGCAGGTGGCCAAGCGCACCAGCGAGCTGGCGGTGGCCAAGGAAGCGGCGGAAGCGGCCAATCGCGCCAAGAGCAGCTTCGTCGCCAATATGAGCCACGAGATCCGCACGCCGATGAACGGCATCCTCGGCATGGCGCACCTGCTGCGCCGCGGCGCGATCACGGCGCAACAGGCCGAGCAGCTCGACAAGATCGATCTGGCGGCGACCCACCTGATGGGCATCATCAACGACATCCTCGACATATCGAAGATCGAGTCGGGCAAGCTGGTGCTGGAGCAGACGCCGCTCGACGTCGCCGCTCTAGTGGGCAACATCGCCACCCTGCTGGCGGAGCGGGCCAAGGCCAAGGGCCTGGCGCTGCGCGTCGAGACGGCGACCCTGCCGCGCGAATTGCTCGGCGATCCGACCCGGCTGCAGCAGGCCCTGCTCAACTACGCCGCCAACGCGCTCAAGTTCACCGAGGTGGGCAGCGTGACGCTGCGCGCCCGGGTGCAGGCGGAGGACGGCGCCTCGGTGCTGCTGCGCTTCGAGGTCGAGGATAGCGGCATCGGCATCGAGGCGGCGGCGCTACCCAGGCTGTTCAACACCTTCGAGCAGGCCGACGATTCGACGACACGCCGCTACGGCGGCACCGGCCTCGGCCTGGCCATCACCCGCCGGCTGGCCGAGATGATGGGCGGCGCCGTGGGCGTCGACAGCGCGGCCGGTGTGGGCAGCAACTTCTGGTTCACCGCCCGCCTGAAGAAGCCCTGCGGCGCGCAAGCGTCGGTCGACGCGGTGGCCAGCGCCGACGCCGAGACGCGCATCCGGCGCCACCACCAGGGTGCCAGCGTCCTGGTGGTCGACGACGACGAACTGAACCGTGAGGTGGCGCAGATGCTGCTCTGCGCCGCCGGACTGGCGGTCGAGGTCGCCACCGACGGTGCAGCCGCCGTGGCCATGGCCGGGACCACGGCCTACGCCGCCATCTTGATGGACATGCAGATGCCCAGGCTGGACGGCTTGGCGGCGACGCGACAGATACGCCGCATCGCCGGCCATCGGCAAACGCCTATCGTCGCCATGACCGCCAACGCCTTCGCCGAGGACAAGGCGCGTTGCCTCGACGCCGGCATGGACGACGTCATTGTCAAGCCCTTCGATCCGGAACAACTGTTTGCGACCCTGCTGCGCTGGCTGGACGCCGGCGCCGCCCGGTCTGCAGCCGATTGAGCGCTCGGATTCTATACGAACAGCTTGGCGAGCTCGCCTATGCCCAGATCGAGCAGGCTGGTCTTGCGCTGTGGCGCCAGGGTCGGCAGCAGGTCGATGCTGGCCTGGAGGTCACCCACCGCGGCGCGGATGCGCGGTGCCGCGGCGGCGCTGTAGCCCGCCAGCGCTTTGGCCATGGCCTCGGCGTCGAGCACGGCGATCGGCGAGCGGCAATGCGGGCAGGCGCTGTCGCTGCGCAGGTCGATCGGGCCGCCGCAGGAGTGGCAATGGAGCTCGACCACGCGCGCCGCGAGCTGCGCCACCTCGGTCGGCGCCAGGAAGCGGACGAAGCCCTTTTCGGTCATGAACTGGGAGAAGGGGGTGAAGCGGCCGCAGCCGTTCGGACAGCGGTGGTAGACGAAGGGTCCGCTCTTCACCAGGTCCTTGGTCAGGATCAGCGGCACGTTGCAGCGCGGGCAGGCAAGGCGCGCGGCGATCGGCTCGTTGGCGACCGCCTGCGCGTCGCGGATGATGGTCAGCAGCTCGATCACCGAGGCCGGCGCCAGCTGCGAGCTCTCGTGCGCATCGAACCAGATGGCGCGGCAGCTGGCGCAGTAGTCGAGGCTCAGGTGGTCGATCGGCAGCGCCGCCAGGCACAGCGATGTCATCGCCGCGCGGCAGGAGGGGCAGGGCAGGGATTCGGCGGCCTGGGTCTTCACCTCGGTCCTCGGCGATGCGGGTCGCGCGCTTGCGGTCTATCGCCGGGCATCGCTGCGGATCGCGCCGATCAGCGCGTCAACCCGCGTACTTGCGCGCCGCGCTGTACATGGCGCGCACGTTGTCCACGGGGGTCTCGTCGGGAATGCCGAAGGCGGTGTCGAGCAGCAGGCTGCCGCCCCTGTTCCAGATCTTGTCCACCAGATGGCGCACCGCCAGGTCGACCTCTTCCGGTCTGCCGGTGGTCATCAAGGAGGCCGACAGGTTGCCGCGCAGCGCCACCACGTCGCCCAGGACCTCGTAGGCCTTGACGATGTCGGTGCGCTCGAACCAGTAGATGCACTTTCCCTGCGGCACGTCCTTGATGATCTCCAGCCGCTTGCTGCAATCCGATTCCCACAGCGGCATTGGGATCAGATCGGCATCGATCAGGTCCACCATCATCTGGCGAAACGACGGCCACCAGAAGGTCTCGAATTGGCTGCGCGACATGAAGGCGTCGGGTGCCCAGTGGATGGGCAGGAAGACGATCGGGTTGCCGGTCGCCTTGGCGTTGGCGATGGTCATCTTCGACAGGTGGCGGCGCATCGCATCGACCGCCTCCAGCAGCAGGTCCTTGTGCCGGAACAGGTCCTTCATCATGCCGGTGGCGCCGCGGAAATAGTCGGCCAGCACGTCGTAGGGCGCGCCCGAAGCGCTGCCGTTGGTGAGCGGGAAGCCGAGCGAGGCCAGGCGTCGGTTCCACACCCCGGCCCGGGTCATGAAGCGATCGACCTCGTCGGCGGCCTCGAGCACCCGCGCCAGCGACTTCCGGAATTCCGGGTTGGCCAGCGGGCGCAGGCCGGTGATGGCGCGCAGGTAGAACATCCCCGGCAGGGTCGGAAAATGCTCGAAACCCTCGAAGGCGC
>JAHFRE010000008.1 GCA_023258955.1 Sterolibacterium sp.
GCTGCGCCGACGATCGCCCTCAAACTGTTGATCCATAGGCCGGTAGGCTCATAGGTGTTCGCGCGTATTCAAGTTTGCACGAATGTCGGCTAAATTTCCTGCAAATTTGCCGCGCCCATGATCGAGGCCGAGGAGGAAACGCAAGATGAACCGACAGCAGTGGCAGATGAAGCGTGACGACCTGCTAGCGCACGCAGCGGTAGCCAGCGCCGTCCTCAGCGCCAGCGGCGGACCCGCCGAGGCTATCGCGGCGCGGCGACGGCCGCTGTCCGTGACAAACCAGCGATCCACAAACGAGCGCCAATCGCAACGGAGGAGAATCGAATGCCCCATCGTTTGATCCGCGAAATCATCGACCGCCGCCCCACCCCGACCGCCAGCCCCAGCGCCACAGTGCGCGACGCCGCGGTGACTATGCGCGAATTCCATTCTTCTGCCGTGCTGGTGGTCGAGGATGGGATCGTCGCCGGTATCGTCACCGAGCGCGATCTGGTGTTCGGCATCCTGGCCGCGGAGCGCGACCCGCTGCAGACCCAGGTCGGCGCCATCATGACGCGCACGGTGCAAACCATCGGCCCGGACAAGCCCTTTGGGCACGCGCTGCACCTCATGTATGAGGGTGGCTTCCGCCACGTGCCGGTGGTCGACCGCGAGGGGCGCCCGTTGGGCCTGCTCGCGGCGCACGATGCGATCGACACCGACAGCGTCGTCCTGCAACAGGAATTGGTGCGGCGCGAGGAAATCGCCATGATACTTTGACGCCGGTGTACTGCTTCGCTCACCCGTTTCGCAGCTGGTCGACCTTGGCCGCGCAGATGAAATCGTTCTCGGACAAGCCGCCGACGGCGTGGGTCGTGTAGCGCACACAGCAGCGCTTGTAGCCGACCTCGAGATCGGGATGATGATCTTCCCGGTGAGAGATCCAGGCGAGCGCGTTGACGAAGGCGATGGTCTCGTAATAGTTCTTGAACTCGTAGGTCTTGCTGATCGCGCCAGCCTTGTGCAGCCAGCCTTCGAGTTGGCGCAGCAGGCGTTCGCTGTCCTGTTGTGCCAGAGAGCCAGCGCTGGATTTGCACGCGCGTGAAGCCAAGTCGTTCGGGATCGTGCTCATGCCAGGCTCCTCTCCATCCGCGTCGCAGTGCAAGGTCTGCGGCCGGCTTCCATCCCCAGCCGATCGCGATCTGAAAAAAGCATAGCACCAGCGAGCAGCATAACCAAGGGACGCCTCTAGGCACTGCGCAGGCGCAGCTTTGCTGGCCTGGCTTTAACTTGACAAGATTACTCTGGTATCGTATAAGACAAGGGCATGTGTTGTTTGCCGAACCTATTCACCCGCAGAGGAGGAGAAAACATGAGCCTGCATATACTGCGTCGTTTCGTTGGCGCCACCAGCCTGGCCACGCTCGCCGCAACCGCCCTGTTCCTGGGAAGCTTTTGCAGCGCTGCCTACGCTGACCAGATCAAGGTGAGCCTGAGCGGTGACATGGAGGTGCCGCCGGTCAAGACGGCCGCCATGGGCAGCGGCAGCATCATGATCAACGCCGACATGAGCGTCAGCGGCAGCGTCACCACGACCGGGATCGAGGGAACGATGGCGCATATCCATCAGGCGGCGGTCGGGATGAACGGACCGGTGATCATTCCGCTGGTGAAGAGCGGCGATGGCTCGACCTGGTCGGTTCCCGCCCAAGCGAAGCTGAGCGAAGCCCAATACGCGGCGTACAAGGCCGGCGAACTCTACATCAACGTGCACAGCGCCGCCAACAAGGGCGGGGAGATTCGCGGACAGTTGAAGTAGCCGTTTCGCTCAAGGCCACCGCCAAGAAGACTACGGCCGGCCTGACTCACCGCAATTGACTTCCCTGCAGGGCCTTGCTCCGGCATCGCCCTGCGTTCCTTGTCCACTGCAATTTCCTCCGCCGATGGCGTCCTTCGCTCGTCCCGGGCATATAATGGCCGCGAGGTCTTTCATTCATTTGTCACGGAGAAAAACATGAACGACATGAGCCAAGTCACGAAGGAAAAACTGGTCGCCGATTTTCGCGTGGTCGTCGCCGACGCCGAGGAGTTGTTGCGCGCCACCGCCGGCCAGGCCGGGGAGAAGGTCGCCGAGATGCGCGCCAAGGCCCAGGACCATCTGACCGCGGCCAGGGCCCGCTTGGCGGAGTACGAGACCGCCCTGGTGGACAAGGCGAAGGAGGTGGGTCGCGCCGCCGACGACTACGTGCACGAAAACCCCTGGTCCTCGGTCGGCATGGCCGCTGGCGTCGGATTTTTGGTCGGCTTGCTGATCGGCCGTCGCTGAGCCGGGAATGAATTCGCAAGGGCCGCAGCCCGGCCTGTTCGCGTCGTTGCGCGCGTTGCTGGCGAGCACGCTGGACCTGGCCAGGACCCGTCTCGAACTCCTCGGCATCGAACTCGAGGAGGAGAAGCTGCGCATCCTCAGCCTGCTCGGCTACGGGGTGGCGGCGCTGTTGCTGCTTTGCGCCGGCTCGGTGTTCCTGGCGATCTTCCTGACAGTGCTGTTCTGGGACGGCTATCGGCTGTTGGCGCTGGGCCTGTTCACCACCCTGTTTCTGGTCACCGGCGGCGTCGCCCTCGCCTTGGCGGTGAACCATGGTAGAGCCGGCTCCCGCCTGTTCTCCACCAGCCTCGCCGAGATGGAAAAAGATCGCGTCGCGCTGGGCAGCGGCGAAGGCACGGAGCATCGGTGAATAGCCGGTTGCTCGAATTGGCGCTGGCCAAGCAGCGGCTCACGCTGCACAGCGCAGCCTTGCGCGGCGAGTTCGCCGCCGCTGCCGACGGCTTGCGGCCCGCCCTCGCAGCGGTGGACCGCCTGCGCCAGGGTGTGCAGTGGCTGCGCCGTCACCCTCCCCTGCTGGTCGCCGTGCTGGTCGCCGTGTTGGTTGCCCGGCCGCGCGCCGTGCTGCGCCTGGTCGGGCGCGGCTGGGTTGCCTGGCAAGCGCTGCGACGATGGCGCCCGGCTCTGCATGAAGCGGGCAACCGTAGCGAGGACGGGTGGGCGAGATGGAAGAGCCGGCAAAGCCGACGCTAACCGCGACGACAACCCGGAGAATCCCCGCGCGCATGGTGCGCGACGTGCTGGCGGCGCAGCAGCGCGAGCGAGTGCGCATCTCCAGCCATCTGGGGACGATCCGGGGATTGATGCCGCTGTTGATGAAGCGCCGCAACGGCAGCCGCTGGAGCGTCGCCGAGCGCGACGACCTGTACCGTCAATTGCGCGCCCTGAGCCACCTCTCGCCCTATCTGCTGGTGCTCGCCCTGCCCGGTTCCTTCCTGATGCTTCCGGCCCTAGCCTGGTGGCTGGACCGCCGCCGCGGGGTCCGTTAGAAGGTCCAACATCGAGTCCCGCAGGGGCGAGCCGCCGTCACCCCCTCTCTCGGAGAGCGGGATGGGGGGAATGCACTAGAACACAATCACCTGACGCACCGCCGTGCCGTCGGCGAGGCGGTCGAAGCCGAGGTTGATTTCGTCCAGGCCGATGCGATGGCTGACCAGGCGCTCGACCGGCAGGCGACCGGCGCGATAGAGCGCGGCCAGGCGGGGAATGTCGCGCGAGGGCACGCCCGATCCGAGATAGCTGCCCTTGAGCGTGCGCTCCTCGGCCACCAGATTGACCACCGGAAGCGCAAAGCTGTGGTCCGGATGGGTGAGGCTGCAGGTCACCGTGGTGCCGCCACGGCGGGTGATCCGGTAGGCGATCTCCAGCGCCGCCACCGAGCTCGCCGCCTCGACCACGGCATCGACGCCGCCGCCCGTGGCCTCCTTGACCCGGGCCACCAGATCCGGATCGTCGGCGCGAAAGCAGTGGGTCGCACCCAGCTCGCGCGCCAGTTCCAGTTTGGCGTCGAGGCTGTCGATGGCCACCACCTGTCTGGCGCCAGCGGCCTGCGCCCCGAGCAGGGCCGACAGCCCGACACCGCCCAGGCCGACCACAGCCAGGGTCCCACCGAGCTGCAGGCGCGCCGAATTGATGACGGCGCCGACCCCAGTGAGCACGGCGCAGCCGAACAGGGCGGCGATGTCCAGCGGCAGTTCCGGATCGATCTTGACCAGGCTGCCGCGCGCCACCACCGCGTATTCGGCGAAGCAGGAGACACCGACCTGGTGGTTGAGGAGCGAGCCGTCGCCTCGGTGCAGACGGCGCTGGCCGCCGACCAGGGTGCCGGCGCCGTTGGCGGCCGCACCAGGTTCGCACAGCGCCGGCCGCCCCTCCATGCAGGGCGCGCAATGGCCGCAACTGGGCACGAAGACCAGGGCCACGTGGTCGCCGCGCTTCAAGTCATGGACACCGGGACCAGCCTCTTCGACCACGCCCGAAGCCTCGTGACCCAGGGCCATCGGCATGGGCCGGGGCCGGTCGCCGTTGACGATGGACAGGTCGGAATGGCAGAGGCCGGCGGCGGCGATCTTCACCAGCAACTCGCCTGGGCCCGGCGGGTCCAGGTCCACCGTCTCGACCTTGATCGGGCGCGAGTCCGCGTAGGGTCTGGGCTGTTGCATGGCATCCAGGATTGCGGCGCGCATCTTCATGGCGGTCTCCTCGGCGAATTGCCTGCTGTTTGGGCCGCTGTTGCGGCGACTGACCGCAGTGTAACCGAGGACAATATGCGCAGGCTGCCACAGGATTACGCCGCACATGCACCCTGCCTTCGCCCCGCTGCTCGCCCTTCTGCTCGCGGTCCTTGTCGCCGCCTGCGGCTCGATCCCGTTGCCGCCGCCGACCACCGAGCGGGCGCCGGCGACTCACCCCACCGCCTCCCAGGAAAAGGGACGCGAGGTGGTGCTCTACACCCTGGGACTGCTCGACACCGGCTACCGCTACGGCGGCAAGAACCCGTCGGCCGGGCTCGACTGCAGCGGCATGGTGAGCCACGTCTACGCCCAGGCGGTCGGCTTGCGGCTCACCGGCAGCGCCGCCGACATCGCGAAAAAGGGCCAGACCGTGAGCCCGGACAGGATGCGTCCCGGCGATCTGGTGTTCTTCAACACCGCCAACCGCCCCCACTCCCACGTCGGCATCTACATCGGCGACGACCGCTTCGTGCACGCGCCCAAGGCCAACGGTCGCGTCCGCGCCGAAAGCCTCAAGCAGAGCTACTTCGCGACCCGCTTCGAAGAGGCGCGCAGCTACTTCGATTAAGGGCGGGGTGAATTCGGCTGGGGTCGACCGTCGTATCGGCCCGATCAGGATTGGCGCGAAGCGCGAACCTCAGGGACAAGACGGCTCTCGTTACTCCGTAAGATGTAAGAAATTGCAGCATCCTGCGGATCCGCCGCATCCTCCGTAGTAGACGTCGGGGATTTCTTGGTAGGTTACCCCAGCATTAGTACAGGCTTCCGGGGCAACCACGTTGTACGCCACGAAGGCAAGACCACCCGGGGCGATGGCTGCCGCGGTGACCCTTAAGACTAGGGGAATGCTGTAAGGAAGGGCAAAGGCACTACCGATCGCAAGCGCAGCGACGCCACCGGCTACAAAGATTGCCGCTGCTACGCATTCGTTCGGCGCACCACCGCTGACTTGCTCAATTTCATATCTCTCAAGAACTTTCATGATCGCTCCTTTCATGGCAAGAAAAGTATTGCCAAAATGTGGGAGCGAACGAGAGGGCGGCGAGCACCACGGCCGTCGGCACCCACCATAGGTATATAGCATATTGTAGATATGTTGCACGCAAAATCGCGAGGCACGGCCGCGTCGTCGCACACCGGCGTGCGCTCAGAGCAAACCGCTTTGATCGCACCGGGTCCCTAGGCCGAAAATGCGAGCAGACCTTGACCGAACGCGAACGCGGGTGGCCAATCGGCTCAGCAAGCTTCGGTGAAGAAGTAGAGCCTCGCTCTCAGCCCTGGTGAATCGCCTCGCGCTCGAAGGCGCCGGGCTGGTTCTCCAGCGCCGCCGCGATCAGACCGGCGTAGTCGCGGCGCATCTCCGCCGTCAGTTGCTCGTAGGGCAGATCGTCGAACTCGCCGTGGTAGTTGATGTATTCCATGTGCCGCTGATCGCGCGCGTCGTAGGGTTGCATCAGCGAGTCGTGCTTTCCGTCGAACTCCAGCGGCAGCACCTGGAAGCGCGCGCACATTTCGATGTTGAACACCGGGGTGGCCTTGACCCAGTCGCCGTCGAGCAGCAGCGAGACGTAGCCGTGCCAGGTGAAGACGTCGGTACCCGAGAGCTTGAGCAGGCGCTCGGTCGCCAAGTGATTCCTCACATCGGCGAAACCGGGCCGCGCCGGGATGCCCACGGAGCGCAGGCAAGCGCAATAGAGCAGCGCCTTGGGAACGCAGTAGGCCGCGCCCTCGGCCAGGACGTGGCTGGCCTGGAACCACTCGCGCTCGATGCGGAAGCGATAGGGATCGTAGCGCACGCCGTCGCGCACCGCGTAGTAGAGGCGCACCGCCTTGTCCCGAGGACTGTGCGCGTCGCCCACCGCTTTGGCGACGAAGTCCTGGACCCTGGGCGTCTGATAGTCGAGAAAATAGCTGGGTGCCAGCCAGGCCGGATCGATGTTCATGCGCGCTCCACGTGGGACGAAGGGCGATTCTTGCACGGACCGGGCGGCGCCGGCAAACGCTCGCGGCGCAAGGACCGGCGCGCTGGACTCAACGATGCGCTGCGGCGTCGAGCGGATGGGCCTGCAGGTGCAGGGCCAGGTCTTGGTCGAGGGTGTGCCAGCCGATGCTCCGCGCCACCCGGCCGTAGACCCAGTGCACGATCGGATTGCGGTGGCGGCAGTAGTTGGTCAAGGGCTGCAAATGATGACCGAGGGAGAGCTTCGCCCGGTAGCCGGTCTGTCCGCTCTGAATCGACCTGGCGCCGCGCGCCAGCGCCCAATCGAGCGCAGCGTCCCACAGCCGGAAGTAGAGGTAGGCGTCCTTGGGGCGCCGGTAGTCGATGCCGATGAACTTGTTGATGACCCGATCTTCGAGGGCGAAGCAGAGCATGAAGGCGACCATCTCGCGGCTCGAGCGCTCGCGCAAGACGATGAAATGCGATTGCGGCTGGGCGGCGATGGCGCCGAAGAAGCTGCGACCGAGTCGCTCGAAGCGGGTCTTGGCCTTGTCGTAGGTCTGGCTGAACAGGGCGAACACCTGGTCCAGCGTGCGCTCGTCGGGCGCTTGCAGGGCTTCGACCTCGAGCACCAGCGTCGCCGCGCTGCGCGCGAGCTTCTTCTTCAGATTGTGCCGGCGCATGCGGGTCAGCGCCGCCAGATATTCCTGCTTGGCCGTTCCGGGCAGATCGGCGACGGTACCGGGAAAGCTGACCGCGACGAACAAACCGGCCGCGCGCGCGAGTTGCTCGAGCTCGGCCGCGTCGCGAGCGGGGAAGTCCTTCCACACCAGCATCGATGCCCCCAGTTGGCGGCCGAGGTCGGCGAGCGCCCACTGCAGCGCTGCCAGAATCGCCTGGCGATCGGCGCCGGGCAGGCTGCCGACCCTGCCCTCGTCGGCGCAGGGGGAGCCAACGAACAGGCTGCGCTGGTATTTGAGTGTAGGGAACATCCTGCCGAGCAGCTCGAACGCCGGCAGGATCGCCGGGGGCACGACCAGGGCGATCGGCAGGTCCATCAGGAAGGCAGGCGCGATCGCCACCGCCTTTCCCTCCTCGTAGACCACGCCGTAGTAGAACTGGAACTGGTCTTCGAGGCCGCTCGCCTCGAGCGCCCGATACCACCACTCGCCCTCCAGCGACGGCGGAAAGCAGGCTTGCCAGAGCTCGCCGTCGATGTCGGCGGCGCGGCGCTGCCAGCGGACATCGATGCCCGCCGAACTCATCGCTGGGTGGCGACGATGGCACAACCGACCAGGATCAGCGTCAGCCCGAGCCAGCGCCGGCGATCGATCGACTCCTTGAGCAGCCAGTGCGAAAAGAACGCCACCGAGACGAAGCTCAAGGCGCCCAGCGGATAGGCGACGCTGAGCTCGAGGCTGTGCAGGGCTGCGGTGTAGAGCAGCGCCTCCGCGGCGAAGAAAGCCAGGCCCAGCGCGATCCACGCGCTCTTGCCGACCGCGGCCAGGGCCGAGCGCTTCAGGCAGACCTGCGCCACGCCCTCGATCACCGAGCACAACAGGACCAGAACGACGCCCGGCAGGGCGGGATTCACGGCGTCGACTCCGCCGCCACCGGCCTGTGGCCCTGGCTGATCACCCAGACACCGCCGAGTATGCAGGCGATGCCCAGCGCCTTGACGGGGCCGATCGGCTCGCCGTAGAGCAGGGTCGACAGGCCGGCGACGCTGACGTAGGAGAGCGAGGTGATCGGTTGGGCGAAGGAAAGATCGGCCTGGTCGAGCACTTTCAGCCAGTTGATTAGTTGCGCCAGGAAGACGGCGATGACCAGCAGGAACAGGGGTTGGCCGAGCACGGCGTCGACCGCGGGCCACGGTTGGGCCGTGTGCGGCAGGGTCTCGACCGCGTACTTCCAGAGCAATTGCCCGGCGGTGTCGAGCACGATGGCCAGGGCCAGGCCGATCGCCAGCGCCGGTCTCAGGCCGCGCGCGCCAACCATGGTGCCAACATCAACTAGCCGTTGCGGGGCGCGCCGCGATCAGCACGGCGCTGGTGCCGCCGAAGGCGAAGGAGTTCGACATCACAGCGTGCAGCGGCACGCCGCTGCGGCCACGGCCGGACACGTAGTCGAGGTCGCAGTCGGGATCGGCCTGAACCAGGTGCTGGGTGGGCGGCACCGCCTGTTCGCCCAGCGCCTTGATGCAGGCGACGAACTCGACCGCAGCCGCCGCACCCATCAGGTGGCCGTGCATCGATTTGGTCGAACTGACCGGCAGACGATGCGCGCGCTCGCCGAAGACCGCCTTGATGGCGGCGGTCTCGGTCTTGTCGTTGAGCAGGGTGCCGGTGCCGTGGGCGTTGATGTAGCCGATCGCCTCGGCCGCAAGATCGGCGTCGGCCAGCGCGCGACGCATCGCCGCGGCTTGTCCTGCGACCGTGGGCTGGGTGATGTGGCTGCCGTCGTTGCCGCTGCCGTAGCCGACCAGTTCGGCGAGGATGTTGGCGCCGCGCGCGACCGCCTGATCCCACGCCTCGAGCACGAACACGGCGGCGCCTTCGCCCAGCACCAAGCCGCTGCGATCGGCGGCGAAGGGCTTGCAGGAAGCCGAGGGGTCGGCCGGGTCTTCCTTTGCCAGGGTGCGCAGGGCTTCCCAGGCGCGGATGGTGCCGTAGGTCAGCAGCGCTTCGGCGCCGCCGGCGAGCATGGTGTCGGCGTAGCCGTGGCGGATCAGGCGCATCGCCTCGCCGATTGCCACCGCCGAAGACGAGCAGGCGGTCGAGTAGGTGAGGTTGGGGCCGGCCAGGGCGTAGGCCATGGCGATCTGCGACGCGGCGGCGCCGTTCATCGCCATCAGCACGACGAAGGGCGGCAGGCGGGTGGCCTGGTCGCGATAGACCCGGGCGTAGTTGTCGTCGATCGAGTTGGCGCCGCCCATGCCCGTGCCCATGGTGACGCCGACCCGCGAGCGGTCGAGCTGCGCCAGGTCGAGGCCGGCGGCGGCGACGGCCTGTCGCGCGGCGACCAGGGCGAACTGGCTGACCCGATCGAGGCTGGCCAGCTCGCGCTTGGCGAAGTGGGCTTGCGGATCGAACTCGACTTGCGCGGCGATCTTGCAGTCGAGGCGGTCGACGAAGTCGGCGCGCAGGCGGCCGACGCCGGATCTTCCCGCCATCAGGTTGGCGAAGAAGCTGTCCGGGTCGTTGCCCAGCGGCGAGACGATGCCCTGGCCGGTAACAGCGACGCGGCGACCCATCAGGCCTTGCCTTGCTGCGCGCGCACGCGGTCGATCAGGTCGACCAGATCTTGAAAATTGCTGAGCTTGACGTTGTCGTTCTCGATCTTGATGTCGAGCTCGTCCTCGACCGCGAACACCAGGTCGAAGGTGTCGAGCGAATCGATGCCGATATCCTCGAGCGTGGCCTGCGGCGTAATCTTCGCCGGATCGATCTCGAATTTTTCGCAGATGAGTCGGGTCAGCAGTTCGGCTGTGGTGGTCATGGCGATCGCTTCAGGCAAAAACGGGTTGGCAGAAGCTGGCGACCCGGACAGCGATGTCGTCCTTGCGCTTGTCCAGGGTCAGCACGTGGTAGCTGTCGTCGACGAAATAGGTCTCGACCTGATCGGAGGCGACCTTGCGAGCGACGTAGTGGGCGTTTTCCACGCTGGCCATGTCGTCTTCGTTCGAGTGCACCACCAGCATCGGCCGGCAGACGTCGTGCAGGCATTGCTTGGTGGCGCGGATCAGGCGCTTGCTCTCGCGGATCACCGAGGCCGGCGTCTTGAAGTGACCGATCTTGTCGGCGCTGCGGGCGTCGCGGTTCTCCAGCACGGCGTGCACCATGGCGCGCACCCGCTCGTCCTTGATACCGTAGGGCGGCAGCTCCTTCCAGGAGAGGAAGTGGCGCAGCGGGCTGTAGATGACCAGCGGCAGCAGCAGGCGCTGCCGCCACTTCGGCACGTTCCAGCCGTCGTAGAAGAAGGTGGTCGACAGCAGGGTCAGACCCGCCAGCCTCTCCTTCTTCTGCGCTGCGAGCTGCAGCGCCAACAGGGCGCCCATCGACAGGCCGGCGACGTAGACCTGGCTGCATTGGCGACTGAGGGCTTCGAAGCTCTCCTCGACCGTGCGATACCAGTCCTGCCAGCTGCTGCTCTTCAAGGCGTGCACGGAATTGCAGTGACCGGCCAGTTGCGGACAGGCGACGGTCAGACCGCGACGCGCCAGCTGCCGGCCGAAATGGCGCATCTCCGCCGGGGTGCCGGTGAGGCCGTGGATCAGCAGGATGCCGGTGCCGCCGCGCTTCTCGAACAGGAAGCCGTTGGGTCCGAGCAGCTGTTTGAGGCTGGGCTCGTTCATCGCCGGCCTGCCTTCATTGGGCACCACAGCGGCGCAGCAACTGCTCGAACAGGGCTAGGCCCAGATCGATCTCGTCGTTGCTGATGGTGAAGGAAGGCGCCAGGGTGAACACGTTCTTGTAGTAGCCGCCGACGTCGAGCACCAGGCCGTAGCGCTTGCCAGCGAGCTCGAGGTCACCCTTCAAGCCCTCGTTGAAAATGCGGTCGGCCAGCTCGCGATTGGGCGCGTAGCCGTCGGCCAGGCACATCTCCATGCGCATGGCCAGGCCCATGCCGCTGACGTCGCCGACCATCTTCCAGCGCGACTTGAGTTCCTCCAGACGGCGCAGAAAGTAGGCGCCCTTCTCGCGGATGCCGGGCTCGAGGTCGGCTTCCTGGGTCATGCGCAGCACCTCCAGGGCGGTGGCGGTGCCCAGCGGATTGGAGGCGAAGGTGGAATGGGTCGAGCCGGGCGGAAACACCGTCGGGTTGATCAACTCTTCGCGCGCCCAGATGCCGGAGATCGGGTTGAGACCGTTGGTGATGGCCTTGCCGAAGACGAAGATGTCGGGAACGATGCCGAAGTTCTCCCAGGACCAGAGCTTGCCGGTGCGATAGACCCCCATCTGGATCTCGTCGACCACCAGCAGCACGCCGCGCTCCTTCAGGGTCGCAGCCAGCTTGGGGAAATAGCCCTCGGGCGGAATCACGTAGCCGCCCGTGCCCTGGATGGTCTCGACGTAGAAGGCGCCGTATTCGCAGCGCTTGGCCTTGTCGTCCCAGACCCCATTGTATTCGGTCTCGAACAGCTTCTCGAATTCCTTGTGGCAATACATGCCGCAGGATTCCCGCTTCATGCCGTAAGGGCACCTGAAGCAATAGGGGAAGGGAATGAACTGGGCGCGATCGGAGAAGTGGCCGTAGCGCCGGCGATAGCGGTAGCTGGAGGTGATCGCCGAGGCGCCCAGGGTCCTGCCGTGGTAGCCGCCCATGAAGGCGAACATCAGATTCCTGCCGCTGGCGTTCCGCACCAGCTTCAGCGAGTCTTCCACCGCCTGGGCGCCGCCGACGTTGAAATGGACGCGGCCCTTGACTCCGTAGCGGTCCTCGACGTGGCGGCAGATGAGCTCCGCCAGCTCGACCTTCTCCGGATGCAGATACTGGCAGGCGAGCTGCGGCAGGGTGTCGATCTGACGCTTCAACGCGTCGTTCAGGCGCTGATTGCGGTAGCCGAAGTTGACCGCCGAATACCACATCTGCAGATCGAGGTAGGGCGTATCGTTCTCGTCGTAGAGGTAGCAGCCATTGCAGGAACGGAACACCTTCGGCGGCTCGGCGTAATGCACCGTGTCGCCCCAGGAGCAGTAGCGGGCGTCTTTTTCCAGCAGGCTGTCGATATCGCGATCCACTTGCGGCTATCCTTTTCTCGGTCAGGCGACGGCGAATGTGCGCGTGTCGATGATGCCGGCGCGCAGCGCCTGCACGACGTCGGCGAAATTCTCGAAGGCGGTGTACGCGATGCGCTCTTTGCTGCAGTGTCGCGCCAGGGAATCCTTGGCGAAGACCAGGTCGGCAACCCCGGCTAGGCAGGCGTCCGACTTGCCGTCGCCGATCAGCACCAGCGGACCGCCGTGGCGCGCCATCAGCTTGCGGGCGACGGCGCACTTGCACACCCCGTTGCCGCCAGCGCAGTCCTGGCTCAAGTAGGGAAAGGACAGCTCGAGACGGTCGTCGGGGAGGAAGCCCAGGCGGTTGGCATACACCGGGATGTCTTCCTGTCCGGCGTGGCGCAGGGCGCAATGGATGGCGTGATCGAGGCCGTCGCTGACGATGGCGATGTGGGCAAATTCGGCTACGTAGTCGCGGAATGCGGCGAAGCTCGGGTCGATGCGGATGCCGCTGAAGTAGCTCTCCAGGGTGAGCCGGTCGCGGCGCACCAAGCCGATCTGCGCTCGCATGCACTCCTGGGCGTTGATGCGATCTGCCAGCCAATCGCTCTCCAGCGTGCGCCAGGCCGGGTCGGCGTGCGCTTCCAGCAGCGCGTCGACGGTGTCGTCGAGCGCCAAGGTGCCGTCGAAGTCGATGACGAATATCATGGGTCCCGTCCGTGGCCTGGTGCAGATGTCGCTGTGCGGCGCTGCGCGCCGGCGAGTGGCGGCATAGTAGGCAATGCGGGGCCATCTGTATATTGGTAAAGTTGCGTAAGCAAGGCGCCGCCCCGACGGCTCGCTCCTTATCGGAATCAGCCCCCGCAGGGCGCGCATCGAAGGGATCCTGCGGCGTATCCTAAGGGTTTCACTTACGTGGATTTTGCTATGCCGTTAGATACAGACGCCGGCCGCTCCTGGATGACCACGACCTTGCGCGCGAGCCTCGCCCGGCGCGCTGAGCTGCTGGCCTTCCTGGCGACCTACGTGGCCATGGACTGGTTCAGCTACATCGAGCCGCTGTTCGGCCTCAACATCACGCCCTGGAATCCGGCGCCGGCCCTCGGCCTGGTCTACTGGTTGAAGTACGGCAAAGCGGTGCTTCCCTACTGGTTTGCGGCGCTGTTTCTCGCCGAGCTGCTGATCCGCGCCACCCCCGAGGGCCTGCCCCTGACCGCCCTGCTCTCCGCCTGGCTGCTGGTCGGCTACGCGCTGACCGGCGCCTGGTTGCGCCGCTACTTCAGGGCGGGCGCCATCTTCAGCAATCGCCGCGGGCTCACCACCTGGATCGCCATCGTCGCCGCCGGCACCTGCGCCAACGCCCTGGTCTATCTGCTGCTGCTCAACGCGCTGGCCCTGATCCCGCACGGACAATGGATGACGGGCTTCGTCACCTACTGGGTCGGCGATCTGGTCGGCATCTTCGTCAGCATGCCCTGCATCTGGCTGCTCGCCACCAAGTCAGGCAGGGCAGCGCTGCGCGCTAACCTCGGCCGCAGCGAGACCTTGGGCTATCTGCTGCTATCGGCGGCCATGGTCTGGCTGGTGTTCTGGCTGCCGACGGCGACCGACTTCAAGCGCTTCTACCTGCTGTTCGTCCCCGTCGTCTGGGCAGCCGCGCGCCAAGGACTGCCGGGCACGGCCTTCATCGCTGTGGTGCTGCAGGTTGCGGTGGTGGTGGTCAACGAGTGGCTGGTCGAAAACGTCACCTCGGTGGTCGAGTTCCAGTTGCTCGGCGCGGTGCTGGCGATCGTCGGCTTCTTCATCGGCGTCGTGGTCGATGAGCAGCGCAAGGCCGCCGACGACATGAAACAGACCCTGCGCCTGGCGGTCGCCGGCGACATGGCCACCGCCCTCGCCCACGAACTGAACCAGCCGATCACGGCGCTGTCGGCCTACGGCAAGGCCTGCGAACACCTGATGGCCAGGGGCGAGGTGGGCGAGGTGCTGCGCGACACCATCAGGCGCATGGTCAGCGAGTCGACCCGCGCCGCCGAAGTGGTGCGCAGGTTGCGCGAATTCTTCCGCAGCGGCGAGGTGCATTTCGAGTCCTTCAGCTGCGCCGCCCTGCTCGCGTCGACCACCCAGTCCTCGCTGCAGCTCGCCCAGGAGCGCGGGGTGGAACTGGCGCTGGCGCCGGCACCCGCCGCGACCGTGCTCGCCGACCGGATGCAGATGGGCGTGGTGATGCACAACCTGTTGTCGAACGCGATCGAGGCGGTCGCCGGCCAGCCGGCGGGCAGCCGCCGCATCGCCATCGCGGCGACCGTGAGGGACGGCGGCAAGCTGCGCCTGAAGATCGAGGACAGCGGGCCGGGCATCGCCGCGGGCGCCGCCGCCCGACTGTTCGAGCCCTTCGTCTCTTCCAAGTCGAGCGGTTTCGGACTCGGACTTGTCATCAGCCGCGCGATAGTGGAAGCTCACGGTGGCAATCTGTGGGCCGAGGTCGGCGAACACGGTGTGTTCATCCTCGAATTGCCCCTGGCCGAAAGCAACCCCGATGAAGAATGACCATCTGACCCTGTTCATCATCGACGACGATCCCGGCGTGCGCGATTCGCTGGGCCTGCTGCTCGCCGTGCGCGGCTATCGCACCGCCCTGTTCGCCTGCGCCAAGGACTTTCTCAGCGCCTGGCGCCCGGATTGGATGGGGGCCATCCTCTGCGACATCCGCATGCCCGACATCGACGGCCTCGAACTGCTGGGCCGTCTGCAGCAGCAAGGCTGCGCCCTGCCCTGCATCATGATCACCGGCCACGGCGACGTCGACCTGGCGCGCCAGGCCTTCAAGGCCAAGGCGGTAGACTTCCTGGAAAAACCGCTCGACGACGCGAAGCTGATCGCCGCCATCGAAGAAGCCTTCGCCAGCGTCTCCTCGCTGCACAACAGCGACCTGCAGCGCAAGCAGGCCAGCGAATCACTGGCCAAGCTGACGGCGCGCGAACGCGAGGTCCTCGGCCACGTCGTCGCCGGCGCCAAGAACAGCGAGATCGCGCAGCAACTCGGCATCAGCGTGCGCACCGTCGAAGTGCACAAATCGCGCTTGATGGACAAGCTCGGGGTCGACAACATCGCCGACCTGGTGCGGATGACCCTGTGAGCCAGCCGGCCTAGACGAGGGTGGAGCCGGCCAGCTTGGCGGCGAAGCCGACGAACAGCGCCCCGACGACGCCGCTGGCGATCGCCGCGAAGCGGGAGCGACGGCGAAACTGCAGCGCCAGACGCGCACCGCCGACGATCAGCAGCGACAGATAGAGGCCGCTGAAAAACTGGACGATGACCCCGAGGATGACAAAGGACAGCTCCGGGTGGGGATAGCGGGGATCGACGAACTGGATGAAGAAGGAGACGAAGAACAGGATCGCCTTCGGGTTCATCAGACTGATCAGGAGCGCGCTGTGAAACGGCCGCGAGCCGTCCACCTTTGCCGGCTGTTGCGATCGCGCCGCCATTCCCCGCCACAGGGCGGGCGTCGAGCGCAGCAGGCCCAGACCCATCCACGCCAGGTAGGCGGCGCCGGCGTACTTGAAGACCATGAACAGGGCCGGGCTGGCCTTGAGAAAGGACGCCGCGCCGGTGGCCGACAACAGCATCAGAATGGTGTCGCCGGCGAAGATGCCGCAGGCGCCGCGATAGCCGGCTGCGACCCCCAGGCGCGAAGCCACCGCCATCACATAGAGGGAATTGGGACCGGGCAGCAGAACGATCAGGATCGTTCCGACGACGAAGCTGGTCAGGTCGGTGATGCCGTAGATCATCGGCGCGCGAGCCCCGCCAGCTTGCCGCTCACAAACGCATCCCGAGCTCGGTGCCCTGGGCGATGGCGCGCTTGGCGTCGAGCTCGGTGGCGACGTCGGCGCCGCCGATCAGCGTCGTCGGCACGCCGAACCCGGCCAGGGCCTCGACCAGATCGCGCCGCGGTTCCTGGCCGGCGCAGATGATGACGCTGTCGGCCGGCAGCAGCCTGGCCTCGCCATCGACGCGCAGATGCAGGCCGGCGTCGTCGATCTTCTCGTAGTCGACCCCGGCCAGCATCTTCACCCCGCGCTTTTGCAGGAGCAGGCGGCGCGCCCAGCCGGTGGTCTTTGCCAGGCCGTCGCCGACCTTGCTCGACCTGCGCTGCAGCAGCCACACCTCCCTGACCGATGCCGCCATCCGCGGTGCGACCAGACCGCCGCGTCCGGCCAAGCTTGCGTCTATGCCCCACTCGCTCTGGTAGGCGGCGATCGGGTCGTCCGCCGGCGCGTGGGTGAGCAGTTCGGCGACGTCGAATCCGATGCCGCCGGCGCCGACGATGGCCACCCGCTTGCCGGCGCTCTTCCTGCCCTCGATCAGCTCGATGTAGCTCACCACCTTGGGATGGTCGATGCCGGCGATCTCGGGCCGCCGCGGCGTGATGCCGGTGGCCAGCACCACCTGTTCGTAGCCGCGCAGATCAGCGGCGGCGGCACGCTTGTTCAACTTCAGTTCGACGCCGCTCGTCTCCAGCAGGCGGCCGAAGTAGCGCAGGGTCTCGCCGAACTCCTCCTTGCCGGGGATGCGCCGGGCCAGGTTGAACTGGCCACCGATGGTCGCCGCAGCGTCGAACAGGGTCACCTGGTGGCCGCGCGCGGCCAGCGTCGTCGCCGCGGCCAGCCCCGCCGGGCCGGCGCCGACGACGGCGATCTTCTTGGCCCGGGTGGTCTGCGTCAGAACCATCTCGGTCTCGTGACAGGCGCGCGGATTGACCAGGCAGGAGCACAGCTGGCGGTCGAAGATCTGGTCTAGGCAGGCCTGGTTGCAAGCGATGCAGGTGTTGATTTCGTCGGCGCGTCCCGCCTGTGCCTTGTTCACGAACTCGGGATCGGCGAGGAAGGGCCGCGCCATCGACACCATGTCGGCGTCGCCGCGCGCCAGCGCGGCCTCGGCCACCTCCGGGGTGTTGATGCGGTTGGTGGCGATCAGCGGAATGTTCACCTCGCCCATCAAGCGCCGCGTCACCCAGGTGAAGGCGGCGCGCGGCACCATCGTGGCGATGGTGGGAATGCGCGCCTCGTGCCAGCCGATGCCGGTGTTGATGATCGACGCCCCGGCGGCTTCGATGCCCTTGGCCAGCTGCACCACCTCGTCCCAGCTGCTGCCGCCTTCGACCAGATCGATCATCGACAGGCGGAAGATGATGATGAAGTTCTCGCCCACGGCGGCACGGGTGGCGCCCACCACCTCGAGCGCGAAGCGGATGCGCTTGTCGTAGCTGCCGCCCCAGGCGTCGTCCCTCTCGTTGGTCCGCGTGGCGATGAACTCGTTGATCAGATAACCTTCCGACCCCATGATCTCGACGCCGTCGTAGCCGGCGAATTGGGCCATCCGCGCGCAGTGCGCGTAGTCGGCGATGGTCTGCAGGATCTCGGCCTCGCTCAATTCACGCGGCATCATCGGGTTGATCGGCGCTTGCAGGGCCGACGGCGCCACCGGCTGCCGGGTATAGGCGTAGCGGCCGGTGTGCAACACCTGCAGGCAGATCTTGCCGCCCTCGCGATGCACCGCCTCGGTGATGACGCGGTGGCGGCCGGCCTCTTCCTCGTTGTCGAGGATGGAGGCGCCCTTCATCACCATGCTGTCCTCGTTCGGCGCGAAGCCGCCGGTGACGATCAGGCCGACGCCGCCGCGGGCGCGCTCGGCGTAGAAGGCGGCCATGCGCGCATGACCGTCGGCGATGTCCTCCAGCCCGGTGTGCATCGAACCCATCAGGACGCGGTTCTTCAAGCGGGTGTGGCCCAGGTCGAGCGGGGCGAGTAGTTTCGGATAGGCGGTCAAGGCGATTTCCTTCGAACGATTCCTGCGCATTATGCGATAACTGTGATCCATCTTACACTCTGCCGCGGCGGCGCCTCGCCGCGGTGAACCAGCTCACATACTATTCGCATAGCGGATCGCACCATGGCCGCACATTTGATGGCATCGATCGGGCGGGTGGCAAATATGGTCTGGCAAGTAATCGAGGAAGTAACGGAGCGGGACGGGAGTGTACGCTGGTGCCTGTTCGTGCTGCTCATAGGCGAAAAGCCGGACGCAGGAATCAGGCCCTTTGCCAGCGGCGATTGGTCGGTCGCTGCCGGCCACAGCGCCGAACTCGCTGGCAAGCAGGCATTCGCGGCTGGCCGGGCGGAAGCCGCAGCGGAGGCCGCCAGACTGAATCGGGCGGGCAAACCACCGCGCAGCTATCGTCCGCGCTAAAGGTCACCGCGGACGGCAGCTTGGGGCCCGGCAGCAAAGGCGTACAATTTCCGCTTTGCCTCGCTGGAATCGACCTCGTGAGATCCATCAGCCGTTACCCCGTGCCGGAATTGGCCCAATTGCCCGAGGACATCCGCGGCCGCATCCTCGCCGTGCAAGAAAAGTCCGGCTTCGTGCCCAACGTCTTCCTCGCCCTGTCGCACCGGCCGGCGGAGTTTCGCGCTTTCTTCGCCTACCACGACGCGCTGATGGAGAAGGATGGCGGCCTCTCCAAGGCCGAGCGCGAGATGGTCGTGGTCGCGACCTCCAGCGCCAACCAGTGCCTCTACTGCGTCGTCGCCCACGGCGCCATCTTGCGCATCCGCGCCAAGAATCCACGGCTCGCCGACCAGGTGGCAACCAACTACCGCACGGCGGAGATCACACCGCGGCAAACAGCGATGCTCGACTTCGCGCTGAAGGTGTCGCAACGCTCGCACGCCGTCGACGACGCGGATTTCGCGACGCTGCACGCCCAGGGATTCTCCGACGAGGACATCTGGGACATCGCCGCCGTCGCCGCCTTCTACGGCCTGTCCAACCGCATGGCCAGCGTCACAGACATGCGGCCCAACGAAGAGTTCTACGCGCTGGGCAGAAGCCCCAGAGCCTAGGGCGCCCCGATCCACCGTGAGCCAAGAGACCATAGATCCGCGCTTCGCGATCGGCGTGACGGAGATGGACCACGAGCACGCGCACTGGATCGCGCTGATCGAGAAGTTTCGCGCCACGGCGTCCGGCCATCTCAGCGACAGGATCGGCATCGACGCGGCGCGCCAGGCGCTGCAGCATCTGGCCGACTACACCAAGACCCACTTCGCCAGCGAGGAACGCCTGCTCAAGGCCTGCAAGTATCCCGCCCTCGCCGAACACCAGCAGAAGCACCGCGAGCTGACCGCGGCGGTAGCCAGGCTCGCCGAGGAAATCAGCCAGCGCAAGACCGACACGACCCCGCTCAAGCTCAACCTCCTGGTCACCGTCTGGCTGCTCGAGCACATCATGGCCGAAGACCGGAAGTACGCGCGCCACATCATCGCATACCGGGCGAAGGCCTGAGCCCCGCGCACCAAACATCGGGCGCGGCGGCGTCTTGTGGCAAGCAGCGGCATATTTCCGTCTTTCCCCGCATGCTCTACGCTGCTGACCCCATTTGCGATCGCCTTCATCGTTCGAGGAGCCACCATGTCCGCACGTCACCGCCTCCTAGTTGCCATCGTCCTCGCCGCCAGCCTGTTGGCCGGCGCGGCGCGCGCCGAGGAGCGCTTCATCACCGTCGCCTCGACCACCTCGACCGAGCAGTCGGGCCTGTTCGGCCACCTGCTGCCGATCTTCGAGCAGGCCAGCGGCATCAAGGTGCGCGTGGTCGCCCTGGGCACCGGTCAGGCGCTCGACGTGGGACGGCGCGGTGACGCCGACGTGGTCTTCGTGCACGACAAGCCGGCCGAGGAGAAATTCGTCGCCGAGGGCTACGGCCTCAAGCGCCAGGAAGTGATGTACAACGACTTCATCCTGGTCGGGCCGAAGAGCGATCCAGCCCGCGCTGGCGGCCGCGACATTCTGGAGGGCCTGCGCCGCGTCGCGGCGGCACGCGCCGCCTTCGTCTCGCGCGGCGACAAGAGCGGTACCCACGCCGCAGAGCTGCGCTACTGGCAGGCCGCCGGGGTCGATCTGGAGCTGGTCAAGGGCCCCTGGTACCGCGACACCGGTTCGGGCATGGGACCGGCGTTGAACAGCGCCGCGGCGATGAACGCCTACATCCTCGCCGATCGCGGCACCTGGCTGGCCTTCCGCAACCGTGGCGAACTGGCGCTCGTCGTCGAGGGCGACCGGCGCTTGTTCAACCAATACGGGGTGATCCTGGTGAACCCGGCGAAGCATCCGCACGTGAAGAGCGCCGACGGTCAGCGCTTCATCGACTGGCTGCTGTCGGATGCCGGGCAGCGCGCCATCGCCGACTACAAGATCGGCGGCGAGCAGCTGTTCTTTGCCAACGCCCGGCGCTGAGCGCGACGTCCTATTCGGGCAGGTGGGCGATGGCGTTGGCGTAGTAGCCGAGCAGCGGCAACTCGGCGCGGACGGCGCGCAGCAAACCTTCCTCCTGCTGCACCAGGCCGCGCAGGGTCAACATGCGCAGGCCGACGTCGAAGGCGTAATCCATGTCGGCCCGCGGCAGGTAGAGGTGAGCGCCGCCGCGTTGGAGGCGCTGCGCCCGCGCCAGCGCTTGCGCCTTGAGCTCGAGCGCGGACCACAGCCGCTCCGGCTCGGCGACCAGGACGCTGGCGATCAGCGACACCGGCAGCACCGGCAGCACGGCGCCGATGCGCTCCATCAACAGCTCGCCGAAGGCGCTCACCTGGGCGTGCCGCTCCGCGTCGCCGAGCTGCGGCAAGCGCAGGCCCCGCTCTGCCACGTACTGGCGCAGGGAGATGGGTTGGCCGAAGTTCACGCAGGCGTAGCCGAAGCGGTGCCAGCGCCCGTTGAGCGCCTGCCACAGATTGCGCACGACGAAACCGACGCCGATCGCCAGGGCGCGGGCGCGTCCCACAGGCGCCCGGGCGGCGCCGCCGAGTTTGGCCAACTGGGTGCGGTCCTCGAGCACGCGATCATAGTTGATGCCCACCGGGATGAACACCAGGTCGCGGCCGGCCGGCTCGGCGCCGTCGAAGCCTTTCAGCATGTAGTCGAGCAGCCCCAGCTTGGGCTGGCGCAGGCGGCCGTTGATGCTCAGGCCGCCTTCGGGAAACACCGCCTGGGTGAGCCCGCCCGCGGCGGCCATCTGCACGTAGCGCGAGAGCACCGCGCGGTAGAGCGGGTCGCCGGAATTGCGCCGCACGAAGTAGGCGCCCATGGCGCGCACCAACTGCTGCAGCGGCCAGACGCGCGCCCACTCGCCGACGGCGTAGGACAGCGCGGTGCGCTCGGCGGCGAGAAAGGCCACCAGCACGTAGTCCATATTGCTGCGGTGGTTGATGACGAAGACGATGGTCGACCTGGGGTCGACGCGTGCCAGCGCCTCCTGGTCGGCGTAACCGATGCGCACCCGGTAGAGCGTGCGCGCCAGACCGCGCGCCAGCGCGTAGCCGATGCGGAAGTAGAGATAGGCGTTGAACGAGGGCACGATCTCGCGCGCGTAGCGGTCGATGCGCCGCCGCACCTCCGCCTGCGACAGGCCGCCGGCGCGCACCTGCTGGGCGGCGGCGGCCTGCACCCGGTCGTCGTGGAAGAGCCGGTCGATCAGCACCTGGCGCCGCGTCAGCTTGAAGGAGGGCAGCTCCACCTGCAGCGAGGCGCCGACCTGGCGGATCACGGCGTTGATGCGGCGGCGAAAGAACCAACGCATGCCCGGAGCGGCGAGCAGCACCAGCAGCGCCCACGAGGACAGCGCGACGAGGACGACGACGAGCCACAGGGGCAGCGTGATTGGCGCGTTCATGGCGTCTTACCGCGAGCGGTTTTCTGCGATCATAGCAGCCATGGTGAAACCGCGCGGGCGCCGTCGCTGGCTCGCCGCCGCCGGCCTCGGCGTCGCGGCGCTGGGCCTGTGGCGGACCTGGCCGGAGCAGGGACTGATCAATCCCTGCCTCGGTCCCCTGCCCCCTGAGCTGGCCAGGCTGAGCCTGCTCGAGGAGACTTGGACCGGCCTCGATCCGCAGCAGGTCTGGGACAGCCACGCGCACATCTTCACCCTGCAGACGGCCGGCGACCAGAACGGCGGCATCTTGCGGGCGCCGCTGGCGGCGGCGCAGCGCTATTTCTTTCGCAACGCCGCCTGCGTCGGCGACGATGCCGGGGACGAGAATGCAAGCTACGTCACCCATCTGCGCCAGGCGATCGACGCCCTGCCCGCGGGGGTCAAGGTGCTGCTGCTGGCGCTGGACGCCTGGCACGACGAGAGCGGCGTGGTGCATCCGGAACTCACCCACGTGCGGGTCGCCGACGACTACTGCGCCGCGGTGGCCGCGGCGCTGCCTTCACGCTTCGAGTGGGCGGCCTCGGTCCACCCCTATCGCGGCGACGCCGTCGTCGCCATCGAACGGGCCAAGGCAGCGGGCGCGCGAGCGCTGAAGTGGATACCCGCGGCGCAGGGCATCGACCCGGCTTCGCCGCGCTGCGACCCCGTCTATCGAACGCTGGCGCGCCTCGAGCTGCCGCTGATCAGCCACGCCGGCGACGAGCGGGCAGCACCCGGCGACGACGCCATGGGCAATCCGCTGCGTCTGCGCCGCGCCCTCGAGCAGGGAGTGCGGGTGATCGTCGCCCACTGCGCCACCCTGGGCGCGAGCAGCGACAGCGACGCCGGTCCGCACGCCGCGCCGCTCGACAATTTTTCGCTGTTCGCGCGCCTGATGGCGCAGCGCCAGTACGAGGGCCAACTGTTCGGCGATCTGGCCGCGATCACCCAGAGCGCCCGCGCCGGCCCGGCGCTGGCGACCATCGTCCGCCGCGGGCGCGAAGGCGGCGACTGGGCGACGCGGCTGGTGAACGGTTCGGACTATCCGCTACCGGGCATCATGCCGCTGTATTCGCTGCAGCGACTGGTCGAACTGCGGCTGCTCGCGCCCAGCGCGGTCGAGCCGCTCACCGCGATCCGCCGCCACAATCCGCTGCTCTTTGATTTCGCATTGAAGCGGACGCTGCGCGTCGATGGCCAGGGCCTGGCGGCGTCGGTGTTCGAGACCCGCCGCGTCTTCCTGCCCGCCTAGAAGGCGCGCGGGCGCGGCGCCTAGAGCGGCAGCGTGATGCTGCCTTCGAGATAGAGCACCGCCTCACCGGCGATGCTCACCCTGTCGCCGCGCAATTCGCACCACAGTTCGCCGCCGCGCGCCGAGACCTGGCGCGCGTAGAGGCGATCGCGGCCGAGCCGATGCGCCCAATAGGGGACGAGGCGGGTGTGCGAGGAACCGGTCACCGGATCCTCGTCGATGCCGGCGGCCGGCGCGAAGAAACGCGAGACGAAATCGCAATCCGTCGCGGGCGCCGTGGCGATGATGCCGTGGATGCCGGTCGCGAGAATCCCGCGCATGTCCGGGCGAAGGGCGCGCAGCTCGTCTTCGCTGCGATAGACGGCCAGCCACTGGAAGCCTTGGTAAAGTTCCAGCGGTTCGATGCCCAGCGCCGAACGCAGCGCCGCCGCCGGGTTCGATGCCGGTGCCACCGGGCTCACCGGATTGGCCGGAAAGTCGAGCAGCAGCCGCTCCCCTTGTCGATCCACGGGCAAGGCGCCGCTCTGCGAAGCGAACACCACGCGCGCTCGCGACGGTTCGAGCCGATGGAACACCACCCAGGCCGCAGCCAGGGTGGCGTGGCCGCACAGGGGCACCTCGACGCCCGGCGTAAACCAGCGGATTCGATAGTCCGCTCCGTCGCGCGAGATGAAGGCGGTCTCCGCCAGATTGTTCTCCTTGGCCACGGCGAGCAGCAGGGCGTCGTCGGGCCAGCGCTCGAGCAGAACGACGGCGGCCGGGTTGCCGCCGAAGAGGCGATTGCTGAACGCATCGACCTGCCAGATGGGTAGTTGCATGGGTGTCGCTTCTCCACAGGGTCACGGGTCGCGCAGAAATTTTACTTCCACCTTCGAATAATTGATGCTAAAAGTTGTCTGCGGAGGGAACCACCATGAGACCACTGGCACTGTCCATCGTCATCGCCGCCTGCTTGGCGGGTTGCGCCAGCATCGAGCCGGTGGCGCCGTGGCAGAAGGGGCAGCTGGCGAAGCCGGAGATGGGTTTCGCCGATGACGTCGCCGGCGCTGCCTACGCCGAGCACGTCTATTCGAGCCGCGAGGCGGTCTCCGGCGGCACCCGGGTCGGCGGGGGGGGCTGTGGCTGCAACTGAGCATCCCGTCGCGGTCGAGAAGCCGCGCAGCAACCCAGCGCTTACTCGAGACCCGGTCTCCACCGGCGCCCTGGTGTTGAGCGCGGCGCTGGCGCTGCCGGGTCTGCTGCCCGCCGCCTCGGCCGAGCCGGCGCCCGCAGGCGGCATGATCGGCCTGCGCAACCTCAGCTACCGCGAGAGCCAGCCCGGGCTGGAGCGGGTCGGCAGCAATTCGCCGTCGCTGGTGTTCCTTGTGCCCCTGGCCGGCGAGTGGGCCTTGAGCGGCGACCTGGTGACCGACAACGTCTCCGGTGCCTCGCCGCGCTACCACACGGCCATCTCCGGGGCGTCGCAGATGAAGGACCGGCGCAACGCCGCCGACCTGCAGCTCAAGCGCTACCTCGAGGACGGCAGCGTCAGCGTCGGCCTGGCGCGTTCAAACGAGAACGACTACGCCTCGACCGCCTTGTCGCTGCAAGGCACGGTCGACTCGAAGGATCGCAACACGACCCTGTTGTGGGGCCTGGGCGGGGCCAGCGACACGATCAACCCGGTCAATCTGGCGGTGCGCAACGAGCAGCGCCACAGCATCGACGCGATGCTGGGCGTGGCCCAGGTGTTGACGCCGGCCGACCTGGTGCAGTTCAGCCTCGGCTACAACCGTGGCCGCGGCTATTTTTCCGATCCCTACAAGATCTTCGACAACCGTCCGCGCCGGTTGAACCAGACGGCGCTGTCCGCCAAATGGAACCACCATTTCGACGCCGCCGACGGCACTTCCCGCTTCTCCTACCGCTACGCGACCAACAGCGACGGCGTTCGCTCCCACACCCTGGGCGAGGAATACGTGCAAGCCTTCGGCGAAGGCTGGAGCGTGACGCCGGCGCTGCGCTACTACAGCCAGAGCGCCGCCCGCTTCTACGTCGACCCGATCTACGATCCGCTCTTCGGCGCGCCGTTTCCCGCCGGCGTCGCGATCTTCCAGCATCCCCTGCTGACGATGGACCAGCGCCTGTCGGCGTTCGGCGCGCTGACTCTGGAGGCCAAGCTCGCCAGGCAACTGTCGGCACAATGGTCCGCCGACCTGAAGCTCGCTCGTTACGAGCAGCGCAGCGCCTGGCGCTGGTTCGGTCGGGGCAGTCCCGGGCTGGCGCCCCTGACCGCCCATTGGCTAGAGATCGGTCTGTACCGGCGCTGGTGAAGCCCGTGGTGAGGCATGGCGAAGCCAACGATGCGCCGTTTCGCTTCGGCTTCACGGTGATGGGCGGCCCGGGCGAGATCACCCTGGCGGCGACCGACAGCCGCAGCGGACTGCGTCTGGCCGAGCTGGCGGTGGCCGAAATCCGGCGCATCGAGTCCAAGTTCTCGCGCTACCGGCCCGACAGCGTCGTCTCGCAGATCAACGCGCGCGCGGGCGCTGACTGGACCGATTGCGACGCCGAAACGGAATCGCTGTTCGCCTACGCCGACGCCCTCTACACGGCCAGCGGCGGCCTGTTCGACATCAGCTCCGGCGTGCTGCGGCGCGCCTGGGATTTCCGCGCTCAGCGCATTCCCAGTCAACAAGCGCTGACAGCGTTGCGCGCCCTGATCGGTTGGCAACGGATGGAGCGGCGAGCCGGGCAAGTGCGCCTGGCGCTGGCCGGCATGGAGATCGACTTCGGCGGCTTCGGCAAGGAGTACGCCGCCGATCGCGCCGGCGCCTTGCTCCTCGAACAGGGCGCGCGCCACGGTCTGGTCAATCTCGGCGGCGACATTCGCGTGCTCGGGCCCAAGCCCGACGGAAGCCCCTGGTCCCTGGGCATCCGCGATCCGCGCGACCCGGCGGCGGTGATCGCCGAGATCGAAATCGCCAGCGGGGCGCTCGCCACCAGCGGCGACTACGAACGCTACTTCGAAGCCGACGGGCGGCGCTATTGCCACATCCTCGATCCGCGCAGCGGCATGCCGGTCGAGCACTGGCGTTCGGTCAGCGTCGTCGCGGCGCTGGCCGTCGTCGCCGGCAGCCACGCGACCATCGCCATGCTCAAGCAAGAGGCTGGTCAGGCCTATCTCGACGACTGCGGGTGCGCCTATCTTGCCTACGACAAGGATGGTCGTTGCTTGCGCCAGAGCGGGGCCAAGGTAACGGCGACGGTCCCACCCTGCGCTTTCCCTTCTGCGTAGTATGTCGACGGGCGATTAACTCGCTAAGATAGCGCTTGTGTCATTTGGCAAGTGTCGACCCACCGTTCTGACCAACAGGAGGATGCACCGTGAACGACATCGAACAAATATTGGGTTCGAGGAGAGGCAGGATCTACGCCATCGGTCCGCAGGAAACCGTCTTCGCAGCGATGAAGGCGATGGCCGAGCACGGCATCGGCGCCTTGCTGGTGATGGACAAGGGCAAGCCGGTCGGCCTCATCTCCGAGCGCGACTACGCGCGCAAGGTGGTGCTCGAGCACCGCTCATCGGAGACGACGCGGGTCGACGAGATCATGTCGAAGAAGCTGATCTGCGCCACCTTGAAGATGGGCAGGAAGGAGGCGATGACCCTCATGGCCAGGAACAAGATCCGCCACCTGCCGGTGCTCGACGAGGCCAAGCAATGCGTCGGTGTGGTCTCGATCCGCGACTTCGTCCAGGACATCGAAAGCGAGGACGACGAGTAGCCGTCAGCGCCACACCAGGGTCGGAAGCAACGGGGCCCCGCGCGGCCCCGTCGATCACGAACCGGCAAACTCCCTTCTATTCGCACTCCGCGGCGACGATGTTGCAGTTGTTCTTGCCGCACATTTCCAGCGCCTTCGCCGTGGCGACGGCCTTGGTCTTGCCGTAGCCGTAGCCATAGACCTTCTTGGTCACCGCCACGGCGCCGCAGGTTTCGAACCAGACGACCGAGCGGCAATTGCGGCCACCGTATTCCTTGCAGTATTTGACGGCGTTCCGTTGCGCCACTTCCTTCGTGTCTTCGCCGGTGGCGATGCCGTAGGCGGGTTCGTCGTCACCCATCTGGTCGTCGATGGCGATCGAACCAACGCCGAAAGCGCTGCCGGACACGGCCAAGGCTGCAACCATGGTCCACGTTCTGATGTTCTTCATAGCCCTTCTCCCTATGCCAGGTCGATGTGACTTCTGCCTGCGCGTAACACCTTCAAACGCCTCTGCGGGGCCGCATAGCTTTAGGCCTAAAGCTATAACGATCTACCGATTTAGTCAAGTACTTGTCGCCGCATATTTGTCGCCGCGGCGGCGCCAGGCCACCGCGGCTCGGGCGACTTTGATCGCAGGTTTTGCTGGCGGATCCCGGCGCAGGTCGGGATCGGCGCAGCGGCGCCTAGAGCGCCGGGGTATCGACCGCGTCCGGGTCCACGTCGGGCTCCATGGTGTCCGGGTACTTGGTCTTCTCCAGGTTCAACAGCCGCTTGTGTTCGGCTTCTTCTTCGCGCAGTTCCTCGAACAGCTTGCGCACCTCTTTGTCGCTGATGCCGGGCAGGGCCTGATCGAAGAACTCGTAGGCCTTGACTTCGGATTCCATGGCAACCTCCAGCGCGTGCCGTGGCGACATGAAGGGCCGCGGTTTGCCCATGCCGGGCGCTTCGACCTCCTCGATCATGTCGGCGTTGACGCGCGACGGCGCGTCGCCGAAGAGCTTGCGCCGGCGCGCCGCGAGTTCGGTTCCGTGACGCTTCTCGTTCTTCGCCATCATGGCGAAGAAGTCGGCGGCATCGCCGCTATAGCCGTGCCCAAGCAGGTCGACGAACAGGATGTAACGCTCCTCCGCTTCCTTTTCGATCAAGACCGCCAAATCGAGCGCGTCCTGCAGGTTCAGCGTTGAAAAATCCAGTTTGCTAACCATCATGTTTCCCCCGGGGATGAAGTCTGTGGCAATACGCCATCGACCGCTTCGCGACGTCGAAGCACTGGCGCTAAGGATACAACGGCGGAGCACCCGCGACAAAATGGCGGCGTCGCGACCATATCTGCGATCCGCTTGCCCATCGGTGGAGGCAACACCCTGTTACACAATAGCGCCCGCCTGCGGTCAGCCTGGGGAGCGCCAGCCGCGTTAGCTTAAGCGTCATCACGAGGAGAACACCATGAACAAGCGCGCGCTTTGCCTGAGTTCCCTGTTGCTCGCCGGCGCCGTCGCCAGCGGCCCGGCGCTGGCCGACCCGATCACTGGCGCCTTGGTCGGCGGCCTGATCGGCAAGGCGATCGGCAGTCGCGACGCCGTCCTCGCCGGTGCCGTGTTCGGCGCGGCGATCGGCGCCGCCCCGGCCTACTATCCGCCAGCGGCCGCTCCGGCCTACTATCCGCCGGCGGTCGCCCCGGCCTACTACTATCCGCCGGCGGTGGCCTACGCGCCGCCGCCGCGCGTCGTCTACGCAGCCGCGCCAGCCTACTATTACGGCGGCGGCTGGGCTGGCGCGCCGCGCTACGAGCGCGTCTACTACGGACCGGTCGGCTACGGCCACCGCGAGCACCATCGCCAGAACTGGCGCTGAGCCTGCAGCGAACGCTCAGCGTGATCGCGACAGCGCCGCCGTTTCCGCCGCGCAGTCGCCGGCCGGGGCGCCCGCCGCTCGCGCCGCCGCCACCTCCTTGCGCGCCAGCGCCAGCTGCTCGTTGAAGTCCTGGCTGGCGTGCAACTGGGCGACGACAGCGGCGCCGACCAGGCGGCCGGCCTCGACGTCGCTCTGCCAGTGCACGCCGCACACCACCCGGCTTTGGCCATAGTCTCTGGCACGTTGCAGCAAGGCGTCGACGCGTTCGGGTGCCACTTCCGCCAGCACCAAGCCCCAGGTCCAACCGATCGCCGAATGGCCGGAGGGGTAGGAGGCACTCTTGCGCAGGCTGGCTTCTTCGTGCGGCGTACACATCGTCTCGTTGTTTGCTGCGAAGGGACGCAGGCGCTTGTAAAAATCCTTCGCCTTGAAGGTCGCGAAGCCGGCGTCGGTCAAAGTGCGCCGCAGCAGCATGTTGAGATTGGGTGTCGATTCGGCGCTGATGGGAATTCCCAGCGCGCACTGAAAACTTTCCGCGGCCTTGGGAAAGACCAACACCGCATCGCTGGCGGCCAGCGCCCAACGCGGGCCGTCTTTGAGCTTGCGCGCGCTCTGGAACGCCGCATCGTCGACCGCCTGCGCCGCCGATCCCGCTGCCGGCGGCGGCGGTAACAGGGCCAGGCTATCCACCCAGCTGCCCTCGGCCAGGTAGCCGGCGATGAAGCCCGGGCGGGGGAACTTCAGTTGCGCCGGATCGATGGGTGGGGTGGCAAGCGCCGCGTGCATGGCGAAGACGCCGAGCGCGACGATCATATGCGGCAAACGCATGTCTTACGCCTCCTAGAACTGTAGCCAGGGATTCGAACCTTGCGGCTGGCGCATAATAGCGCGCAGGCAGCCGTCGCAATTCGCCGACCGCGCGAATATTCGCGGGCATCTCTTCAGAAGAATGTTTCGCCGACAGGTTCCCGATATGCGTAAGCAACCACCTTGGCCCGCAATCGCTTTGCTCCTGCTGCTGGTCGCCGGCTGCGCGACGACGTCGTTGCCCGTTGCCGCGCCCTCGGCCCAACCGGCGCTGGCGGCGGCGCTGCAGGCCATCGACGGCGCACAGATGTTGCGGCAGATCGAGACCCTCGCTTCCGACGACTTCGAAGGTCGCTCCGCCGGCAGCCACGGCGAACAGATCACCGTCGCTTATCTGATTGGCGAGTTCAAGCGCATCGGACTCAAGCCGGGCAACCCCGATGGCAGCTACGTCCAGCGCGTACCCCTGACCGGACACGAGGCCGTACCCACGGCCGCGATCGCCGTGGGCGGCAAGCGCATCGCGCTGAACTTTCCCGCCGATTACGTCGCCTGGTCCTATCAGCGGCAGGCTGAAGTCAAACTGCAGCGCTCCCCCCTGGTCTTCGTCGGCTACGGCGTGAAGGCGCCGGAGTACCAATGGGATGACTACAAGAACGCCGATCTGCAAGGCAAGACCCTGGTGATGCTGATCAACGATCCGCAGATTCCCGATCCCAAGAAACCGGACCAGCTCGACCCGACCATGTTCAAGGGAAGAGCGATGACCTACTACGGGCGCTGGACCTACAAGTACGAAGCAGCGGCCGCCGTCGGTGCCGCCGGCGCCCTCATCGTGCACGAGACCGAGCCCGCCGCCTATCCCTACTCGGTGGTGGTCAACTCCAACAGCCGCGAGAATTTCGACATCCACAGCGTCGCCGCCAATCCGCACTTTCCCCTGGTGCCCGGATGGCTGCATCGCGACCGGGCAAAGGAGCTGTTCGCCGCTGCCGGCTACGACTTCGACAGCGTTAAGCAGGCGGCGCTGCAGCGCGATTTCAAACCGCTGGCTCTGGGCGCCAGCATCGACCTGTCGCTGCGCAAGCGCTGGCGCGATCTCGATTCTTGCAACGTCGTCGGCCGCATCGAGGGCAGCGATCCGCAACTGCGCGACGAAGTGGTGATCTACAGCGCCCACTGGGATCACTTCGGTTGGGATCCGAGCCTGCCGGGCAGCAAACACCAGCAGATCTATCACGGTGCCGCCGACAATGCCTCGGGCGTCGCCGCCTTGCTGCAACTGGCCCAGGCCTTCCAGGCGCTGCCCCAGGCACCGCGGCGAACCCTGCTGTTCATCGCCACCACCGCCGAAGAGCGGGGCCTGCTTGGGGCCGCCTACTACGCCGCCAATCCGCTCTATCCGCTGCACAAGACGCTGGCCGACATCAACATGGACGGCATGAACCTGTGGGGAAGGACGCGCGACGTCGAAGTGTTCGGTTATGGCAACAGCGATCTCGACGATCTTGTGGTCGAAGCGGCCAGGGCCCAGGGCCGGGTGGTGCACGCCGACGCCTTCGCCGAGAAGGGATCGTTCTATCGTGCCGACCACTTCGAGTTCGCCAAGGTCGGCGTGCCCGCGGTGTACCTCAAGGGTGGCGAGGACTACATAGGCAAGCCACCGGGCTTCGGCAAGGACAAGAGCGAAGACTACACCGCCCACCACTACCACAAGGTCAGCGACACGGTGCGCACCGATTGGGACTTGAGCAGCGCTGTCGAAGACACGCAGTTGCTGTTCCAGGTCGGTTACGCCGTCGCCCAGGGCGATCGCTATCCGTCCTGGAAGCCCGGCAACGAGTTCGCGGCGCGTCGCGACGAGATGCTGCGAAGCAGGCGTTGAAGCGTTGGCCAGTACCTGATCCAGGGTATATCTGGCGTCATAGATGTTGCGTAGAATTTCTCGCTGAAGCCAACACCGAGTGGCCAGCGCTATTGCTCCGACTGCAGCGGTCCCCGAAGCCGGGACCGTCGCTTTGCCGAGGCCGTGCCGCTGCCGTCAGCCATGGATGCGCAAGTTGTCGCCCGTCGCAGGGCTCTCGCCGGATTCGCCGCATTGGCCGCGACACCTCTGTTGTGCGGCTGCGAATCGTGGTTCGCCAAACCGATAGCGGTCGCCGCCCACGTCTGGCCTGGCTACGAGCCGATGTTCCTGGCGCGCAGCGAAGGCTGGCTCGATGCGCGACAGGTGCGCTTGCTCGAGACCGCGTCGGCGACGGCTTCTCTGCGGGCCCTGCTCGACGGCAAGGTGGACGGTGCCGCCTTGACCCTGGATGAAACGCTGCGGGCGCGATCGACGGGCACGCCGCTGTCTGTGGTCATGATCTTCGACGTCTCCGCCGGCGCCGACATGCTGCTGGTCCGACCGACGATCAGGGCGCTCGCCGAACTCAAGGGTCGTCGCATCGGCTTCGAGCAGGGTGCCCTGGGTGAATTGATGCTGGCGCACGTGCTGCGCGCCGCGGGTCTGACGCGCGAAGACGCGCAACTGGTGGTCCTCTCCGTCGACCGGCAGCGCCAGGCGTGGGCGCGCGACCAGGTCGACGCCGTCATCACCTACGAGCCAGTGGCGAGCCAGCTGCTGGCGCAAGGGGCGCACAGGCTGTTCGACAGCAGCCAGATTCCCAACACCATCGTCGACGTATTGGCGATGCGCAGCGATGTCGTAGACGGCGACCACGCCGCGGCCATCAGCCAACTCGTCGCCGCCAGTTTTCGCGCGCTCGCCTATTTGAACCGCAATCCGCAAGGCGCCTCCTATCGCATGGCGGCGCATCTGGGTCTGGCACCAGGCGAGGTGCTTCCTGCCTTCAAGGGCCTGGTGCTGCCCGACGCCGGCAACAATCGTCGCTTGCTCGGCGGAACGTCGCCAGCGCTGCTGGCGACGGCGCACAGCTTGGTGACGCTGATGTTGCAGGCCGGATTGGTCAAGCGGGACGACGCCATGGCCGAGCTCATCCACGCTGAGTTCCTGCCCACCGACTACCCGAGCAGCTGAGCATGAGCGCATACAAAATGGCGGCTCGCGCCCTGCGCACAGCGATCTGGCTGGCCTGTTGCGCCTGCGTTGGGGCGCCGCTGATCGCGGCCGCGGCGGCACCGCCGGTGCGAATCGGCATCCTCGCCTTCCGCCCGAAACAGCAGACCCTCGAGCAGTGGCAGCCCTTGGCGGCAGCACTGAAGAGAGCCGTTGCCGACCGCGAGTTCGTCGTCGAGGCGTACTCCTATCAAGAGCTGGACGCGGCCGTCGCCGCGCGCCAGCTGGATTTCGTGCTGACCAATCCCGGCCACTACGTGCTGCTGGCGCAGCGCAGCGGCCTCTCCTCGCCGCTGGCGACGCTGGCGCTCAAGGAAGGCGAGAAATCGGTCACGGCTTTCGGCGGTGTCATCTTCACCCGCGCCGATCAGAACAGCATCGACACCCTCGGCGACCTCGGAGGCAAACGCATCGCCATCGTCGCCAAGGAATCGCTCGGTGGTTACCAGATGCAGGCCTACGAGCTGCATCTCGCCGGCCTCCCCCTGCCGCAAGACTCGCGGCTGGTGGTCACCGGCATGCCCCACGACAAGACCGTCGAGGCCGTGCTGGCGGGGCAAGCCGAGGTCGGCTTCGTGCGCACCGGGGTGATCGAGGGCATGGCCCGCGAAGGCAAACTGGAGATGAAGGCGCTGAAGATTCTCAATCGGCAGAGCTACCCGGAGTTCCCTGCCCTCGCGTCGACCCATCTCTATCCCGAGTGGCCGTTCGTCGCCATGCCGCACGCCGAAGAAAATCTGACGCGCCACGTCGCCGCGGCGCTGTTCCGACTCGAAGAAGACACCGCCGCAACGCGCGCCCTGGATATCCATGGCTTCGGCGTGCCGGCCGACTATGGCCCGGTCGAGGATCTGCTGCGACAGCTGCGCCTGCCACCGTTCGAGGCGATGCCCGCATTCACGGCGCGCGACGTCTGGCTTCGCTATCGCGGGGAGGTGTTGGCAGCGGCGCTCGCCAGCGCCCTGATCCTGGCGCTGGGGGTGGCCCTGATGTGGTCCAACCGGGCGCTGGGCACCAGCGAAGAGCGCCTTCGTCTGGCGCTCGCTGCCGCCCGCCAAGGCTGGTTCGATCTGAATCTGAGCACCGGGCGCGCCGCCGTGAGTCCCGAGTACGCCCTGCTGCTCGGCTATCGGCCCGAAGAATACGCGTTCACCTTGCAGACCTGGCTCGACGACATGCATCCGGACGATCGCGCCGGGGTCCGCGCCAGCCTCGATGCCGCCCTGGCCACCGGAGAAGCGACCGACGTCACCTATCGTCGCCGGCGGAAGGCAGGCGATTGGATCTGGCTCAACTCGGTCGGTCAGGTGGTCAAGCGCGATCCGACCGGCAAGCCGCTCAGGATGATCGGGGTGCATACCGATGTCACCGAGCGCAAACGGGCCGAGGCGGCCTTGCAGAGCAGCGACATGCGTTTTCACACCCTGGCGCGGGTGGCGCCGGTCGGCATCTTTCACACCGACACCGACGGGCTTTGCCTCTACGTCAATGAGCGCTGGTGCGAAATCACCGGGATGTCCCAGGAAGCAGCCAGGGCCGCCGGCTGGTCGCTGGCGCTGCATCCGGACGACCGCGACTGGGTGGCGGCAAAGTGGTATCGCTTCGCCGCAGCTGATCTGCCGTTCAGAGAGGAGTACCGCTTTCAACGTCCCGACGGCAGCGTGGTCTGGGTGATCGGTCAGGCCTCGGGTCTCAAGGGCGCCGACGGCAACGTCATCGGCTACGTCGGCACCATCACCGACATCACCATCAACAAGAACAACGAAAGCGCACTGACCGAAGCCAAGGCCGCGGCCGAAGCCGCCACCTTGGCCAAGAGCCGCTTCCTGGCAACGATGAGCCACGAGATCCGCACACCGATGAACGGCATCCTAGGCATGGCGCAGATGCTGCTGATGCCCGACCTGAGCGACGAAGAGCGCCGCGATTTCGCGCGGACGGTGCTCAATTCCGGCCACACCTTGCTGACCCTGCTCAACGACATTCTCGATCTGTCGAAGGTGGAAGCGGGCAAGCTCGAACTCGAAGCCATCGTCTTCGAACCGGAGCGGGTCATCCACGAGGCCAAGACCCTGTTTGCGGAGGCGGCCAAGGCCAAACGGCTACGCCTCGAAGCCGTTTCCTTCGTTCCGTCTGGCCAGCGCTACCTGGGCGACCCCAACCGGCTGCGGCAGATGCTCTGCAACCTGGTCAGCAACGCCGTCAAATTCACCGCCCAAGGCGAGGTGCGCAT
Organism: Sterolibacterium sp.; assembly: GCA_023258955.1. Lineage (GTDB taxonomy): Bacteria > Pseudomonadota > Gammaproteobacteria > Burkholderiales > Rhodocyclaceae > CAIYYX01. The sequence continues at coordinate 34,973 of JAHFRE010000008.1, forward strand.
CAGCGTGCGCGAGCTTCGCCGCGACAAGCAGGATGCAATGCTGGCGTTCTCCGTTGCCGACAGCGGCATCGGCATCGCGAAGGAAAAGCAGAGAACGCTGTTTGAGGCCTTCTCGCAAGCCGACAATTCGACCACCCGCGTCTTCGGCGGATCGGGGCTTGGTCTGTCGATCGTGCGCAGCCTGGCCACCTTGATGGGTGGCGAGGCCGGCGTCGACAGCGAATTCGGACAGGGTTCGCGCTTCTGGTTCCACATCAAGACGAGCATCGTCGCCGCGGGCCAGGACAGCCGCGCGCGGGAACGGCCCCACGATTATGACGCCGGCCCGGCAGCGCTGCAGGCACCCCTGAGCGGGCGGGTGCTGGTGGTCGAGGACGACAAGACCAACCGCAAGGTGATCGAGGTGGTGCTGGTCAAGCTCGGCTTGAGCGTCGCGCTGGCCGAGCAGGGGCAGCAGGCCTTCGACATGATCGCTGCGGGGGAGTCCTTCGATCTGGTCCTGATGGACGTGCAAATGCCGATTCTCGATGGCTACGCCGCCACCGAGAAGATCCGCAATTGGGAGGTGGCCGAGGGTCGGCCCCACCTGCCCATCATCGCCTTGACCGCCGACGCCTTCGAACGGGACAGGCAACGCAGCCTGGCGGCCGGGATGGATGACTTCCTGACCAAGCCGATCGCCATCGACAGCGTCAGGACGGCGCTGCTCAGGTGGTTGCCGGTCACGACTTGATCTTGTCTCGCCCAGCGGCTCGACGGTGCCGGCCGGGCTAGTCGTCGAAGCCCTCGTCGGCGCCGTCGGCTGAACCCTCCTCTTCGTTCAGCACCCGCGCCGCGGCCTCGCGCTCCTCCTCCATGCGCCGGGCTTTCAGCGCCTCCTGGCGCGCCTTGGCGGCTTCCTCCTTGAGGGGGATGGTCTGCTCACCGAACAGCACCTGCTTGAGGAAGCGGAAGGCGAACTGCAGCAGGGCCACGTCGTCGGCGAAGCTGCGCTGCTCCTCATCCGTCAGCGCGAAGACGCTCTGGAAGGATTCGGCGGCGACAAATTCGCGAAAGACGTCGATGTCGTAGCAGGCCATGAAGAACAACTGCCGGCTGCGCAGCGAAGGCGCGCCCAGGCTGGGACCGGAGGACTTCTTCTTCAGCACCAGCTGACGCCAGCCGCGCGCCAGCTCGTCGTACTCGGGCAGGCCCTGCTCCTCGCGGTAGGCGGCGATGCTGATGGTGCGCGGTTCAAGGTGGCCGTGGCAATGGTCTTCCTTGACCAGGGCGTAGGAGTCGCGATCGGTGGCTTCGTCCTGCTTACGCATGGACAGCAGCGCCACCGGATAGTAGCGGCAGGCGGTCGGCCGATCGCTGTAGACGCCGCAGCCCTCGGCACCCATGAAGCGGCAGGCGGTACCGCCGTCTACCGGGCGGAACTTGACCCCGGCGATGCCGTCCTTCTCCATCTCGTAGGGCACGGTGTAGTCGCGCAAGAATTGGGTCGAGGACAGCCCCAAGCGGCGCTTCAGGCGCACCACGTCGTAGGGCGTCAGGGTGATGTCGATGTTCGAGCAGCAGGCGTTCCAGCAGTCGATGCCGCGCCGACACTGGAAGCGGATTTCGTGGCTGGCCTCGACCATCGCTGGCACGATGGGGCTTTGCGGAAAGGGGATCTGTGGACCGGACATGGGCGACTCACTCACGGAAAGAAAACGGGCGCCCGCAGGCGCCCGATCATTACAGCACAAGCGAGCTCAGTGCGGCGCGCCCTTGACGAACAGCTTGGACTTGTCGACCAGGTCGGTGTGCTTGCGCTTGAACAGGGACCACTGGTGGGTCTTCTTATCATAGACCGAGTTCACGAAGCAGTGCCAGTTCTTCTCATCGACGAAGTTCTTGTCGGTGCGATAGTAGAAGCCCGGGTAGCGGCTCTCCTCGCGGAACTGGATGTGCTTCATGTGCGCTTCGGCGGTGATGATGCGGTGGTAGTTCTCCCAGGCGCGCAGCAGCTCGTGCAGGTCCTTGGCGCGCATCTTCTGCGCGTCTTCCTTGAGCATTTCCAGCTTCTCGGCGGCGACCGCCAGCATCTTGTCGTTGGTGTTGTAGTAGGTGGCGCAGCCGGCCACGTACTCGTCCATGATCTTCTGCAGGCGGAACTGCAGCATTTTCGGCGTGATGTAGTTGGGGTTGATGTCGATCGAGGTGCTGTAGTCCTTGTGCTCGAGGAAGTTGCGCACCGGCTTGTAGATCTCCTCGGCCAGCGCCGCGGCGCTGGTATCGAGCTCGGGCTTGAAGTCCTTGTTGTCCATCGCGTACTTGACCATGGCCTTGGCGGCCATGCGGCCTTCGGCGTGCGAACCGGAGGAGAACTTGTGGCCGGAGGCGCCGACGCCGTCGCCGGCGGTGAACAGGCCCTTGACCGTGGTCATCGAACGATAGCCCCAGTTCCAGCCACGCGGCAGGTGGGCGGGGACGCCATCGTACTCGCCGTCGGCGGCGGTCGGCGCACCGAGGTCCTCGGGACCCGAGACCCAGATGCCGCAGCAGCCGGAGTGCGAACCGAGCAGGTAGGGTTCGGTCGGCATCAGCTCCGACATCTTCTTCTCCGGCTCGATGTTCTCGCCGACCCAGATGCCGCACTGGCCGACGCACATGTCGAGGAAGTCTTCCCAGGCCTCGGACTCGAGGTGCTTGACCTCCTTCGGCGTCAGGGTCTCGCGCAGCTTGGCCAGGGCGGTCACCGTGTCCATGTAGATCGGGCCGCGGCCGTCCTTCATCTCCTTCAGCATCAGGTGGTTGCGCAGGCAGGAGGCGGGCACGGCGGCCTGGCCGTAGGGCGGATAGTCGTCCAACATGGCCTTGTTCTTGACCATGTAGTCTTCACCGTAGGCGTTGGTCGCCTTCGCCTTGAACAGCAGGAACCAGGCGCCGACCGGGCCGTAGCCGTCCTTGAAGCGGGCGGGCACGAAGCGGTTTTCCATCATGGTCAGCTCGGCGCCAGCCTCGGCGGCCATGGCGTAGGTGCTGCCGGCGTTCCACACCGGATACCAAGCGCGACCCGTGCCTTCACCGACCGAACGCGGACGGAACAGATTGACGCAGCCGCCGGCGGCGAGCAGCACCGCCTTGGCCTTGTAGATGTGGATGGTGTTGTCGCGCACCGAGAAACCGACAGCGCCGGAGATGCGCGAGGGATCGTTCTTGTCGTTGACCAGCTTGACGATGAACACCCGCTCTTCGATGCGCGACAGGCCCAGGGCCTTCTTCGCCGCTTCGGCGACGATCCACTTGTAGGACTCGCCGTTGATCATGATCTGCCACTTGCCCGAGCGCACCGGCTTGCCGCCGTCCTTGAGCAGGGGCATGCCTTCCTTCTGCGCCACGGCGCCGTCGTGCCGGACGCCGTCGGCGTCGGTCTTCCAGATCGGCAGGCCCCACTCTTCGAACAGGTGCACCGAATCGTCGACGTTGCGGCCGAGATCGTAGGCCAGGTCATCGCGGGTGATGCCCATCAGGTCGTTGGAGACCATCCGCGCGTAGTCGGCCGGATCGAGATCCGGGCCAATGTAGGTGTTGATCGCCGACAGGCCCTGCGCGACGGCGCCGGAGCGGTCGACCGCGGCCTTGTCCACCATCTTGATCCTGAGCTCGGTGCCGGTCTCGGCCTTCACCGCGTCGGCCCAGCGCATCACTTCGTAGGCGGCGCCGCAGCAAGCCATGCCGCCGCCGATGAGGAGGATATCGAGCTCTTCTTCGACGACCTCGGGGTTGCCAAATGTTCCTTGTGCCATTGCTATAGCTCCTAGATTTAGCCTGCCGATTACTTCACGCGGATCAGTTCGTCTTTCTTGCCGGCGCGGTAGCCGTTCATGGCGGTGCCAGTGAACATGCCGGCCGTACCCAGTTCAGACACCTTGGGCATCGGCTTGCCGCCGTAGTTGTCGATCGAGCCTTCCGAGGTGGTGCGGATCGGGAACTTGAAGCGCTTCAGCGTGCCGTTCCTGAACTTGATGGTCCACATGATCGAGTCGGAGCCGCGCATCGGCTGCACCGAGCCGCCCAGCGGCACGATGTCGGCGTAGTGGCGGACTTCGATGGCGCCCTGCGGGCAGATCTTGACGCAGGAGTAGCACTCCCAGCACTGCTCCGGCTCCTGGTTGAAGGCCTTCATGGCGTGGCCGGTCTCGGACCCGTCCTTGTCCAGCTTCATCAGGTTGTGCGGGCAGATGTACATGCAAGCGGTCTTGTCCTGGCCCTTGCAGCCATCGCATTTCTCGGTTCTCACAAAGGTTGGCATTGCGTCTACTCCTAGGTTGCGTTTGTCACAAATCGTCGTCGCAGCAACCGCGCTAGCGCGCGGAATGCCCACTCAATTTCACTTCCACCTTCTCGGTCAGTCCGGCGTAGTAAGCGCGCAGGATTTCCAGCACCTCGGGCCGGGAGAACTCCGGCGGCACCTCGCCGTCTTCGGACAGCAGCTTGCGCAGCTTGGTGCCGGAGAGCAGCAGCCGGTCGGCGTCGCCGTGCGGGCAGGTGCGCGCCGAGGCCATGCCGCCGCAGCGGTAGCACCAGAAGGTCCAGTCGATCTTCAGCGGCTGGGTCTCGAGGGCGCCCTTGGGGATCTCGTCGAAGATGTGGTGGGCGTCGAAGGGGCCGTAGTAGCTGCCGACGCCGGCGTGGTCGCGGCCGACGATCAGGTGCGAACAGCCGTAGTTCTGGCGGAAGACGGCGTGCAGCAGCGCCTCGCGCGGACCGGCGTAACGCATGTCGAGCGGATAGCCGGCCTGGATGATGGTGTTGGTGACGAAGTACTCGTCCACCAGGGTGGCGATCGCCGCGGAGCGCACCTCGGCGGGAATGTCGCCCGGCTTGAGGTTGCCCAAGAGCGAATGGATCAGCACCCCGTCGCAGGTCTCGATGGCAACCTTGGCCAGGTACTCGTGCGAGCGGTGCATCGGATTGCGAGTCTGGAAGGCGGCGACCTTGCTCCAACCCATCTTCTCGAACAGGCCGCGAGTCTCTTTCGGCGTCAGGAACAGTTCGCCGTACTTGCTCGGGAAATCAGCCAGCGACAGAACTTTTATCGGACCGGCGAGATTGACCTCGCCCTGCTCCATGACCATCTTGACCCCCGGATGCTCGGCGTCGATGGTCTTGAACACGGTGGCGCACTCGTGCGCCTTGTCGATCGCGTACTTCTCGGTGATCCGCATCGTCGCCAGCACAGCGCCGTCGTCGGGATCGATCAGCGCCACCTCTTCGCCGGTCTTCAACGCATCGGCGCTCGCCTTGGCACAGGACAGGGTGATCGGAATGGGCCAGAACAGGCCGCTGGCCATCTTCATGCCGTCGCAGACGCCCTCCCAGTCGGCGCGCTGCATGAAGCCATCGAGCGGGGTGAAGCCGCCGATGCCGAGCATGATGATGTCGCCTTTCTCGCGCGAACTGACCGTGATCTTGGGCAGGGAGGCGGCGCGCGCGAACTCGGCCGCGCGCTGTGCGCCTTCCAGAAGCAAGGGCTTGAGACTGCCGCCACCGTAGGGATTCACCAAAGCCATCGAGTCCTCCTCAGGATCACCTTTTTCTTCAAGGAACGCAGGTTAACACCGCGAAACGCCACCCAAGCACGGAGTTTTGAATGGGTGAATAAGTTCTCCGAATTTGTGCACGGTCGCGGCAGTTTCATTAGAATGTAATGGACTGATAATCATCGGGATCAATAGCGTCATATCCTCCATCCATGCCGGCGAATGAAGCCCCCTCTCCGGCGCCGCTTGGCGATGCCACGGCGGACCCGGCCATCCTGGCGACCCTCGAATCGCTGCTGCGAGCGATCGTCGATTACACGGGTGCCCTGGCGGGGACGGTGCGCTGGCGGGAGGCGGCGCGACAGGAGTTGCGTCTGATCGCCAGTGTCGGCGTGCCCGCCGCGCTGTGGCAGCACAAGCGGCGAGTTGACCTCGCTTGCGGCGGCTGCGGTGCGACGCTGGCGGCCAATCAGGCGCAGCTGGCCGAGTTTCGCTGCGCTTGCAGCGACGCGATCGCCGCGCTGGGCGATGGCGGTCCGCTGCACCTGCTGACCGTGCCGCTGCGCGACGCGCAGCAGGCCTGCGGCGTCTTGAGCCTGTTCTTTCCCGAACGGACAGAGGTGCCCGTCCAGTTGCCGCCCCTGCTCACCGCCTTCAGCGAACTGATCGGACTGACCCTGGCCAACGCCCGCCGCGTCGAGGAACAGATGCGCGCCACCCTGCAGGAGGAGCGGCGCATCCTCGCCAACGAGGTGCACGACGCCCTGGCGCAGAACATCGCCTGCATGCGCATGCGCACCCCGCTGCTGCGCGACGCGCTCGAGCAGCAGGACAAGGAGCGCGCCGGCGCCTACCTGACCGAGGTCGAGTCGTCGCTGGCGGTGGCCCACGCGCGGGTGCGCGAGCTGATCACCCATTTCCGCAGCGACATGGAACCGCAAGGCCTGCTGCCCGCCCTGCGCCTGACCATGGCCGAGTTGCAGGGCCTGGGCGGGGTCGCGCTGACCATGGAGGCGCGCATGGCCGAGCCCTCGCTGTCGGTCGACCAATCGCTGCAGGTGCTGCACATCGCCCGCGAGGCCATGGTGAACATCGTCAAGCACGCGCGGGCACAGCACGGCTGTCTGCGCCTCGAGCACGATCGTGATTTTTGCCACGTCAGCATCGAAGACGACGGCATCGGCATCATGGACCCCTCCGGCGAGAATTCCCGACACGGCCACTTCGGCCTCAACATCATGCGCGAACGCGCCCAACTGCTCGGCGGGGAACTGTGCGTCGAAGCGGGCAGCCACGGCGGCACCCGGGTCTGCCTCTCCTTCCCCTACGCGCCGCCGCGCGGCGATTCGACGGCGGCGGCGTGAGCAAACCCATCCGCCTGGTCCTGATCGACGACCACGGCCTCTGCCGGCGCGGCCTGGCGGAGTTGCTCGAGCATCGCGCCGGCATGCAGGTGCTCGGTTCCACCGGCGACCCCGACGAAGCCGAACGCCTGCTCAAGGAGCAGCGACCCGACCTCTTGATCATGGATCTGCGCATGCCGCTGATGGACGGACTCGACCTGCTCGAGCGCCTGCGCGCCAACGGCTGCGCGCCGCCGACGGTGATCCTCACCATGAGCGATTCGGAGAAAGATCTGGCCAAGGCCTTGCGTGCCGAAGTGCGCGGCTATCTGCTCAAGGACATGGAACCCGAGGCGGTGATCAACGCCATCCGTCGCGCCGCCTTGGGCGACCTGGTGATCGCGCCGGCGATGACCGGCAAGCTGGCGCAACTGATGGCGCCGCCGCCAGCGCCAGCAGCGAGCGGGCAAACGCGGCTGACCGAACGCGAACGCGAGATCATGCACCATCTGGCCTGCGGCAAGAGCAACAAGCTGATCGCCAAGGATCTGAACATCAGCCACGACACGGTCAAGCTGCACGTGCGCCACATCCTCTCCAAGCTCGACATGACTTCGCGCGTCGAGGCGGCGGTGTTCGCCATCGAGCACGGTGCACAGTACGGCATAGAACCGCCGCCGAAGACCGCCGATGGCCGATAGAACGCCGCCGCTGCCGCACCACCGCGCCGCCAAGCCACCGCTAGAAGGAGTGATATCTTGAGCAACAGCACCCAGCAATCGCACGCCGTGTCCGGCACCGTCATCAGGTCGGCAAAGATATTCAAAGGACTGTCCGACGAAGCCGTCGACCGCCTGGGTGCGGCGGCAGCGATCAAGTACCTGAAGCGCCATGCGACCGTCTTCTACGACGGTGACAAGAGCCAGAGCGTCTTCATCATCATGTCCGGGCGCATGCACGTCCTCAATTCAGAAGCCGACGGCAAGGAGTTCATCATCTCGCAGATGGGGCCAGGCGAACTGTTCGGCGAGATGGGACTGATCGACGGCTCGCTGCGCTCGGCGACGGTCGTCGCGGCCGAACCATCGACCCTGGTGGAGATCAGCAGCCAGGCCTTTCTGGCCTGCCTCGAGCAAAATCCCGACGTCGCGGTCGCCGTCACCAAGAGCGTCGCCGAGCGGCTGCGCAAGGCGACCACGACGGTGAAGAACCTGGCGCTGGGCAACGTCGAGCAAAGAATCCGGGTGCTGCTAGAGAACATCTCGATCGCCGATGGCTCCAGTCGCCGCGTGCCCTACAAGATCACCCAGACCGATATCGCCAAGATGGTCGGCGCCTCGCGCGAGATGGTGACGCGGATCATGGGTCAATTGACGGAGGCGGGCGCGATCGCCCACGACGAGCAAGGCATGCTGCTGCTGCTCGACCCGCCACAGCCGGGCAAACTCTGAGCGCGGCGCAGGATCGGCCGTGAAGAGCTACCGCAAGGAACTCTGGTTCGACCTGCCCACGCGTATGGGCTTCGTCTGCATCACCGCGCAGGTCCGCCAATGCCTGGCCGAGAGCGGCGTGCGCGAGGGTCTGGCGCTGGTCAACGCCATGCACATCACCGCCAGCGTCTTCATCAACGACGACGAACCCGGCCTGCATCACGACTACGGGCTATGGCTGGAGCAGTTGGCGCCGCACCAACCGGTGGACTCCTATCGGCACAACGACAGCGGCGAGGACAACGCCGACGCCCACATGAAGCGCCAGCTGATGGGCCGCGAGGTGGTGGTCGCCATCACCGAGGGCAAGCTCGACTTCGGCCCCTGGGAGCAGATCTTCTACGGCGAGTTCGACGGCCGCCGCAGGAAGCGCGTGCTGGTGAAGATCATCGGCGAATAGCGGCGGCCAACTCGGCGGTGCCGTTGCGCCCTTCCTCGGTCATCTGCGCTAGCCGATCGACATTCATTGCGATCTTTGTTGCGGCGAGCCGCTGTCTGCGCTCGCTGCGAACTCGCCTCGCCTTGCACTCGCGCACCCGGGCGACGAAGCGCGCCACCCAATCGCAGCTTTGGGTGCTGCGCAGATGGCTGTAGCTGGCCAGCAAATTCCGCTGCACGATGCCGTCATTGATCCCGTCGAGACCGTGGCCGCGCTCCATGCGGTAGGCGTAGCGCGTGTCGGCGGGCAGGCCCTCGATGCTCGAGTAGTGGAACTCGTGCGCCGGCAGCGACGCTCCGGCCTCGAGCCAGGGATGGGCGGCGGTGGCGGCGAGGCGCACGTAGCCGCGTCCCACCGGTCTCGGGTGCATCACCACGTCGCCGGCGATGCTGCCCACCATCGCTCTCGTTTTGCCGGCCCAGGTGATGGAGCGCGCCAGATACATCAGGCCGCCGCACTCGGCGTAGGCCGGCAGGCCGGCGTCGAGCGCGGCGCGAATGTCGCCGCGCAAGGCGGCGTTGGCCTCGAGCTGGTCGAGAAAGCTCTCCGGAAAACCACCGCCGATGAACAGGCCATCGGCCTCGGGCAGCCGCGCGTCGCGCAACGTGTCGAAGGCGACCAGCTTGGCGCCGGCGGCGGCAAAAGCCTCGAGGTCGTCGGCGTAGTAGAAGCCGAAGGCGCGGTCGCGGGCGATGGCAATGGTCAACGGCGCCGCGCTCGGGCGCAGCTTCGCCGCCGGCAGCGACGCCGGCAGCGGCAGCGCCGAGCCGGTCAGCGCCAAGAGGCGCTCGAGATCGACCTGGGCGGCGATCCGCTCGCCGATAGCGCGGATGCGCGCCGTCGCGCTCGTCACTTCGTTGGCCGGCATCAGCCCGAGATGGCGTTCGACCAGGGCGAGGCCGTCGTCCTCGTGGATGGCGCCGAGCACCGGCACCTCGGTGTAGTGCTCGATCACGGCGCGCAGCTTGGCTTCGTGGCGGGAGCCGCCGAGCCGGTTGAGGATGACCCCGGCGATCCTGATCTCGCGTTCGAAGGCCTGATAGCCGAGGATCAGCGGCGCGATGCCGCGGGTCATGCCGCGCGCGTCGAGCACCAGCACCACCGGCAGTTCGAGCAGGCGCGCCAGCGCCGCGTTGCTGTTGGCGCCCTCGAGATCGAGGCCGTCGTAGAGGCCCTTGTTGCCCTCGACCAGGCAGACGTCGGCGTCGTGGCCGTGGGCGGCGAACTGCGCGCGCAGCTCGGCGCTCGAAGACAAATGGAAATCGAGATTGTGGCAGGCGCGACCGGCGGCCTCGCCCAGCCAGAGCGGATCGATATAGTCCGGCCCCTTCTTGAACGGCTGCACTCTGAGACCGCGCGCCGCCAGCGCCGCGCACAGGCCGACCGCGACGGTGGTCTTGCCCGAGGACTTGTGCGCCGCGGAGACGAGGAAACGTTGCACCGGTTGGCTACTTCTCGTGCTGCGCGAGGCTGGTGTCGTCCACCCGCTCGGGCAGGAAGCGCAACAGGCGCAGGGCCGTCACCGTCAATAGCGCCGCGATGCCCAGGCCGCTCAGCGCCAGCAGCACCTCCCACAGGCCCGGCGCGTAGGGGTGGATCTGGCCGTCGGCGAAGCTCGAGCTGACGGCGTAGCCGGGGAAGAGATCGAGCGGCCAGGCCTGACCGCCGATGATGGTCACGTACATCTGCGCCAGGCCGCCGAGGACGATGGCGATGCAGGCGGCGACGATGCGACCGCGGGTCACGCCGGGTGCGAGCAGCAGGACCAGCGGCAGCACCGCGCCGACCAAGACCTGGCCCAGCCAGAAGAGCTGGGTGATGGGGCCGCCGTCGACCAGGATGAAAGCCTCGACCCCGTGGTTGCGCGTGAAATAGAGGTTGGTCAGATGGTGGGCCGCCGCGAAGTAGAGCGAGGCGGCGACGAAGGTGGCGGTCAGGTTCTTCAGCCGGCGCAGCACTTCATCGCCCAGGGGTCGCTGCTCAATCCGGCAGGCGCTGAGCAGCACGATCAGGTAGATCGCCGTGCCGTAGGCCAGAGAATAGGTGATGAACATCGGCGCCATGATCGCCGACTGGTAGGCCTCGCGGGCGACCAGGAAACCGAAGATGGAACCGGTGCCGGTGGTCAGCACCAGGCGCCAGACGAAGGCGGTGACACCGGCCGCGTGCGCATATTTGTTGAAGCGCTTTTCCAGCATCAGCCAGAGGTAGGCGCCGACCACGGCGTAGAAGCCGGTGTAGAGAAAGATGTTCCAGGCGAAGATGGATTTGAAGTTGTATTGGGTCGCGGCGACGATCAGGCGATCGGAGCGGCCGAGGTCGAGCACCAGCACCGCCAGGCCGCCGGCCAGCAGGCACAGCGAGACCAGGCCGGAGAGCGGCGCCAGCGGCTTGTAGATGCTCTTGCCGAACACCGAGGCGGTGGAGGCGACGTTGAGCGCGCCCGAGGCGGCGACGATCAGGAACACCGCGAAGACGTGGGGCAGGCCCCAGACGATGCGGTTGTCCATGCCGGTGATGACGTGACCGTGGTGTTCCATGGTCAGGTGGGCGGCAAGGCCGGCGGCGGCCAGCGCCGCGGTGATCAGGAACAGGATCCAGAAGGCGCTCTTGTTGCCGAGCTCGCGGTAAGCGATGTGGGCGGTCATCTCAGGACTCCCGAAGGGCCGTCCCGAGGGAGGCCTGCGCCCCCTCGGGGGGCAGCGAACAAAGTGAGCGTGGGGGCGTCATCTATGTCTCCCGAAGGGCCGTCCCGAGGGAGGCCTGCGCCCCCTCGGGGGGCAGCGAACAAAGTGAGCGTGGGAGCGTCATCTATATCCCCTGGTAGCGCACGGCGGGATCGAGGCGCAGATCGGCGCGCACCTGGGAGCTGGCGACGCTGGCGACGCGTTTGGCGATCTCGCTGCCCGGATCCTTGAGGTCGCCGAAGACCATGGCGGCGCCACCGCTGGCTTGGCAGGCCTCGACGCAGGCGGGCTGTTGTCCACGATCCACCCGCTGCACGCACAGGGTGCAGGCCTCGACGCAGCCCTGGCCGCGTGGCACCTCGGGGTTCTGCGCGTGCAAGGGCTCATGCACGAAGGAGCGCGCCTGGTAGGGGCAGGCCATCATGCAATAGCGGCAGCCGATGCAGATGTGGCGATCGACCAGGACGATGCCGTCGGCCCGCTGCATCGAGGCACCAGTCGGGCAGACATCGACGCAGGGCGGATGGGCGCAGTGCTGGCACATCATCGGCAGCGAGAGTTCGCGGCCACTGACTTTGTCCTTCAACTCGATCTTGCGCAGCCACTGCGCGTTCTGCGCCGGGCGGCCGGCGCCGGGCTCGATGGCGTTTTCCCGCGCGCAGGCGCTCGCACACTCGGTGCAGCCGGTCTTGCAGCGGCTGGTGTCGATCAGCAGGCCCCAGCGCTGCTTGTTCGAGGCCAGGGCGTGGGTGCCGCTGGCGTGCGCACCGGCCGTGGTGATCAGCTGGATGCCCGGCGCGATGGCCAGGGCCGCCGCCGCGGCACCGGCGCCGAGGATGTTGCGGCGGCCGCTGCTCGGTTGGCCATTCTCGCTCATGGCTTGATCTCCGCCGTCTTCTTGGCCTTGGCCTGGTGGCACTCGAAACAGTCGAGCTTGACCGCCGCGTAGGCGTGGCAGCCCTGGCAAAAATTCTCCTTGTCGCCCAGCACCGAGCCGTTGTCCCTGCTGGCGTGGCAGTCGATGCAGGCGTTGAGACTCACCTTGGCCTCGCGCTCGCCCAGGCGCAGGGTCCGGTCGCGCTGGTGACGCAGCATGTCCATGTGATTGCGCCGCATCTCCTCGACCGGGGCGATGCACTGGCCCGGCTTGGCGATGGCGATCACCGGCTTGGGCACCTCGGCTGCCGCCGGAAGCGCCAGCAGGGCGAACAGCAGCAGAGCGAGCCAGCGTTTCATCGCGCTGGTCCTACTCGCCCAGGCCCATCTGGATGTAACCGGTCGGGCAGACGTCGGCGCAAACGTGGCAGCCGACGCAGCGATCGTAGTCGGTATACACGTAGCGGCCGGTGCTGGCTTCCTTCTTCGGCACCCGCTTGACCGCCAGCTGCGGGCAATAGACGACGCAGTTGTCGCACTCGAAGCACATGCCGCAGCTCATGCAGCGCTTGGCTTCGGCGATCGCTTCGGCTTCTGTCAGCGGCTCGATCCGTTCCTGGAAGTTGCCCAGCGCCGCCTTGGCATCCAGGGTGATGAAGCGGCGCATATTGCGCGGCGTGTAGGCGAAGTGGCCGAGGAACAGCTTGTCCTGGGGAATGACGTAGCGCTCGGCGCGGTTCTCGAAGTTGTGCATGCCGCCCAGCTTGTCGGAGCCGCGCGTCGGTGCCGCGATCGGCTTGATCTCCAGGCCGCGCTCGACCATCTTGCGCGCCACGTCGAAAGCGTGCACGTCGATCTTCGGACGCTTTTCCAACGCCTCGCCGGCGAGGAAGCGCTCTATGCCTTCGGCGGCGATCGCGCCGTGGCCGATGGCGGTGGTGAGCAGATGCGGACGGATCAGGTCGCCCCCGGCGAAGGTATCCGCTCTGCCGGCGACCTGGTAGTTCTTGTCGGCGGCGACCGCGCCCTTGCCGTTGTCGAACTCCTCGAGTCCGCTGAAGTCGACCGCCTGGCCGATGGCGGAGACGATCAGGTCGGCGGGAATGTCTTCTTCCGTGCCGGCGACCATCTTGATTTCCAGCTTGGGACCGACGAACTTGGCCTCGCATTGGGCGACACGCAGCGCCGTGGCGCGGCCATCGGCGCCCTTGACCAGACCCACCGGGGCAAGTCCGCCGCGGATGACGATGCCCTCGGCCAGGGCCTGCTCTATCTCGTGGCGGTTGGCCTGCATCTTGTCGATGGCGAAGACCGAGGTCAGGACCACCTCGGCCCCCTGCTTGGCGGAGATCGCGGCGACGTCGTGGGCCATGCGGCCGGCGATGGCGTTTTCGATGTCGGTGGGCTTGGCGTTCTCTATGTGACCGAGGCGGCGGGCGACGGTGGCGACGTCGATCGAGGTGTCGCCGCCGCCGACCACCACCACGCGACGACCGACGTGCTGCATGCGCCCGTCGTTGAAGGCGCGCAGAAAGGCGGTGGCGGTGACGACGTTGGGCGCCGCCGCGTCCGCTATCGGCAGGGCGCGACCGGACTGGGCGCCGAGGCCGAGGAAGACCGCGTCGAAGTCGCGACGCAGCGCCTCCATCGTCACCTCCTTGCCGACCCGGGTCTTGAGACGCGCCGTGACGCCCAGGTCGAGGATGCGCTGGATCTCGGCGTCGAGCACATCGCGCGGGGTGCGAAAGCCGGGAATGCCGTAGCGCATCATGCCGCCCAAGAATTCGTGCTCGTCGAAGATGGTGACGGCGTGGCCCTTCTTGGCCAGCTGGTAGGCGCAGGACAGGCCGGCCGGACCGCCGCCGATCACGGCCACCTTCTTGCCGCTGGACTTTTCCGGTCTTCCGTAGGCGAGCTTGTTGGCGATCGCGTACTGACCGAGGAAGTGCTCGACCGAGTTGATGCCGACGTGGTCTTCGACCGCGTTGCGGTTGCAACCGCTCTCGCAGGGCGCCGGGCAGACCCGGCCCATCACCGCCGGGAAGGGATTGGCCTCGGTGAGCCGGCGCCAGGCGTATTCCTGCCAGGGCATGGTCGGCTTGCCGTCGGCACCGAGGGGCACCTTCTCGGTGCCGCGGGCGATCGCCAGATAGCCGCGAATGTCCTCGCCCGAAGGACAGGAGCCCTGACAGGGCGGCGTCGATTGCACGTAGGTCGGGCACTTGTAGGAAGCCCCCGCCTTGAAGATCTGATCCTGCCAGCGCTTGACCTGGGTGTCGCCCGGCCGGTAGCGGCGGAAGTTCAGCTTGGACGGTTCTGTGCTCGCAGCCATATTCGTCTCCGGATCTATTTGTCGCCGAGCTTGATCGCCGTGCTGACCAGTTGGTGCACGCCGCCGACCATGCTCATCTTGAAGCCGTAGAAAGGCAGGACCTTGGAAAATTGCGCCTTGCAGATGGCGCAGATGGTGGCCATGAAGTTCACGCCGCGGTCGTCGGCCACCTGGCGCAGCGCTTCCATGCGCGGCAGCGCCCCCTTGATGCGCAGATCGAGCAGGTCGTCGGTGAGCAGCCCGCCACCGCCGCCGCAGCAGAAGGTCTGCTCGTGGGTGGTACCCGGGGCCATCTCGACGTAGTGGTTGGCGCAGGCGCGGATGATGGCGCGCGGAATCTCGAACTGGCCGCCGGCGAGCTCGCCCATGCGCGAGGCGCGGGCGACGTTGCAGGAATCGTGGAAGGTGATGACCCGGTGGTCGTTGGCTTCCTTGTCGAAGGCGATCGCGCCGCGCTGGATCAGGTCCCAGGTCAGCTCGCAGATGTGCATCGGCTGCCGGTAGCGATGATCGAGCTGGCTCTGCAATTGCACGGCGAAGGGATCGCTGGCGCCGTCACCGATGCCGGTCAGGGTGTTCCAGAAGGAGTAGGCGACGCGCCAGGCGTGGCCGCACTCGCCGACCACGATGCGCTTGACCCCCAACTCCAGTGCCGCTTCGCGCACGCGCAGGGCGATCTTGCGCAGCTGCTCATAGTTGCCGATGAACATGCCGAAGTTGCCTGCCTCCGAGGCCTTGGAGGAGAGCGTCCAGGAAATGCCGGCGGCGTGGAACACCTTGCCGTAGCCGAT
>JAHFRE010000297.1 GCA_023258955.1 Sterolibacterium sp.
AGCCATGGATAGGCACGACGCCGATACAGGCACGATCCTGATCGTCGACGACAGCGTCGAGAACCTCAATTTGCTCTGCGCCATGCTGGAGCACGCCGGCTACGACGTGATGCCGGCGCTGACCGGGGAGGCGGCGCTGCGGGCGGCGGCGGTGACCCTGCCCGACCTGATCCTGCTCGACGTGCGCATGCCGGTGATGGACGGCTACACGGCGTGCGCGCGCTTCAAGGCCGACGAGCGCAGCCGCCACATACCGGTCATCTTCATCAGCGCCCTGCTCGAATCGGCGGACCGGGTCGCTGGTTTTGAGGTCGGCGGCGTCGATTACGTCACCAAGCCGTTCTGCGAAGAGGAGGTGCTGGCGCGTGTGCGCACCCACGTCAATCTGGCGCGCATCCGCGCCAATCTGGCGGCGATCGTCGACGCCAGGACGCGCGAATTGCGGGAGAGCGAGGCGCATCTGCGCCAGCTGTCGGTCTATCTGCAGCGGGTGCGGGAGGAGGACCGGGCGCATTTTGCGCGCGAGCTGCACGACGACCTGGGGCAGAACCTGACCGCGCTGCGCATCGATTTCAAGAACCTGGGGGAGTGCCTGGGCGCAGCGCAGGGGGCGGTGGCG
This sequence comes from Sterolibacterium sp., assembly GCA_023258955.1. Classification (GTDB taxonomy): domain Bacteria; phylum Pseudomonadota; class Gammaproteobacteria; order Burkholderiales; family Rhodocyclaceae; genus CAIYYX01. The sequence goes on from JAHFRE010000297.1 coordinate 620, forward strand.
CAGCGCCTGACTTCGATCGACCAGTTGCTCAACGGCACGGTCGACGCGGTGCGCCGGATTTGCGAAGACCTGCGCCCCGGCATGCTCGACGATCTCGGCCTGGAAGCGGCGCTGAGCAGCTACACCAAGCGCTTCACCAAGCAATGCGGGATAGATTGCGATCTGGTCCTCGACCGCGAGGACTACGGGCTGGACGAGCCGACCTCGACCGCGATCTTCCGCATCGTCCAGGAGTCATTGACCAACATCGCCCGCCACGCGCGCGCTTCGCACGCCATGGTGGCGATGCAGGACCAGGGCGACGAACTGTTGCTGACCATCGGCGACGACGGCTGCGGCATGCCCGCAGAGAACTGCGGCGAGCGCCGCTCCTTCGGCCTGCTCGGCATGCGCGAACGGGTCAGCCTGCTCGGCGGCCGGCTCGAGGTCGACAGCGCGCCCGGACGCGGCACCCACATCGAAGTGCGCATCAGCCGCAGCCGGAGCCCTGCCTCATGATTCGCGTGCTCATCGCCGACGATCACACGCTGATGCGCGAGGGACTGAAGCAGATCCTCGCCGCGACCGGCGACGTGACCGTCGCCGGCGAGGCGAGCGACGGTCAGCAGACGCTGGAGATGGTCCGCCACGGCAAGTGGGACGTGCTCCTGCTCGACGTGTCGATGCCCGGCAAGAGCGGCGTCGAGCTGATCTTGCAGATCAAGGTGGAACAGCCGCGGCTGCCGATCCTGATCCTCAGCATGCACAAGGAGGACGAGTACGCGATCCGCACCATCCGCGCCGGGGCGTCAGGCTATCTGTGCAAGGACAGCGCGTCGCAGCTCCTGGTCGACGCGATCCGCAAGGTCGCTGGCGGCGGGCGTTTCATCAGTCCGGAGGTCGCCGGCGATCTGGCTTTCGACTTGATACTCAACGACGATCGGCCGCCGCACACCCTGCTCTCGAGCCGCGAGTTCCAGATCTTTCAACTGATCGTCGCCGGGCGCGGCATCACCGAAATCGCCCAGCAACTCAACCTGAGCGTGAAGACGGTCAGCACCTACAAGACGCGCATCCTGCAGAAGATGACCGCGACCAGCGTCGCCGACCTGATCCGCTATGGTCTGAAGCATCGTCTGCTCGCCGACTCGGCGAACTCCCTGTAACCAGCGCCGCAAAGAGCGCCCGCGTAGGAGGATTCCTACAGCGCCCGGCGCGAATTCCGGCTTCAGGTCGCGGCTTGCGCCGATATCAGGATGGCGCCGCGCGGCGCACCATGCGCGCATCCTGACTGAAGGCCGAGCGAGCGATGAAGGTTCTACTGGTGGAGGATTCGCGGATCTTGCGCAATCGACTGCGCAGCATGATCGTCGCCATTCCCGCTGCGCTGCTGGTGGCCGAGACCGACGCCGAGGAAGACGCACGCTCCCTGATGGCGCTGCACCAGCCCGACGTCGCCGTGATCGATCTGCGCCTGAAGCGCGGCAGCGGTCTGTCCCTGCTCGAGCACATCGTCGCCAGGTATCCGGCGACGGTCGCGATCGTGCTGACCAACTACGGCCAGCCCGAGTACCGCAACAAATGCCTGCAACTGGGCGCCCACCACTTCTTCGACAAGTCGCGGGACATCGGTGCATTCGAGGAACTGCTGGCCGGCTTGGGACGGATCGAGACCAAGGCCAGGGCCGATTTGCACTGAGGCCGCAGCGACCGCCATGAACAACCTGCCCATAGACCAGAGTCAAGCTCGGAGACAGCGATGCAAAATCCAACAGCGACGGTAAGCCCCGTGGGTATGGCCCCAGTGTTGGCGGCGGTGCTTGGCGGTGGCCTAGGCCTGTGGAGCGCCGCATCGCTGCCGCTCGGTCTGGCGCTGGCCGCGGCGCTGGTGGCGTTGGTTGCGGCCGCCTCGTTCTGGGAGCGGCGCGAGCTGCGGGCGACGCTCGCCCGTTGCCTCGCCGCGCAAGCGGCGGTCGATGCGGCGCGGCCGCGGATCGAGCCCTATACGCGCAGCCTGCACGAAGTCGCCGATGCCTCGATGGCCCGCTGGTCCAAGCACATCGACATCGCGCGACTGCAGACGGAGCGGGCGGGAACCGCGCTGGCGCACGACTTCGATACCATCCTCGGCAAGCTCGGCGCGATGCTCGACAGCCACAGCGGCGAGTCCGACGGCGGCATCGTCGCCGTGATCGAGACCGCCCGCAGCGAACTGATGGGCATGCTGGCGAGCATGACCCTGGCGCTCGAAGAGCAGAAGCCGATGCTGCGGGAATTCGAGAGCCTGGCCAAGGTGACCGAGGATCTGAAGCAGATGGCCACCGGTGTCGCCGACATCGCCAAGCAGACCAATCTGCTCGCCTTGAACGCCGCGATCGAGGCGGCGCGCGCCGGCGACACCGGCCGCGGCTTCGCCGTGGTCGCCGACGAAGTCAGAAAGCTGTCGGATCAGTCGGGTGTGCTGGGCAAGCAGATCAAGGTCAACGTCGAGGCGGTCAACGCAGCGATGACCAAGGCGCTGACCACCGCCGGTCAGATGTCGCGGCAGAACGAGACGCTCGGCAGCAGCTCGGACACCACCATCCGCAACGTGCTGGAGCGCTTCAGCGGTGTCGTGCAAGGGCTCAGCGAGTCGTCGCGGGAGATGGCCGACGGCAGCCAGAGCGTGCGGCAAAAGGTCGAAGAGGTGTTGGTCCATCTGCAATTCCAGGACCGCACCAGTCAGATTCTGGTCGCCGTGACCACCGACATCGAGCGTCTGGGCCAGCGCATGCGCGAGCAGGAGCGCCTGGTGGAGCAGGGTGCGGTGCCCGAGCCATTCGACGCGCGGGCCTGGATCGCGGAGCTGGAGCGCACCTACACCACCCTCGAGCAGCACGACGCGCAACACCCGGCAGCGCAGGGCAAGATCGAAGCGACCGAAATCACCTTCTTCTAAATAGGATATAGGAGCCTGCTATGGGTAAGACCGTATTGATCGTCGACGACTCATCATCGCTGCGCCAGGTTGTCTCGATGGCACTGAAGGGCGGTGGCTACGAGGTGATCGAGGCTTGCGACGGCAAGGACGCCCTGACCAAGCTCGCCGGCCAGAAGATCCATCTGGTCATCAGCGACGTCAACATGCCCAATATGGACGGCATCACCTTCGTCAAGGAGATGAAGAAGAATCCGGCCTACAAGTTCGTGCCGGTGATCATGCTCACCACCGAGGGCTCCGAGGAGAAGAAGAAGGCCGGCCAGGAGGCCGGGGCCAAGGCCTGGGTGGTGAAACCGTTTCAGCCGGCGCAGATGCTGGCCGCCGTCTCCAAGCTGCTGATGTGACACTGTCATGGGCATAGAGACGACGCAGCAGGGCAGCACGGCGCGCGTGGCGCTGACCGGGGAGCTGACCATCTACAGCGCCGCCGAAGTCAAGGCCGGACTGGCCGAGGCGATGGCGGTCGCCGCCGAGATCGAGGTCGATCTGTCGGGCGTCACCGAGATGGATACCGCCGGTCTGCAGCTGATGCTGATCGCCAAACGCAATCCGGGCAAGGAAGTGCGCTTCACCAACCACACGCCGGCGGTGTTGCGTCTGGTCGATCTGGCCAACCTCGGCGGCATGCTCGGCGATCCGCTGGTAATTTCGGCGAGCGAATCCTAGGGAGTTCCAGATGAGCAACGCCTCGAACGACATGATGCAAGCGCTCGGCACCTTCATGGAGGAGGCGCGGGAGCTGCTCGCGCAGATGGAGGAGATCCTGCTGC
>JAHFRE010000298.1 GCA_023258955.1 Sterolibacterium sp.
CTGACCCGGGCCAAGCTGCAGGACGAGTTGCTGCGCATCGTCAAGGACAGCGGCGCCACCACGGTGATGGTCACCCACGACGTCGATGAGGCGGTGCTGCTCTCCGACCGGGTGGTGATGCTGAACAACGGACCGGCGGCGACCATCGGCGAGGTGCTGGCGGTGAAGCTGGCGCGACCGCGCGATCGCCTGGCCCTGGCCCACGATCCCGAGTACGCCAAGTACCGGGCGGCCATCCTCGAGTTCCTCTATCACAAACAGCTGCAGAAGGCCGCGTGAGAGCCCATCATGAGAAAACAACGACTGGTGGTGGTGGGCAATGGCATGGCGGGCATCCGCACCGTCGAGGAATTGCTGGCCCTGGCGCCCGACCTCTACGACATCACGGTCTTCGGCGCCGAGCCGCACGGCAACTACAACCGCATCCTGCTCTCGCCGGTGCTGGCCGGAGAGATGGCCCTGCCCGACATCATGTTGAACGACCTCGATTGGTATCGGCAGCAGGGCATCACCCTGCACGCCGGAAGATCGGTCAGCTGCATCGATCGCGTCGCGCGCAAGGTGAGGAGCAGCGACGGCACCGAGGCCGAGTACGACCGCCTGCTGCTGGCCACCGGGTCCACACCGTTCATCCTGCCCATTCCCGGCTCGGACCTGCCCGGGGTCATCGCCTACCGCGATATCGCCGACACCGAAGCCATGATCGCCGCCGCGGCGACCTACAAGCACGCGGTGGTGATCGGTGCCGGGCTGCTCGGACTGGAAGCGGCCAACGGCCTCAAGCGGCGTGGCATGGAGGTGACCGTGGTGCAGTTCGCCGACTGGATCATGGAACGCCAGCTCGATAAGCCGGCCGCCGACCTGCTGCAGATCTCGCTCGAGGCGCGCGGCCTGCGCTTCCTGCTGGGCAAGAGCAGCGAGGCGCTGTTGGCGAAAGACGGCCGTGTGGCCGCCGTGCGCCTCAAGGACGGCATGGAGATCGCGGCCGATCTGGTGGTGATGGCCGCCGGCATCCGTCCCAACACCCAGTTGGCCGAGGCGGCCAAGCTGCACTGCGGAAAAGGGAAAATGAGCGGCATCGTCGTCTCCGACACCATGCAGACATTTGACCCGAAGATCTACGCCGTGGGCGAATGCGTGAACCATCGCGGCACAGTCTACGGCCTGGTGGCGCCGCTGTTCGAGCAAGCCAAGGTCTGCGCCAATCACCTGGCCAATTTCGGCATCGGCCGCTACGGCGGTTCCTCGGTGTCGACCAAGCTCAAGGTCACCGGCATCGACGTCTTCTCCGCCGGCGAATTCATGGGCGGCAAGAACGCCGAGGAGATCGTCCTCCACGATCGCGTCGGCGGGGTGTACAAGAAGTTGGTGGTCGATGGCGACCGCCTGGCGGGCGCCGTGCTGATCGGCGACACCGCCGACGGGGCCTGGTATTTCCGCCTGATCAAGGACCAGACGCCGATCGGCGAGATGCGCGACCGCCTGATGTTCGGCGAGGGATCGCTCGGCGACAGCGGCCACGCCCACGGCAAGAACGCCGCGGCGATGGCCGACAGCGCCGAGGTCTGCGGCTGCAACGGCGTGTGCAAGGGAACCATCGTCAAAGCCATCCGCGAACACGGTCTGTTCACCATCGATGCGGTGCGCAAGCACACCAAGGCCTCCTCCTCTTGCGGCTCCTGCACCGGTCTCGTCGAGCAGATCCTCGCCTCCACCGTGGGCGGCGCCTACAAGCCAGCGTCGAGCGCCGACAAGCCCGTCTGCGCCTGCACCGACTATCCGCACGCGACGCTGCGCCAGACCATACGCGAACAGAAGCTGCTGAGCATCGACGCGGTGATGCGCTTTCTCGAATGGCGCACGCCCAACGGCTGCGCCAGCTGCCGCCCGGCGCTCAACTACTATCTGATCTCCACCTGGCCGAACGAAGCCCAGGACGATCCGCAGTCGCGCTTCATCAACGAGCGCGCCCACGCCAACATCCAGAAGGACGGTTCCTTTTCCGTGGTGCCGCGCATGTGGGGTGGACTGACCACGCCCGACGAGTTGCGCCGCATCGCGGACGTCGCCGAGAAGTACCAGGTGCCGACCCTGAAGGTGACGGGCGGTCAACGCATCGACCTGCTGGGCATCAAGAAGGCCGACCTGCCCGGAGTCTGGAAAGACCTGGGCATGCCGTCGGGCCACGCCTACGGCAAGTCGATCCGGACGGTGAAGACCTGCGTCGGTTCCGAGCACTGCCGCTTCGGCACCCAGCGCTCGATGGACATGGGGGTCAGCCTGGAGAAGATGCTCTTCGGCATGTGGTCGCCGCACAAGGTCAAGCTGGCGGTGAGCGGCTGTCCGCGCAATTGTGCCGAGTCCGGGATCAAGGACGTGGGCATCATCGGCATCGATTCCGGCTGGGAGATCCACGTCGCCGGCAACGGCGGCATCAAGACCGAGGTGGCGCAGTTCCTGTGCAAGGTCGGTAGCGAAGACGAGGTGAGAGAGTACAGCGGCGCCTTCCTGCAACTCTATCGCGAGGAAGGCTTCTACCTCGAACGCACCGTGCACTACGTCGCGCGTGTCGGTCTCGATCACGTCAAGCAGCGGGTGGTCGAGGACGGCAACGGCCGCCGCGCCCTCTACCAGCGTCTGCTCTACGCCCTGCAGGACGCCGCCGACCCCTGGGTCGAGCGGGTTGCCGGTGTGGCCAAGCGCGAATACGAGGTGCTGCCGGCATGAGCGACTGGAAATCGATATGCGCACTGGAAGACATCCCGCGCCTGGGCAGTCGCGTGGTCGAGGCCGCGGCCGGGCCGATCGCCCTGTTCCGCACCGCCGACGACCGGGTCTTCGCGCTCGACGACCGTTGTCCGCACAAGGGCGGACCGCTCTCCCAGGGCATCGTCGCCGGCGACCGGGTCACCTGTCCGCTGCACGGCTGGCTGATCGGCCTCGAAGACGGCAGCGCCGTCGCCCCCGACGTCGGCTGTGTCAAGCGCCACGAGGCGCGCGTCGAAGCCGGCCGGGTGCTGCTGCGAATTTCCTGAGACCATGGCCACAGTCCGCTCCACCTGTTGCTACTGCGGCGTCGGCTGCGGCGTGCTCATCGAACACGATGGGCACCGCATCACCGGCGTCACGGGAGACCCCGACCATCCGGCCAATCTCGGCCGGCTGTGCACCAAGGGCGCGAGCCTGCACCTGACCACAGGAACGACAACGCGGGCGCTCTATCCCGAACTGCGGCCGACGAAGGACGTGCCACGCACGCGAGTCGGCTGGGACGAGGCGCTCACCTACGCGGCGCAGCGCTTCGCCGCGGTGATCCGCGAGCACGGCCCCGATGCCGTGGCTTTCTACGTCTCCGGGCAGCTGCTGACCGAGGATTACTACGTCTTCAACAAGCTGGCGCGGGCCCTGGTCGCTACCAACAACATCGATTCCAACTCGCGGCTGTGCATGTCGTCGGCGGTGTCGGCCTACAAGGCGACCCTGGGCGCCGATGCGCCGCCCGCCTGTTACGACGACATCGCTGCCGCAGACTGCCTGCTGATCGCCGGCTCGAACACCGCCTACGCCCATCCGATCGTCTTCCGCCGCGTGCTCGACGCCAAGGCGGCGCGGCCGCACACCAAGCTGATCGTGATCGACCCGCGCAGCACCGACACCGCCGCCGCTGCCGACCTGCATCTGCAGATCGAGCCCGGCACCGACACGGTGCTGTTCTCGGCGATGCTGCACGTCCTGATCTGGGACGGCTTGATCGACGGCCGCTTCATCGCGGCCCACAGCGTCGGCTTCGAAGCGGCCCGCGACGCCGTGCGCGAAATCACGCCGGCGCTGGCGGCGAGGATCTGCGGCGTGCGCGCCGAAGACATCACCACGGCGGCGCGCTGGTTCGGCCAGGCCGGGGCGGCGCTGTCCCTCTGGTGCCAGGGCCTCAACCAATCCCACCACGGCACCGACAACGGCGCCGCGTTGATCCACCTGCACCTGGCCACGGGGCAGATCGGTCGGCCGGGCGCCGGTCCCTTCTCCTTGACCGGCCAGCCCAACGCCATGGGTGGCCGCGAGGTCGGTGCCATGGCCAATCTCCTCCCCGGCCATCGCGACGCGGGAAGTCCTGAAGATCGGGCAGCGATGGCCAGAATCTGGGGTGCTGCCACCCTGCCCGAGGCGCCCGGCAAGAAGGCGGTGGAGCTGTTCGAAGCGATGGGCCGGGGTGAGATCAAGGCGGTCTGGATCGCCTGCACCAACCCGGCGCAGTCCCTGCCCGACCAGGGGAAGGTGAGGGAGGCGCTTGCGGCCTGCGACTTCGTCGTGCTGCAGGAAGCCTACGCCGATACGGAGAGCGCAGC
>JAHFRE010000299.1 GCA_023258955.1 Sterolibacterium sp.
GGACATCCGCTTCGGCGAGAACCTGCCGAAGACCCGCTCGGGCAAGATCATGCGCCGCCTGCTGCGGGTGCTGGCCAAGGGCGAGGAGATCAGCCAGGACGTGTCGACGCTGGAGAATCCGGCGATCCTCGAACAGCTGAAGACCAACGCCTGAGTCTGGAAGCAGTGGGGCTGCGATGAACCGGCAACGGCTGACCGGTTCGCGCCTGGCAGCGATCTTTCTGCTCGGCAGCGTACTGCTCAACTATCCGCTGCTGTCCCTGATCGACAGCCAGGCCGACGTGCTCGGCGTGCCGGCGCTCTACGCCTACGTCTTCGCCGCTTGGGGCGGGCTGATCGCGCTGATGGTGGCGGTGATCGAACGCCGCGGCGGCTGAGGCGATGTCCCAGGCTGCGATCATCGCTGTCTCCTTCGCCTACCTGGCGGTGCTGTTCGCGATCGCCTATTGGGCGGACCGGCGCGCCGACGCCGGTCGCTCGGTGATAAATCGCTCGAGCATCTACGCCCTGTCGTTGGCGGTCTACTGCACCACCTGGACCTACTACGGCAGCGTCGGCCGCGCCGCCATCAGCGGCATCGGCTTTCTGCCGATCTACCTCGGGCCGACCTTGATGATGGGCCTTTGCTGGTTCGTCATGCTGAAGATGCTGCGCATCGCCAAGGCGCACCGCCTGACCTCGATCGCCGACTTCGTCGCCGCCCGCTACGGCAAGAGCCAGCTCCTCGGTGGCCTGGTGACCGTGATCGCGGTGCTCGGTGTGGTGCCCTACATCGCGCTGCAATTGAAGGCGGTATCGGGCAGTCTGAACATCCTCCTGCACTATCCCGAGATCGTCGTGCCGACCCGCGCCGCCGCCCTCTCCGCCGCGCCCTGGCACGTGGACTCCGCCCTCTACGTGGCGTTGACCCTGGCGGTGTTCACCATCCTCTTCGGCACGCGGCACCTCGACGCCAGCGAACGCCACGAAGGCATGGTCGCCGCCATCGCCTTCGAATCGCTGGTCAAACTGCTGGCGTTCACGGCGGTGGGACTGTTCGTCAGCTTCGGCATCTACGACGGCATCGGCGACATCTTCGCGCGTGCCCGCCTCGAACCGGACCTGGCGCAGCTCTTGGGCGCCGGCGGCGCCGGCGGCAGTGCCAGCGGCTGGGCGGCGCTGACCTTCGTCTCGATGATGTCGGTGCTACTCCTGCCGCGGCAGTTCCAGATCGCCATCGTCGAAAACGTCGGCGAGAATCACCTGCGGCGGGCGCTCTGGATGTTTCCGCTGTACCTGCTGGCGATCAACATCTTCGTTCTGCCGATCGCCCTGGGTGGCCTGCTCGTCTTCGGCAACAGCGTCGACGCCGACACCTTCGTCCTGACCCTGCCGATGGCCCACCACCAGCAGGGCCTGGCGCTGCTGGTGTTCATCGGCGGTCTGTCGGCGGCGACCGGCATGGTGATCGTCGAGACCATCGCCCTGTCCACCATGGTCTGCAACGACCTGGTGATGCCCCTGGCGCTGCGCCTGCCCTGGCTCGGCCTGAACCAGCGCGCCGATCTGTCCTGGCTGCTGCTGCTGATCCGCAGGTGCGCGATCGTGATCATCGTCTTGCTCGGCTACGCCTATTTCCGCCTTGCCGGCGAGGCCTACGCCCTGGTCGCCATCGGCTTGATCTCCTTCGCCGCCGTTGCCCAGTTCGCGCCGGTGATCTTCGGCGGCCTCTATTGGAAGGGCGGCACCCGGCACGGGGCGCTGGCCGGCTTGTCCGCCGGGTTCCTGGTCTGGGCCTACACTCTGGTCCTGCCCTCGTTCGCCAAGTCGGGCTGGCTCAGTCGCGACTTCCTCGAGCAGGGCGCTTTCGGCATCGGCCTGCTCAAGCCGCAACAGCTGTTCGGCCTGACCGGTCTCGACGAGATCGCCCACTGCCTGTTCTGGAGCATGCTCGCCAACGTCGGCGCCTATCTGGCGGTATCGCTGGCGCGCGCGCCCGACGCGCGCGAGGCGGGGCAGGCGCTGCTGTTCGTCGACGCCCATCGCCTGGCGCAGGTGCCCGGCCGCGCCCCCTTCTGGCGCGGCCGGGCCGAAATCGAGCAGCTGGCGCCGCTGCTCAACCGCTTTCTCGGGCGCGAGCGGGCCCAGGCGGCGCTGGAATCCTACGCCAGGCGCAAGGGGGTGGCCGCGGTCGAGGAGCTGCCGGCCGATGCGGAGTTGGTCGCCTATGCCGAGAACCTGCTCGCCGGCGCGCTGGGCAGCGCTTCGGCGCGGCTGATGATGGCCTCGGTGGTCGAAGAGGAACCGCTGGGCCTGGAGGAGGTGCTGAACATCCTCGACGAGGCGCATCAGGTGCGCGCCTACAGCCACGAACTGGAACAGCGCTCGCAGGAGCTGTCGCTGGCCACCCAGGAGCTGCGCGCAGCCAATCTGCGGCTGCAGGAACTCGACCGACTTAAGGACGATTTCATCTCCACCGTCAGCCACGAATTGCGCACGCCGCTGACCTCGATCCGCGCCTTCTCCGAGATGCTGCGCGAGGATCCGAAAATCGACCTGGTCGATCGGCGCAAGTTTCTCGGCATCATCGTCGCCGAGACCCAGCGCCTGACCCGGCTGATCGACCAGGTGCTCGATCTGGCGAAGATCGAGTCGGGCAACGCCGAATGGCGCGCCGACCAGCTCGACCTGCGCGAAGTGGTGCAGGCGGCGACCGAGGCCACGGCGCAGCTGTTCAAGGAACGACGCATCGCGCTCGATCTGCAGCTGCCGCAGCGGCCGGCGCCGGTGGTGGCGGACCGCGATCGGCTGATCCAGGTTATGATGAATCTGCTCTCCAACGCCGCCAAATTCTGCGCCGGGGACGAGGGGCGGGTGGTGGTCAGCGTGCGCGAAGACGATGCCGCCGGGGTGGTCTCGGTCGCCGACAATGGACCGGGTATTGAACGCGGGGACCAGGCCGTGATATTCGAGAAGTTCCGCCAGGGTGGCGACAGCACCACCGGCAAGCCGCACGGCACCGGCCTGGGGCTGCCGATCAGCCGCCAGATCATCGAACATTTCGGCGGCCAGCTGCACGTCGACAGCGCGCCGGAGAGCGGCCGCCGCGGCGCCGACTTCTGGTTCTCGCTGCCGCTCAAGGCGGCCAGTGTGAACTGACGTGGCCAAGTCCATCCTCATCGTCGACGACGAGCCGAACATCGTCGTCTCCCTGGAGTTCCTCTTGAAGCGCGAGGGCTACCAGGTCGCCGTCGCCGGCGACGGCGAGGAGGCGATGAACAGGTTGCGCCAGGTGCGACCGGATCTGGTCCTGCTCGACGTGATGCTGCCGCTGAAGAACGGCTTCGCCGTCTGCCAGGAGATCCGCGCCGATGCCCAGTTGGCCGGGGTGAAGATCCTGATGCTGAGCGCCAAGGGGCGCGACACCGAGGTGCAGAAGGGCATGGCCCTCGGCGCCGACGCCTACATGACCAAGCCCTTCGCCACCAAGGATCTGGTGGCGAAGCTGCGGGAGCTGCTTGGCGAATGAGGATCGCCAACAGCCTGGTCCTGGCGGTCGCGGCGCTGGTGCTTTTTGTGCTCGCCACCATCGCTGCCACCACCGCCGTGCTCGGCGTCGAGGCCAGCGGCGAAGACCGCGCGCTGCTGCTGGTGCTGCTGGCCCTGCTGTTGATCGGCCTGGCCCTGCTGCCGCTCAAGTGGGCACATCGGCGCTACCTGGCGCTGCCGCTGCAGCTGGCCGACCAGGCGCGGCTGTTGCCGTCGGCCAATCGCACGGCGCGGCTGCGCGCCACGGGCGGGCCCTGGGACGGTCTGGTCGGCGCGGTCAACGCCCTGGCCGACCAGCGCGATGCCCTCGAGCGCGATGTCGAGGCGCAGATCGCCTCGGCCCGGGCCGACCTCGAGGAGGAAAAGAACCGCCTGGCGGCGCTGATGTCGGAGCTGGCGCAGAGCGTGGTCGTCTGCAATCTCGACGGGCGCGTCCTGCTCTACAACAACCGGGCACGCCAGGAGTTCGCCGCCGGCCAGGCCGGCGAGGCGGGGGAACTGCTCGGCCTGGGGCGATCGATCTTCTCCCTGCTCGAACGCGAGCGCATCGTGCACGCCCTCGAGGCGCTACAGCGCCAGGTGCACAAGGCGGCGGCCCAGCCCCTGGCTAACTTCGTCACCGCCACCGCCAGCGGTCGCCTGATCCGGGTGCATATGGCGCCGGTGATGAGCGCCGATGAGGCGGGGCGGCAACAGATCGGCGGCTACGTGCTGCTGCTCGACAACATCACCCGCGCCGTCGAAAAAGAGACGCGGCGCGATCTGGTGCTGCAGCAGTTGACCGAGGGCAGCCGCGCGGCGCTGGCCAATATCC
>JAHFRE010000009.1:0-30157 GCA_023258955.1 Sterolibacterium sp.
GCAAGTACGGCGTGGCGCAGATGCGCGAAAAGGACGGGGTGAAGAAGCTGTGCATCGTCCGCTCGACCTTCGTCATCGACAGCAAAGGCGTGGTTCGGCACGCCCTCTACGACATCAATCCGCGTGGCCACGTTGCCGAGATCTTGCGCCTGGTCAAGCAAATGGAGCTGCCATGCAAATAGCCAAGAACACGGTCGTCACCTTGAGCTACAAGGTCCACGACACCGACGGCAACGTGGTCGATGCCGGGGAGCAGCCACTGATCTATGTGCACGGCGGTTACGACGGCATCTTTCCCGCGCTCGAGGAAGCGCTGCACGGCAAGGAGGTCGGCACCAGCCTCGAGCTCAAGCTGCTACCCGAAGAGGCTTTCGGCGACTACGATGCGGCGTTGGTCAACATCGAGCCGCGCAACCTGTTTCCCGACGAACTGCAGGTCGGCATGCAGTTCGAACGCGCCGCCGAGGAGGGGGACGAGGAGATGCTCTACACCGTCACCGAGATCGAGGACGGCAAGGTGGTGGTCGACGGCAATCACCCGCTGGCCGGCATGGCCTTGCTGTTCGCCTGCACCATCACCGAGGTGCGCGCGGCGACCCCCGAAGAACTGGCCCACGGCCACGTGCACGGGCCCGGTGGCCACCACCACTGACGCGACTTAGGCGAGCAGTTGCTGCAAGCGGTAGAGCTGCTCCAGGGCCTCGCGCGGGCTCAAGGCGTCGCACTCCAGCTGCGCCAGCGCCAGCAGCGCCGGATGCGGCGCCTGCTCCGGCGCGGCTGCGGCGAACAGGTCGGCCTGGCCGCCCACGGTGGCTTCGCGATTTTCCAATGCGCTCAGACGGCGCCGCGCTTCGCGCAGCACGCCGCCGGGAACGCCGGCCAGCGCCGCCACCTGTATGCCGTAGCTCTGGCTCGCCGGTCCTTCCTCGAGCGCGTGCAGGAAGACGATGCTGTGTCCGTGTTCCACCGCCGACAGGTGTACGTTGGCGCACTCGGGATGATCCTGGGCCAGACCGGTGAGCTCGAAATAGTGGGTCGAGAACAGGGTCAGAGAGCGGTTCTTCTCGATCAGGTGGCGGGCGATGGCGTGCGCCAGGGCCATGCCGTCGAAGGTCGAGGTGCCGCGGCCGATTTCGTCCATCAACACCAGCGAGCGTTCGCCGGCGCCGCGCAGTATCGCCGCCGCCTCGGTCATCTCGACCATGAATGTGGAGCGTCCTGAAGCCAGGTCGTCCGAGGCGCCGATGCGGGTGTAGATGGCGTCGATCGGCCCCAGCTCGCAGCTCGCCGCGGGAACGAAGGCGCCACAGTGGGCGAGCAGCACGATCAGCGCGACCTGGCGCATATAGGTGGATTTGCCACCCATGTTCGGGCCGGTGATGAGCAGCATGCGCCGAGCGCTGCCCAGTTCGCTGTCGTTGGCGATGAAGTCGCCGGTGCCGGTGGTGGCACGCCGCAATTCGTCCTCGACCACGGGATGGCGTCCGCCGACGATGCTGATGCCAGGCAGCGAACGAAAGCGCGGCCGACAAAAGTCGAGCCGGTGCGCGGCGTCGGCGAAAGCGCAGAGACCGTCGGCCAGCGCCAGAGCGCGGGCGATGGTCTGCAGGACGCCGATGTGCGCTGCGAGTTGCTCGAGCAGCGCTTCGAACAGCCGCTTCTCCAGGGCCAGGGCCCGCTCGTTGGCGGACAGGGCCCGATCTTCGAAACTCTTCAATTCGGGCGTGATGTAGCGCTCGGCGTTCTTCAACGTCTGCCGGCGGCGATAGTCGTCCGGTACCCGCGCGCTGTTGGCCTGGCTGACTTCGATGTAGAAGCCGTGGACCCGGTTGTACTCCACCTTGAGCGTATTGATGCCGGTGCGCGTGCGCTCGCGCGCTTCGAGTTCGAGCAGAAAGGCACCGCAGTTGTTCTGCAGGGCGCGCAGTTCGTCGAGGCTGGCGTCGTGACCGTCATTGATGACGCCGCCCTCGCGCAGCGTCGTCGCCGGTTCGGGACGCAGCGAGCGCGCGAGCAGCGTCAAACAAGCGCTGGGCGTGGCTAGATCGGCGGCGACCTGGACGAGCAGGGGGGCGGCCAGCTGCTCGTCGGTTTTGGTCAGGCAGCGCTGCAATCCGTCCAGCCGCGCCAGGCTGTCGCGCAAGCTGCTCAAGTCGCGCGGGCGGGCGCTCTTCAGGGCGATGCGGGCGGTGATGCGCTCGATGTCGGTGATACCGCGCAGCAGGCTGCGCAATTCGCTGCCGGGCCCGTCCAGCAGTTCGGCCACCGCCAGGTGGCGCGCCGCGGCGCGATTGCTGTCGGCGAAGGGATGGTGCAGGGCGTGGCGCAGCCAACGCGAACCCATGCTGGTGGCGCAGCGGTCGAGCAGCGAGAGCAGGGTCGGCGCGGCCTCCCCGCGCAGGGTTTCGGATATCTCGAGATTGCGGCGGCTGATCGCATCCAGGCGCAGGTAGTCGTCGCGGCTTTCGCGGCGCAAGCCGGTGACGTGGGCGAGCGCCTGTTGCTGCGTGCTGCGCGCGTATTGGAACAGCGCACCAGCGGCGGCCAGCGAGCCTGCGCAGCCCGCTTCGCCGTCGGGCAGAAAGGCGGACAGGTCGCGGGTGCCGAAGTGTTCGCTGAGCAGGCGCGAGGCTGCTTGCGCGTCGAAATGCCAATCCGGCAGATGCCTGACGGCGGCGTTGCGGCTGGCCAGATCCGCGGGCGCGCTGCGCAAGCTGTCGGGCAGCAGGATCTCGGCCGGGCGCAGTCGCTCCAATTGCATCGCCAGCTCCTCCTGCGGGCATTCGAGGATGGTCAAATCGCCATTGGCGAGGTTCAACCAGGCGAGTCCCGCTTTGTCGCCCTGCAGATTCAGCGCCAGCAGCAGGCAATCGCTGCGCTCGTCGAGCAGCGCCGCATCGGTCAGCGTGCCCGGCGTCACTACGCGCAGCACGGCGCGTTCCACCGGGCCCTTGCTGGTCGCCGTGTCGCCGATCTGCTCGCAGATGGCCACCGACTCACCGAGCTTGACCAGGCGCGCCAGGTATTGCTCTACAGCGTGATAGGGAACGCCGGCCATGGCTATCGGCTGGCCGCCGGACTGGCCGCGCGCCGTCAGCGTGATATCGAGCAGGCGCGCAGCCTTTTCCGCGTCGGCGAAGAACAGTTCGTAGAAGTCGCCCATGCGATAGAACATCAGCATGTCGGGATGCTGCGCCTTCAAACGCAGGTATTGCTGCATTACTGGCGTATGAGTGTTTACGCTGGTTTCAGAGGGTATTTTCTTAGACAATCTAAGACGCTTTCCGCCGGGTCGCCTCGACGACCGGAATTTCTAGACCGCGCAGATAGCGCGCATGGCTCGATTCTGACTTATGGCCGAGCAGCGCCTTAGAATCGCCGCCGCCAGCTTTGGTATCTGTGCCGGCCTTCGCGCGCAAGTCGTGCAAGTGGGCATCCTCGACGCCGGCCGCCGCCGTCGCCTTGTCCCATTGGTCGCGGATCGTGTAATAGGAAACCTTTCCGCCGCGCGAATTCCCGAGCAGATAGATGCCTTTCACGACGCCGGCCAGCGCCTTCGCCTGGGCGACCGCCTCGCGCAATCCCTTAGACCACCCGATCCGCAACCGGGCGCCGGTCTTTTCCTGCTCGACAAAAATCCCTACTTCGTCAAGATCGGTGCGCCGCATCTTCAAGACGTCGCCGATGCGCTGGCCGGTCAACAGGCAGACCTCGATCACGGCAGCAAGTAATGGCGCCGCCTTCGCCTGGATCGCACGGTATTCCTGGTCGGTAATGTAGCGCGTGCGCTTTTTCTCTTTGAGGCGCGGCACCGATGTCACCGGATTCGTCGGCGCTATCCCGAGCAAAACGGCCTTATCGAATGCCATCTTCAACACGGTTCGCATTCTATTCGCCATGTTTGGGATCGATCGATTCGCCTGCATGAATTGCGCGACATCGGTCGGCTTGACCTGGTCGGGGCGGAACTCGGCGAACGCGGCGCGAATCTTGTCGCCGGCAGTGCGGTACTGTGAAAGCGTCGATGCCTTGCAGGACTCGGCCGCATCGGTCAGCAGCAAGTCGATGATTTCGTCTAGGCCGCCGTCGCCTAGGCGCTCGAGCCTTTCATACTCGCGGCCTGCCGCCGCCCAGGTCTTGCCCAGGCGCGTCCATTTGTTGCGCCGGACGTGCCAATAGGCGCCATTCTTCCAATAGCAACGCGGCGGCAAGTCTCTATTTTTCATAGCCTTAACCTCGGGGCGCGGGTGGATTGTTCGCTAGACTCTACCATCAAGTGGGCGCGAATGACCTTTGGGCGGCCATCGGCCCCGACCCGGTGCGGGATTCGCTCGCGATCGAGCCAGCGAATTTGATCGCCTGGGCGCTTATACCCGGTCAATTCGGCTACCTCGGCTGGGCAAAGTAAGAGCGATTCGTATTGCATGTCAATCTACTTCCTGTTCCTCATGTCCCAAGCAACGATCACCACCGTGATGATGGCGCAGAAAACCAGGATACCTATGGCCAGCCCGGCATCGATCGTCGCGCCCGGCTCGCCGGATCGAATGCGCGCGGCGTTTGCTGCCGTCACTACTGCTCCTGCGCCGCCGATCATTCCCCGCCCTCCGCTTTGGCGATGGTGGCGCGAAGATCGACAGCGATCCGGCGCTCACTGCCGAAAATAGGATCGACACCACACAGGTCTTTTAGGGCGCGTTTCGCCAGTTCGAGCAGTTCGTCGCGCTGCCGCTCTGCCTGGATCATGCGCTTCACCGTGGACAGAGTTTCATCGCAAGCCCTTTGCAGGCCGCGAACGCCATTCATTTCGAGCAGTTCCGTGGGACTTTCGGCGCAGAAATTCACGCAGGCGAAGATTCGGCGAGAGTCGTTTCCGATGCCGGTCATCCTGGCCTCGATCATCGACCAGACGAGCTCGAATTCCGGCCAGTTCTGTTCAACCACAACTGCATTGAACGGTGGCTTTCCGTTAACGCCGCGAATGCAGGCGATCTTCTCGCCGATAGCCTGTAGCTGCGCTACCTCGTCGTCCTCAAGGTAGTCATGAATGTCCTTGATCTTGAAAACGACGTAGCGCGGTTCGCGCACAAACACCTTGCACTCCACCGCGCCAGATTCGGCGAGGGGCGTTCGGGTATTCCATGTTGCTACGCTCTCTGATACAGGACGCTCACTCTCGGTATAGATAGCATGATGACCAAGGCACTCACGATCAGGACAGCCAAGATTGTGATACGCGCCGTGGTGGTCACCACACTCTTCTAGCAATGCTGGTTTACCGCAGAACGGGCAGGGTAGTAGCTTCATTCCGTTTCTCCTTCCTTGGGCGCGAGGGCGGCGCGGGCAACGTCCCACGCTTCTCCGCTGGCTAACCCTGCACGGCGCTCTGTCACCAATCTATTCAACGCCCCGCGAAGACGGTCGCGCTCTGTGGTTAGCTGGTCTATCCTCTTGTCGCACAGCTTGATGCTTTCTTCTTGGTGCGAGTTCTCCTCGGTTAGCCGGGTGATTTCGGCAGCATGGCGAGCGTATATGGCATCCACTTCATCGCACTCATCACAAGCCCCACTCCAATTGCCATGTTTGCAACTCATTTGCTTTGCTCCTTCCACTCTTCAATGGCTGTCTCTATCGCGCTGACTTGATTAGTAAGGGTTTCGACTTGATTGCGTAGCCAAACATTCTCGGTGCCAAGCTCCCTAACGGTACATTCCAGACGAGCCACATCGTTGCGGAGCGCGTCCAGTTCATAAAGTCTGCGTACAGCTTGACTAGCATCCTGTTCAACACGTTGGATTCTCCATTCTTCGAGTATATGACCTTGCATTATTTCTGCTCCTTCCACGCGCGGATAGCCTGTTCCAAGACGAGAATGTCTAGTTCATCAATAAACTTTTCCGCAACCTCTGCCACACGGAGCAGCGCGGCGTTTTCGGCGCGGAGTTTTTCTATCTCCCGCTCACGCCTCCGCAGTTCGATGTTGAATGCCGTAGCTTCGCAGAACCTGGCGCACGGTGCCGGATGATCACCTGTTGCTTGCAGCACGCGCCTGTCCTCTTCGTGATCTGCGGTCATAGCAGCGCCCATCGTAGGAAGAGGTAAGCCAGGAGGAAGGCTAGTAGGTAGGTCATTCGGCGAGTTCCCTATCCGCCAGTTCCTGACAGTGATAGCAAAGCGACGAATCAGGTTCTGTCGGTGATTCTCCGCACGCAACGCAGGCGGATGGCAGTTCATCTTCCATTAGTGCATCACCGTTCTAGGTTCCGGGTCTGCGGACACAGCCCCGCGAAGAAATTCACCGAACCGAAGAGCGGCGTCTTTCATGCCGCGCTGATGCTCTTTGAAAGCCAGAGCCCGCTTCTTCAGTAGCTTGGTCAATCGCCTCTTTTGCATTCTTGTCATGGTGAGAACCAGGGGATTTCTCCCCTGGGCCTATCGACGCGGTGAATGGATTACTTCTTCGGCGCGGTCTTCTTCGCCGGGGCTTTCTTGGTTTCCTTCTTCATCGGCTTCTTCGCTGCCATGCTTCTCTCCTTCTGCTGGTTGGACTACGGGATTAACTTGCGAACGGATCGCCGAAGAAGAAAGGATTGCCGGTCTTCTCGCGGATCTGCTTGATAAGCGTCTGGGTCGCTGCCTCAAGTACCTTGTCCTGGCGGAGCAGCTCAAACCAGAACGTCAGCTTCCCTTCGCGGACTCGGTAGCGCAGCCGGGCATCAACCCGGTAGGCATCTCCATTCCAGAAGACCGGGAAGCCGATTGAGAAGCGGTCGAAGGCCTGCATCTTCTGCAGGGTCTGCGCGTCGTCATCCTGGGCAAAGCTCATTTGCACGCCGCCGTTCTGAAGGCGAATCGCGCTCTTGAAACGCATGTCCTGGTTGGCCTCGAAGGACGGGGCCATCTCGAGCATTTGCGCACCGGTCGGGCAGTTCTCGCCGCTGGCGATGTCTTTCAGGTTGTCTTCGATGAAAGCGGCGAAGTCTGTCTGGTTGAACGGCTTCTTGTGCATTCCGACCCAGCGAACCCACTCTTCGGAGAACTCGGGAGAGAAGGTCGCGCGGTGATCGCGCCAGGCCGACTTGGCTTCCTCTTCGCCGTTGTCGTTCAGGATGCCGGTGAAGCTCACCGTGCCAAGCTTGTAGTTGGCTACGCACCATATCGTGCTGTCGGCGAGGGAACCATGGCGCTTGAGGTAGTCAATGAAGCTGTCGGCGTCGTGCAGCCGAACCTTGGCAATCTTCCGTCTTGGTGCAGCCAGCAGCCTGTTGTCGTCGTCCTTCTCGACCAGCGTCCAGCCTGGGGGCAGGGCCGCCCGCTTCATGTTTCCAGCAGGCTCGCTGATGATCTCGACCGGCGCCTTCATTTCCTGCGCCAGCGTTGCGGCGATATTGCTCAGTTCCGATTCCAAGGTCTTCTCCTTATGCGGTCTTGAGGTTGGCCGTTGTGATGTCTGCGGCCGCGTTTGGTACTGTCTTGAGATCGAGCTTGGATTGCCTCGGGTCGTCTGCCACCAGGTTGCCTTCCGGCGTCGCGAACAGCATCGCCTCCATCGGTTCCTCAGCCGGCTTGGTCAGCTTGAGGCTGCCGGTGATGTGCATCGCACCGCCGCGAGTAGCTTTCTTGACCTTGATTTCCAAGGTCAGCTTGCCGGCCTTACCAGAGGCATTGACAGCGGATACCAACTCGGCCATCTTGTCGCTGGCTAGGTCGATGAATACGCCACCGCCGATGTGGCGCAGCGTGTCGGTTACGGGTCTTACTGGCATTTCGATTTCCCTTTCGTTGTGGTGAAAAGTTAGGCGGCTCTCGCTGCGATCTGGCGCTCTTCATAGACCTCGACGCCATCAACGATCATTGCCTTCTTGAGCGCGCCGGCCATCTTGTTGATCGCCGACTCGTTTGCGTCGACCAACTCGATGAACTGCGGATTGGCCGCGACGTACTGGATCAGCTTGAGCTTGTTGGTGACCCGGCCCTTCCAGGTGGATTTACCGGCAATCCCAGTAACCTTGGCTTGGGTTTCCTGAGCCGGGGCGGCCTGAACCATTGCCGCCTGCGTGCGCAGTTCCTCGGCGCGTACCTGGCCGGCGTCCGCTTTGGCCTCGGCCTGCGACTCGAGCTTGGCCGCCTTGGCAGCATCACCAGCGGCAGCGGCTTCCTCCGATTCCTTGCGAAGCCTGTCTTCCTCTGCCTTGGCCTTTGCCTCGCGCTCGGCCGCTTCAGCTTGGAGTCTTGCACGCTCGCGTGCGGCAGCTTCTTCGGCCTTTCTGCGTTCCTCGGCAGCGATGCGCTCCTGTTCCTGGTCGAACGTGATCATGGCGCGCTTGATGGTCGATTCGGCCTGTGCCAGGAAGTCGAGCGGCGCCCGGAACAGATCATTGATCTTCTTGACCACGCTGTTGAGCGGATTGACCAGGCCGACGCGCTGCTCTTCGAGATCCTTGGCCTTGCGCTTGATCTGCTGCAGTTCAGTCGCCGCCGTCTGGTACATTTCCGGGCAATCGATGGTGATCGATCTCGCGGTGGTCAGGAACCCTTCGGCGGTCTTGTTGAGCGCGCCGGCATCGGGCGCATTGACGTTGATTACTTCCATTGTGTTCTCCATTTGTGAAGAGTCAGCGCGGCCATGAACACCGAGAAATCGTTCTTGTCCGTACAGGGGTGTAGTTCGTATGTGCCGGCCGGCTTCAGTTGAAGAGCAAACCGCTTTGCCTTTGGAACGCCGCGCGCCTGAGCGTAGGCAGAAGTTTGAGGTCCGACTGTCGGATACATGGTCGCGGTGCATTTGGTATCGATCAGCACCTGCCCGGACTTCGGTAGTTCGCCGAGCAGATCCAGTGTCCCGGCATACCCGAGTTTGTTATAGACAAGCTGCTCCGCTTCTTGAACGACAAACCCGGACTCTGTCTTGAACTTTCGCCAGCCCATGAAGTAGCCGCGCCATTCGTCGCCGATGCTGTCTTCGTCCAGGTCGTCTTTCAGGTCGAGCTCGATCGCCGCGTGCACCCATACGCCGATCTGGCGCTTGCGCTCCAGAATGGCAGGCGGGATCATGGACAGGTCAGTGAGTTGCCCGAGAACCTGGGTAACGCTTGGGATAACCTGCCCATTCAGCCGGTAGGTGTGCGTTGCGGCGTCGAACTTGAGCACGTCTTAGGCCCCCATCGGGTTGGCGATGAAAGCCATGATGTCGGCCAGCTGCGCTTGCGTGATGCCGTCCAAGGTTTCCAGACCGAAGCGCTTGAGAATGTCGGACTCGCCGATAGTTGCGCTCTCGGCCTTGGACTTCATGAAGCGGATCTGAGCGTCACTCGCTGGCTTGGTGCCGTTTCCGTTCTCCTGGGGTTTCGTCTCGCCGGCCGGCTGCTTCGTCTCAGGATCTGCAGCCTTCGTCTCGGTCGCTGCCTGCGTCGTCTCGGCAGGCTTCGACTTCGATTTGGGGCCGGCCGCCAATGCCGTTCCTTCTGCCTCGCCGTCAAACCAGTCCCCAGGCGCGCTCATTCCGTCGCGCAGGCTCGCGTAAAT
The DNA here is from genome assembly GCA_023258955.1 of Sterolibacterium sp. Classification (GTDB taxonomy): domain Bacteria; phylum Pseudomonadota; class Gammaproteobacteria; order Burkholderiales; family Rhodocyclaceae; genus CAIYYX01. The sequence goes on from JAHFRE010000009.1 coordinate 9,526, forward strand.
CTTCTTGAGACTGACTACCTGAGCAGGCTGGATAGCATCAATGTGCCGCTGGATGCGCTTCTCGATCTGCTCCTTGGTGACGCCGAAGGGCTCGAAAGCCGTGAGCATCTTTTGCATGGCCTCGGCTGACGTGTCGGCCTTGGTCCTCATGGTTACTTCGCACTGAGCCACCGCCGCTTCGGTCACATCGCCAGGGATAACCGCCAGGATGCAGGCGCGTAGGCGGCGCGATCCTTGGTTCGCAACGAGTTCGTAAATGTCGCGCGGATCAGTAAGCGGGTATGCCCCCTTCTTGGTGTGCCTGATGTGCGGAACATGGAAGACCTTGTCGCACTGGTAGCCCGTTTCCAAGTCCCATGCAATCGTCTGAACCTCGGACATTCCATTTTGCTGGCTGAGTTCGCGCACGCTGGTCTTGATGTTTCCCCACTGCTGCGCCATGGCTTCTGCAAGACGGATGCTCGGCCCGCTGACATCCGTTCCGCCCTTGGCGTATGTATAGACCGCTGCATCGGCCAGTGATGGACGAGTGCAGGCATTCAAGATACGGTCCATCGCAGCGATCGGATCACGTGGATTCATCCTAGCGATCGTCATTGCTGCATGCACTTCGGCGATCGTGCGTTGCTGGTCGGATTGAGCCACGGCTCCGGCCTGACGCGATTGCGCCGGCAATGTCCCGGCAAAAGGGTTCTCTGTCATGTCATTCATTCGCTTACTCCTCTTGTGATTGCTTGTTGTGCTTTGCGGCCGGCGCGCTCTTGACCATCTGGCGCACGACCTGAACTACATAGACGCAGCGCAGCTTTCCTTCGCGCTCCTCTGCGCCGCGATATTCGGTGTTATCGATGGTTGGACAGAATCGCTCTCTGCTGTAGCCAGCAGTGAAGGCACAGATACCGACCAGGGCGATGACGATTAGGCGGCCGAGCATGGCACCACCCGCCTGAACTCGATCACCCACACCCAAGGATTCGCCGCCCAGGAGCCGGGACCGTTGATCTGCTCCCACAACCGCGAGTAGCATTCCTTGGCCGTCGTTCCGCTCATCGACGCGCCGCACCAAAAGCAACCGGCGAAATCTCCCGATCCTTCCTCGATGCCTTCTGCCCGCGCATCCGCCTCGCTGATGTCGTTGAGACGCTCGACGCGGACGCCGGTAATCTCCAGGGTGATGCGCGAGGCCCAGCGGGGCATGTGGATCGAGGGGCGCCAGCGCTCAAAGTTGTGCATTGCCTCGGCCGCTTCTCTGTCGAGCCCTTCTGCCACGAAACGGTCAACGGAATCAGCCTTCCAGTCGATCGCGGTTCCGCTCATGATGTCCTCGGTCAAGGCGCGGGCTTCGTCCATTGTGTTTGTTGTGATGCGGAAAGCCTCGCGCACCCAAAGCCGGTCGCCGGGCTGGCCGTAGGGGCAGCGGTCGAGATGGTTTCCCGCGTCATTCCACCAATTCACGCCGGGGTCGGCATAGCCAGGCTGAGAGCGACCGGAAGGTGTCGCCCAATAGCGAACCCCACGCGCGTCTGCCGGCAACTTCACCACGCGCCGCGTTTGCACTTTAGTTCCGGCGAGCAGAGCGCGAACCATTGCGCCGGAAAAGAGGATGGGGCGATCTTTCACGCCATCCGCCTTGCGATACGCCAAGCGCGGCGAAGCGTGAAGCGAAGGCCGCTGTCGCGCCAGAGACGGAAGGCAAGAACAGCGCGCCGGATCACGATGCCTCCCGAGCAACAAGCATTGCGTCGGCCATTTCGTAGGCACACTGCGCGGCAGTTTCCATGTTCCAGTCAGCATTCGTTTCGCAAAGCGATTGCGCGCGAGCCATGAACTGCGCCGCGAAGTAGTCTCGCAGCGTCATTCCCCCATAACTCTGGTGGGTCAACGTGTCACCAGTGCTTTGATCTTGACTGACACATGGTGATGGGAATGCCGGAAAGTCGCGGTCAAGTAGCTTACTCACGGCTCGCTCCCTTCTTCCAGGTAGTTCGCACGATCCTCGCGCTCATCCTCGCGCAGCTGCTCGGCCTCATCCTCATGCAGCGTCGGATCGAACGGCTTGATGTACTGCGCCGCATGAACCTGCTCGATCAAAATTGCGAGCCGAAAGAAATCGCCCATCACAGCGCTCCTTTGAAAACTTCGACATGGATCTTCATTCCGGACTTCGGCTTGTCCGTGTTCCAGTCCGGGTAGAGGATGTCCATGGCGATGTTGATGGCGTCAACCGTATCTGCCGCGAGGACCGGAACAGTTTCAGGTTGGCCGCCGATAGGGGTAACCGTGACGTTGCAGGCGAGTAGAGTGACGCCGTGCTCTGCGCTGTCGGTCCAGTAGCGCTTCTCTTCCGCTGAAAGCGGGTTGCCGTTGAACGATGCTGGATATGGCATACGTCCTCCCTGAAAAGTGCGCGGTGAAGGGTAGGGCCGCGCCTCCGTCGAATGCCCCTTCTACATCTCGCTGAGGGAGAGCAGCGAACTCTGTGCAGGCTGGCGCCGGTAGCCCTTCGTTTCTCGCGCCGGACTTGAAGTTATGTTCCCGGCCATTTATCGCCATGCCTGCGTAATCTGTGACGCGCGTTCTGTGACGCTACTTCTCCGCGCGTTTCGCTCGGCGCCCTTGGGCTAGTGAGCTACTTCTACCGACTGCATTGCTAGAGCCTTAGCCAGGTTCAACGCGCCTTCGCTTCCCTGGGGTCGGTGCGGTGTTGCTGCTCGGCTTTCGTCGAGCTTGTGGAGACTTTAACACCATGTGAAGCAACATGTCAACACAGTGTGAAATTGCTGCTATACTCGGCCCATCGCGTTGATCGAAGGCGCAAAAAAGCCCGCGAGAGCGGGCGGCTATTTGGAGGGCGTTACGGTGGGATCAATGGTGATGGTCTTTGGCGGTAAGCAGAAAGACGGCGAATTTTGCTCTGGAATTGGTATCGACCTTGGCGCCGCTGACCCTGCACCAAGCGGTGAAGTCGTCAATTCCTACGTCAATTTTGACGACGGTATAGCCTTTCTCGGCATACTTTCCGATCTCTTTGTCGATCTTGACGCGCCACCCTGCGTAGTCTCGCTGAAAATTACTGTCTAGCTCGAGCCATCTCGGCCATTCGTCTTCGCGTAGCCACGCGACTGCGATCCTTCCTAATTTAGCCATGTTGTTTCGCCATTCTGGCGGCGTGCGCTATTTCCACTTTCTTATATCGACAGGCTCTACGCTGAACTTCTTCATCTTAGGATCATAGTCAAGCCACTGATCAAGCGAAAAATTAAAATTCCCAGGCGCGATATTTCGAATGCTCGCGGGCCATAAGTCCCTAGTGGCAATCGGTTGATCATCCTTTCCGAACCCGGTTATTTTTATCTGCACGCCGATTGACTCGCTGCATTTGTTCTTCAACGTTGCGACGCCTTTCATAATCACGCACCGAGGCGAATCACACTGGCGCACAAACCCAGCCTTGAAGTGTGTTATCTCTATATCAGAAACGGAACAAGCGGCCGCAGAGATAGAAAAACCGCAGAGCAGAAAGATAACCGCTGATCGAGCGCCCATTTGCCTTCCCTATATCCTTCGTCTAATTGACGAGCATATTACATTGGTTTAACTTCGCTGCGCGGTATTGCGCAATAAAGATTACTGAGCAGCGTTTGCTTTATGTACAGACATCAATTCTTTGATGTCCCGCTCAAGTAGAGTTACAGCTTTTGTTCTTAGTCTTCCATGTAGGTCAGACAGCATGGAGATCGCTTCTGAAATGTCGGCATCGGCGTGCCCCGCTCCGATGTCCTCCATGATCCCGCTTCCATCTTGTATCCAAGCCGGCCTGCAGCCAATGATGTTGCACATGTCAACAAGGGCATCTTTGGCGACTCCTCGCTTTCTCCAGTTCCCAATCCGTTGTGCTGATACTTCACATGGCGGCATGGCAGAGGCGAGGCCGCGTATGATTTCGGCATCCCCATTCCACCCCTTCAGTTTTTTTGCCGCCAGGAGCAATCGGCTATAGCTTTCGTGTGGCTCTGAATTATCCATGCCGTGAAGATATTTCATGGCGCCTACCTTGTGTTTCACATGGTGTTTGACATGCATTCACATCGCGTGTAGTATTCGCTGCATGGAAAACTTCGACGCGCCTATCGACATAGCCATATCCGAGGCTGGCGGGCTGTCTGCTTTGGCCTCTTCGATTGGTGTATCTCCGCAAGTGATCGCCAATTGGAGGACCAGGGGCGTTCCATCTGAGCGCTGTACAGAGATTGAGGCAGCCACCGGCGGCAAGGTTCGTTGCGAAGACTTGCGGCCGGACCTTGCCGAGCATTGGGCCTTCCTCCGTGGCACCAAGAAGCGGAAGGCGGCCTGAGATGCCGACACCAAGAGAACTTTGCCGGCACTTCGAGGTAGTCAAGGTCAGTCTTTTGCACCTGCCATATCCAGAAAAGTTTGCATCGTGCCAATTGCCGCCAGCAGAGCGGACTTTTGAAGCTCGCTCAGCGTGTAATCCTTCTTCGCCAGCCGCACAGACAGCGTGCATTTCGTGTCCGGGGTATCTATCGTGAAGTCGGTAAGGATCGACTTGACGTCTGCGTTTCGCACGGTGATTTCTGAAATCTTGAATTCCTGTTCCATGGCCAGCCCTTTCGGTAAGTGGTTGCGTGAGAACTCCCATTCTATCCGTCATGGGCTGGCCTCCTTATTCGATGTACGTCGCTCATCCATGGCTTTATTTTTGCCCGAAAGCAGCGATAAGCAGCGTAGTTCTGCGGCAAAACCTTTTATCGGAGGTTTCCAGTGGCAAGCCAATTGACCCTTGAATTTGAGCCCGGCCTGACAGATCGCTACCACGATCTGCGGGAATGCCTTGTGGCTGGCGTCTATCAGCGCGGGCTGACCAATGTTGCCTACGACCTGGCCAAGGCTCCCGGCAATCTCTCCCGCGAACTGGCCGGCGATAGTGACCGACATTTCAGCGTCGAATCCTTCGAGCGCTACATCCAAACCAGTCGCGACTTGACGCCGATCTATTACCTGATTGCTCGCTACATGGGCGACCAAGCCACCGCCGAAGCGGCGACCATGAAACGCGTCGAAGGATTGCTGGCTGAGGTCGCAACGCTAGTTGCGCAGACGGCCCCGAAGAAAGCCGCCAAGCGGTAATTACAACGCTTTAGGGAGCGGGTGAATGGGGATGCAGCCAAAGGAATCGAAACAAGGGGCCTGGACAGGCGAGCTTGATGCTCGCCTGGTCGCCATGCGAGACGCCGGAAAAACCTGGGGCCAGATCGCAATAGCGCTGGATATGCCAGAAAGCGCCTGCAACCGCCGCTACGAACGGCTGATGCGTCGGAATCCAGAAATGAGCGGCAAGTCCAAGGAAATCGCGTGCCTTCAATGTCAGAAGACGTTTCGCTCGCCCGACTACAAGAAGATCCGCCGCTGCCCGCGATGTCATCACAACACGGATGATGGCGCCGGCGTATTCATCACTGGCGCGTCTATGGGTGGATCGTTTGGGCGTGGGAAACGGCCTGCAGCATGAGCGCTATCTTCTTTTGGCAGTATAGGTGTGAGTGTGATCGCGTTGGGCATGGCGGCCATACCGACGACTTCGACGCCTGGTGCGCCGGCCCGCGCAGCATGGACAATTGCACCGAGCAGGCGCTGGCGTCATGAGGACCGCGGTTGCCGATACCAGCAGGGAGGCGTTTCACACGCTCTCGCCGGCCGACTATCTGCAGCCCAAAGAGCAGGCAATCATCGCCATCTTCGGGCCCAACACCCGGCTTTCTCGCCAACAGATCAGCGAGGTTTCGAGGATCCCGCTGCACAGCGTCTGCGGCCGCGTCGACTCGCTGCTGACCAAGGGCGTCCTGGTCGAGGAGGGTGAGCGCCGAGACGCCTATACCGGGAAGCGGCAGAAGCTATTGCGCCTTCCGGTCGGTCAGCGGGAGTTGTTCTGATGGGAGCCTACGAAGAATTCCTGCAGGCCAAGGCGCTGACGGACCCGGATACCGGGCTGACCGCCATTCCGGCGCTCAATCCGATGCTCTACGCCCACCAGGCGGACATGGTTCGCTGGGCGTTGCGCCGTGGGCGCGCCGCGCTATTCGCAGATTGCGGTCTTGGGAAAGGCCCGATGTCGATGGAGTGGGCGAGCAAGCAGCCGCACGAAGCCATTATCGTCGCCCCACTTGCTGTCGCTCACCAGTTTGTGCGTGAGGCTGAAAAGTTCGGAATTGACCTGGCCTATGCGAAGGATCATTCACAGATCACAAAGCGGATCACCGTCACCAATTACGAGCGTCTTGACGGATTCCATATTGAGCAGTTCGGCGCTGTTGCCCTGGACGAGTCAAGCATTCTCAAGAACTACTCAGGTGCATACAGCACATGGATGATCGACGCCTTCAAGAACACGCCATTCCGCCTCTGCAGCAGCGCGACGCCCGCGCCGAATGACGTGATGGAGCTCGGCACACAAGCCGAATTCTTGGGCGTCATGACCCGAGGCGAAATGCTCGCCATGTTCTTCACCCATGACGGTGGCGATACCAGCAAATGGCGCGTCAAGGGCCATGCTCAGACCGACTTCTGGACCTGGATGGCGTCATGGGCGGTGATGATCCGCAAGCCCTCCGATCTAGGGTATAGCGACGAAGGCTTTACCTTGCCGCCGCTGCATATCGTCGAGCAATGCGTCAAGGTCAGCGCGCCAACCAGTGGCTATCTGTTCGCTGTCGAGGCGCAATCTCTGCAGGAGCGACAGCAAGCCAGGAGAGGCAGTATTCATGATCGAGTTCGAGCATGCGCAGCGATCGTCAATCATTCGCCCGAGCAATTCCTCGTCTGGTGCAACCTCAACGACGAGAGTTCTGCACTGGCCGAAGCGATTCCTGGATCTGTCGAGGTTACCGGTAGCGATAGCGATGAGCACAAGGAATCAGCCATTGCCGGATTCATCGATGGCCGAATCCGCGTCCTGGTCAGCAAGCCGCGCATTTTTGGGCTCGGATTGAACTTGCAACAGTGCGCCAATATGGCCTACGTCGGGCTGTCCGATTCCTACGAACAGCTTTATCAGTCCCTTCGGCGCTGCTGGCGTTTTGGCCAGGAGCGGGAAGTATTCGCGCACATCATCACAGCTGAAACCGAAGGCGCCGTCGTCTCAAACATCAAGCGCAAAGAGCGGGAAGCGGAGGAAACCTACAACATGATGATCGAGCATATGAAGGATCTGAATGCGGCGGCTTTGCATGGCGCGTCGGTTCGAAACAAAACAGCCTATCAGCCGGCCATGCCGATGGCGATTCCGCAATGGCTGGTGGCGGCATGAGTGCCGTTCTGAATCAGCAGCACGGGGAGAACTGGTCGCTATTCCACGGTGATTGCGTGGAAGTTCTCGCCGGCCTACCTGAAAGCTCGATCCACTTGAGCATATTCAGCCCGCCATACGCCAGTCTCTATACCTACAGCAACAGCGATCGAGACCTGGGAAATAGCGCGACCGATGCGCAGTTCTACCAGCATTTCGATCATGTTGTTGCCGGCCTGCACCGTGTCACCAAGCCTGGCCGAATCGTCGCCGTCGATTGCATGAATATCCCCGCGATGAAAGAGCGTGATGGATTCATTGGTCTCAAGGATTTCCGCGGCGACCTGATCCGGGCATTCCAGCGTCAAGGGTTCATCTTCCATTCCGAGCATTGCGTCTGGAAAGATCCACTGATCGAGGCGACCAGGACTAAAGCGCTCGGCTTGATGCACAAACAGCTTTGCAAGGATTCAACACGCTGCAGGTCGGGGATTCCCCAATATCTGCTGGCGTTCCGCAAGGACGGCGAGAATCCGGAGCCAGTAGCGCATCAGAATGGACTGGAATACTTCTCCGGCGAGAACGAGCCAAAGCATGGCAATCTGTCTCATGAGCGGTGGCGGCGTTACGCCAGCCCGGTGTGGTCCGACATCAATTTCAGCAACACGCTGAATGCCAAGGCAGCCAGAGACAACGAGGACGAGCGCCACGTTTGCCCGATGGCCCTGGATATGATCGAACGCGCGATCCAGCTATGGAGCAACCCCGGCGATGTTCTATGCGACCCATTCTCAGGTGTGGGTAGCACCGGCTACATGGCAATCAAGACCGGGAGGGCATTCATTGGCAGCGAACTGAAGGAGTCCTATTTCAAGCAGGCGTGCAAGAACATCGGATCGGCAAAGGCAGATCAGGGCGCGCTGTTCGAGGAAGCTTCCTGATGCCCTTCCAGGCTCGCACCATTCGCATCATCGGCGAGCAGCAGCGCGAGACAGCGCTGGCGGCGATTCGCAACTTGCCGATCATCGACCCGCCAATCGAGTTAGTCATGCGCGAGGAAAAGAAGGCCCGCGGGCTGGACGCGAACGCGCGTATGTGGGTGGGCCCTCTCGCTGACATCGAGGCGCAGGCCTGGGTGAATGGACGGCAATTCACTGCCGAGGTCTGGCATGAACACTTCAAGCGCGAATTCCTGCCTGAGGACGGCGAGCCCGAGCTCGAAGCGCTGGCCAAGGACGGCTACCGAAAATGGGACCACCTACCAAGCGGTGAGCGCGTCTTGATCGGCTCCACAACGCAACTGACCGTCAAGGGTTTCGCTCGATACCTGCAGCAGGTTGAGGCTTTCGGCGCGTCTCTCGGTGTTTGCTTCTCGGCGTCGCCGGCTGAAAGGCGGTCGGCGTGATAACTCCACGAATCTCGATGGTGGCCTACGAATGCCGGCATCCAGGCTTTATCTTCGTCGCTGTTCCAAACGAGCGAGGACGGTACATCAGGACGGACTATTCGGTAGCCAACGTGGCATGCCCGCAATGCGGTGCGGCCATTGGTGAGCCTTGCTTGAGCCGCGGCAAGCCGGGACATACGGACGCCAAGTACGGCGGCGGAACGCACGTCGCCCGCCGGCGCGTGAATTGCCGTGGGGCGCGCGGCAACGACCTACTTGATCAGGACCGCATTCCTGATCCGACGCCGATTGAAGAAATGGAGCCTGCGGCGTGATCCAGCGAACCAAGACGCCGCGCTGCAAGTGGTGCAAAAATTCCTTTACCAGGACGCGCCCAGGCGACGTTTGCTGCTCTGTCGAGTGCGGCATCCAGTACGGAATGAAAGCCGCAGCCAAGGTTCGGAAGGCCGCCGAGCTCGAGCAGAAGAAACAGACCCGGGCACAGCGCGAGGAAATGAAGACGCTACCGGTCCTGCGCGTCGAGGCCCAGCGCGAGTTCAACCGATTCATTCGCCTGCGCGACGCCGGAAAGCCCTGCATTTGCTGCGGAAAGTTACCGCAGAGCGACCCGCTCACCGGTGGCCAATGGGACTGCGGACATTACCGAAGCGTCGGCAGCGCGCCGCATCTTCGGTTCGATGAACGCAATGCCGCAGGACAGCTCAAGCAGTGCAATCGGGACGGCGCCGGCCGGGCAGTCGATTATCGCATCGGTCTGATCGCCAGGATTGGCTTAGCGGCAGTTGAGGCGCTCGAGGCCGACAACACGCCTCTGCACTACACCAAGGATGATCTGCGCGCGCTAAAGGCGCATTACAAGGCCAAAACGCGGGAATTGCTGGCGGGGAGAGGGTAAGCCATGGCAGGCGATTGGATCAAGATGCGGATGGACCTACAAACCCATCCGAAAGTTTTCCGCATGGCGTCCGCTTTGAAAGCGGACAAGTTTCGCGTCGTCGGAGCGCTCCATGCTGTTTGGTCCGTCTTTGACGCCCATTCTGAGGACGGAATTCTCGGCGGATACACCCTCGAATCGATGGATTTTGTGATCGGTTGGAAGGGTTTTTCGAAGGCAATGTCGGGCGCTGGCGTCGAGTGGCTTCGCGTCGTTGCGGACGGCTTGGAAATGCCAAGATTTGATGAACACAACGGCGAATCAGCGAAGAAACGGGCGATGGACAAGGAACGTAAGCGCATTGAACGAGAGAAACCGTCCGCAGATATTCCGCCAAATGTCCAAGATTTGTCCGAAAACGAAGCGGACAAAAAAGAGACTAGAGAGAGAGAAGAGAGAGAGAAGAAGGTAAACCAGGACTCCGTAGAGAGAGAGGAGCGCGGCGAGATCGCTCCGACCCTCGCTGGCGCCATCTGCGCTCGCTTGAAGAAATCCGGCATCACCGCTGTTAATCCTTCCCATCCGAAGCTTCTAGCACTGATCCAGGCTGGCGCCACAGCCGACGAGATTGGCGCAATCGCCGACGAACCAAAAGCCAAGAAGTCGTTTCCCTGGGTTCTGGCCACGGCTATTGGGCGCCGAAATGATGCCGCAGAAGCAGGGGCAATCCCACAAGCCAGGGCCTCGCCGCGCAGGCCGACCCTCACAGAAACGCGGGCAGCAGTGAATTCTGCCCTGACCACCATCGGACCACGCGACCCACAGGAGCAACGCAATGAACGCGACATCACCGGAGAGTCAAACATCGTTGCAATCGGCGCTTCCTGATCGTTGGGTGGCCGCGATATTCACCGAGCTGCTGACGCTGTACGGGAGCAGGTTCTCTGACCTCTGGGCGGGGATCGACCCGGCAGCCGTGCGAGCATCCTGGGGGCAGAAGTTGGCAGGATTCAAAGATCGCCCAGAGTGCATCAGGCTTGCCCTGGACGCCTGCGATGAGATCCCTACTTGCCCGAATCTCCCTCAGTTCCTTCATCTTTGCCGCGACGCCGCCCGTAGGGCCGGGCCCCAGCACCTGGCTTTGAGTGCGCCGACCATCAGCCAGGAGACAGCAGACGCCAGGAGCGACGAAGCTGAAGCCCTGGCCGAGAAGATGCGTCAGTTCGCGCCGAGTCTCGCCTTTGCAAGGAAGCTTCGCGAGCGCTACCTGAGCGGAGAAAAGCTGATCGATTGCCAGATCCTACTGGCCAGCGGCGCACTCAATGAAACCTGGAAAGACGGCCAATGCACCCCGGCGGTCAAGGAAGCGGCGTGAACCGTGGATTCAAGCGAGTCTTTCCGGCTGGCGTGCGAGCTGCGCTGGATCATGGCCCAGCCAAAGCCGGTGCGCCAGAAATACTACCTGGACGTGGCGCATCACCGCGGGAAGAAAGCGGCAGAAGCGCTACACCAGGCGGTGATGGATCTGGCGGGCTCACGTGCTACAGCTGCGCCCACTCCGAGGAAACCTACGATGAACGCCTCAGATGCGCAGAGACAGGCGGGTTTGCTTTGAAGCTGCTTGCGGAGCGTCCGCTGGCGAGTTATGCGCCTGGATCCGACGAAAGGGAACGGCGTGTCTAAGCTGCCCATGCTCAAGCCACGGATAGCGACGTCATCTACCTCGCGCGTGCCGGTAGTGCAGCCAGGCTCATGGCGAGGCGAAGGAATGAGTAGCAATGCCCGCGGATACGGTTACCGCTGGCAGAAAGCTCGCGAGCGCTTTCTCCGTGCCCATCCGCTTTGCTGCTACTGCGAGCGGAATGGATTTGTCACGGCTGCTTCTATCGTCGACCACAAGATTCCCCACCGAGGAAACCAGGAACTTTTCTGGGATGAGGGCAACTGGCAGGCGCTGTGCAAGGCATGTCACGACGGCGCAAAGGCCCAGGAGGAGGCGCGAGATGGTCTGCGCTGACCAAATCCTGGCGGGAAGCCAAGACAGGGTGGGGCGGTCAAAATCTCTACAAGTCGTTGATTTGCTAGACCGCGCCTAGCCCATTTGGACAATTAATTTGATTTGGAGGCTTTTCAAAATGGCAGGGAAGAAGGGAATGAAGGGCGGCGGCGGTGCCCGACCAGGTGCCGGCAGGAAGAAGAAGGAGTCGGCTCCGCTGTCGCCGCCTGCTGGCTGCCATGTTGCTTCGGATGCTGTCAAGAGCGGGGACCCGATTGCTTTCCTCGAGAGGGTGATGGCCGACGAATGCGCCGATGCAAAGCTCAGGGTCGATGCGGCCAAGGCAATACTTCCCTACAAGGCCAAGAAGATCGGCGAGGATGGGAAGAAGGGGGAGCGCCAGGGTGCGGCAAAGAAGGCAACCCAGGGCAGGTTCGCGCCGGCGGCGCCGCCTAAGCTGGTGGTGTCGAACAAGTGAAGGAAGCATATATGCGTTGCGAGCACTGCAAATTTTGGGTGTTGCACGAATTACAACACCTGACTAAGGAGTTTGACCCAGATAGCCCGGACGGTATGTGCCATAGGTTTCCTCCGGTTTACGTCGGCCAAAGTGAAGAATACGATTTTGATAGACCAGTTGTTTTCCTTTGGGCGAACCCAGAGACATCGTCCGATGATTGGTGCGGTGAATTTTGCAAAAAAGCATGACGCAATCCACGGCTTGCCCCGACTGGCAGCGCCGCATCCTCGCCGGCGAGTCCCTGACTCCACCGCCGCTGTATCCGGCCGAGGCCGCCGCAGCGCTGGAAGTGTTCAAGTCGCTGCGGGTGGTCGATGCGCCGGGCTCCCCGACCATGGGCGAGGCGTGCAAAGCCTGGATCTTCGATTTCGTCGCGTCAGTGTTCGGCGCCTACGATGCCGACACCGGCCGGCGGATGATGACCGAGTGGCTCCTATCTGTCTCGAAGAAGAACTTCAAGTCTGGCCTGGCCGCCGGAATCATGATGACAGCCTTGATTCGAAACTGGCGTGAGTCTGCTGAGTACGGGATCCTGGCTCCGACTGTCGAGGTGGCCAACAATTCCTTCCTTCCGGCGCGCGACATGGTGCGCAAAGATGAGGAATTGTCCGATCTATTCCAGGTGCAGGACCATATCCGGACGATCACGCACCGCACCAACGGGGCGACGCTCAAAGTCATCGCGGCCGAAAATGAGACTGTCGGCGGTAAGAAGTTCACCGGCGTCCTTTTCGATGAGCTCTGGCTTTTTGGTAAGCGGCTGAACGCTGGTGACATGATGCGCGAGGCTACTGGTGGCCTGACGTCTCGGCCCGAGGGATTCGTCATTTCGCTCACAACGATGTCGAATGAGGCGCCAGCCGGCGTATTCAAGCAGAAGCTGGATTATGCCCGCGGCGTCCGCGATGGTCGGATCAAGGATCCGAAGTTTTGCCCGGTCCTGTACGAGTTCCCGAAGAGGATGATCGACTCGAAGGAATACCGGGAAAAGAAGCATTGGTGGGTCACAAACCCGAATTTCGGCGCGTCGGTAGATGCCGAACGGCTCGACGACTTGTTCAAGCAGGCCAGCGAGGCTGGCGAGGAAGAGTTGATCGGGTTCTTCGCCAAGCATTTGAACGTCGAGATTGGCCTGGCGCTGCGCTCTGATCGGTGGGCCGGGGCCGACTATTGGCAGGCCCAGGCGCGTGAAAGTGTGACGCTGGCGGACATTATTCGGCGATGCGACGTGGTCGACGTCGGTGTAGATGGCGGTGGCCTGGACGATCTGCTAGGGCTTGTCGCTCTTGGGCGCGACAAAGAGACGAAGGAATGGCTGCTCTGGGCGCGCGCGTGGGCACATCCATCGGTACTCGAGCGGCGGAAGTCGGAGGCGGCTCGATTTCGTGACTTTGCCAAACAGGGAGACCTGGTCCTGGTCGAGAAAATCGGCGATGACGTAGAGGAAGCGGCTGAGATCGTCGCCGAGATCGAGGCGGCCGGGCTCCTCGATAAGGTTGGCGTGGATCCGGCGGGAATCGGCGGAATTCTGGATGCGATCGTGGCAAATGGAGTCCCGCAGGAGAAGGTCATCGGGATTTCTCAGGGCTGGCGCCTGGGGGGGGCGATCAAGACCATGGAACGGCGCCTGGCAGAAGGTGAAATGATCCACGGCGGCCAGCCAATGATGGCCTGGTGTGTCGGAAATGCGAAGGTTGAGCCGCGCGGAAACTCGATCCTCATCACCAAGCAGGCTAGTGGGTTCGCCAAGATTGATCCACTGATGGCCGCCTTCAATGCGGTCTCGCTGATGGCCCTGAATCCAGCTGGTGCGGCAAGCATCTATAACACCCGGGGGATAGTCACGGTATGAAGTACGCCGAAAAGGTGATCGAACTCCTCTCCTCGAGGCCTGGGCATGATTTTCGAATGATGGAGATCCTTCGCCATGTCGGCGCGCCGGACCATGAGCGGCATAGAGCGAGAAAGGGCGTTTCCCGCGTAATCGTTCTGCTTTCTGACTGCGGCAGCATCGCCGTTCGCCCGCATCGAGCCTCGCGCGGCGGGTTTGCTCTCTATCGCTGGAAAAGTGAGACATTTGCCTGTTGATCGCGTGGGTATTTGGCCCGATACTCCGCACGTCTCACACAGTTCACCAACGCCGGGAGGCGCCGTGAATGAAGTTGGTCTCGTTTCTGCCTGATGTACTCCTAATCGCGGGCGCCGCGTCTCTTTCCTTTGGTGCGTGGCTCGCTTGGCCGCCGGCTGGCTTCATGGTCGGCGGTTCTCTTCTTCTGATGGCCGGCGTGAAGATCGCCAGGCTAGGCTGATGGGTCTCCTATCCTCGGCCTTTCGCGCAACAGCTGGCCAAATTGGGCCGCCGCGCGATCCTGTCATTGCAGAGTGGTTCGGCGCTGGCTCTAGGTCGGCAACCGGCCTATCTGTTACCGCCGATACTGCGATGCGTGTCACAGCGGTCTATCGCTCTGTCAGCATCCTTGCCCAGACCTACGCCAGCCTCCCCCTCGGGGTCTATCGCCAGCGCGACGACGGCGGTAAGGAGCTTGACCGCTCGCACCCCCTATTCCAGGTGCTTTGCAAGCGGCCGAACAAATGGCAGACCAGTTTCGAGTGGCGCGAAATGATGACCGGTCACTTCGCCCTGCGCGGGCGCTGCTACTCCGAGATTATCGCCTCTGGCGGCCAGTCTGTCGCCGAGTTGATCCCGCTACACCCAGACCGGGTGCGTCCTTTCCGCGCGCCGGACGGCCGGTTGGCATTCGAATATTCACCGCTGGATGGACCGCGCCGGATCATCCTGCAGAGCGAAATGCACTTCCTGCACGGTTTGACCACCGGAAGCGATGGCATCACGCCGCTTTCACCGGTAGGTGAAGAGCGCGAGGCGATCGGCCTGGCCCTTGCCATCGAAGAGCATGGCGCGCGCCTCTTTGGAAACGGTACTCGACTCGGCGGTGTGCTCAAGCTTCCCGCCGGGAAGACGCTCGCTGACGACACCAAGCGCGAAGCGCTGCTCAAGAGTTGGCGCAATGCCTATAGCGGCCTACGCAACGCAGGAAAGACGGCGCTGCTCGAGGACGGCCTGGAATGGCAAGCCCTGGGCATGACGAATGAGGATGCACAGTTCCTTGACTCCCGAAAGATGCAGATCGCCGAAATAGGCCGCATCTTCGGGGTTCCGCTTCACATGCTGGCCGAGCTCGACCGCTCAACCAACAACAACATCGAGCAGCAGTCGCTTGAATTCGTCCGCGACACGATCCGCCCAGGTGTTCGCCGACGCGAAGAGGCCATGGAGCGCGACCTTCTGAGCGGACTCTCTTCGCGCACGCATTGCATCTATTTCGACATGGACGACTTGATGCGCGGAGACTCCGCGGCGCGCGGCGCCTTCAACAGTTCGATGTTGCAGAACGGGGTCTTCAATCGGAACGAGGTGCGCATCAGCGAGGGCAAGAACCCATCCACAGATCCCGCGATGAACGAATTCACCGTCCAGACAAATATGGCCTTCGTCCAAATGCTGGAAGCGCTCACGAATGCCGGGAAGCAACAACCGAAAGAGGTGGCACCATGAAACAGAAAGAGACTCGATTCATATTGCAGGCGGAACTCCGCGTCATGTCCACTGTTGGTCAGCCGACGAAGATCGCCGGCCACGCCGCGAAGTTCGATTCGCTTTCCGAGGATCTAGGCGGTTTCCGTGAGCGCATTGCTCCTGGCGCCTTTGCCAAGACGATCACCACCGCGGATGTGCGCGCCTTGTGGAACCACGACGCCAACATTGTTCTGGGCCGCAACAAGGCGGGAACGCTACGCCTTTCCGAGGACAGCGCCGGCCTGGCATTCGAAGTCGACATGCCTGACACGCAGCTGGTGCGCGATATGGTCATGGCGCCGATCGCCCGCGGCGACGTCAATCAGTGCAGCTTCGGGTTCTACACGGTCAACGACAAGTGGGCGAAGGTTGATGGCGAGTGGATTCGCACGCTCCTTGAGTGCGACCTGGTTGATGTCTCTCCTGTGACCTATCCGGCCTATCCGTCCACGGACGTAGCGGCGAGATCCCTGCAGGAGGCGATCAAGCGCGAGGTTTCCCCGCCGACGGACTGGTGGCGCACGCAGATCATGTTGCGGAGGCTTGACCTGGAAATGTAGCTATCTAGGCACTCCGCTCCCACCCCGGCAGCGGATGCCATACCAAGGTGTTCAATGCCGGGGAATTTCTAACGCCGTGAGGCGCTGAAAGGATAGAAGATGAGCCAGAAACTGAAAGACCTGCGTGAACAGCGCGGAAAGTTGGTGCACGATGCTCGCGAACTTCTGAGCAAGGCCGAAACCGAAAAGCGCGGCCTGACCCCCGAAGAGGATTCCAGATACACGGAAATCTTCGTCAAGCAAGACGATCTTCGTAAGTCGATCGAGCGCGAAGAGCAGCTGGCAGAAGCGGAGCGCTCCGCGGCCGAACAAACCCTGCGGGACAAAGACGCAAAGGGCGAAACGGCCGCAAAAACCGGCGAAACCGGTGAGCGTACCGGTCCTCGGTCCACGGAGGAGTACCGTGCGGCCTTCCGCACGTTCTTGACCGGCGGCCGCGCTGCTTGCAATGCTTCCGAACTGCGCGCGCTGTCCGCAGCCGCTGACACTGGCGGCGGATTCACGGTCGCCCCGGAGCAGTTTGTTGACCAGTTGATCCGCAAGGTCGACGACCTGGTCTTCATCCGCCAGCGCGCGACGAAGTTCCGCCTCGATAGCGCTTCGAGCATGGGTGCGGCATCCCTTGACGCGAATCCGGATGACGCCGATTGGACATCGGAACTCGCCACCGGGAACGAAGACAGCGCCATGACGTTCGGCAAGCGCGAACTCCATCCGCGCCCGGTCGCGAAGCGGATCAAGGTCAGCAACAAGCTTCTGCAACTCAACGGCTCGATCGAAGCCCTGGTCCGCGACCGCCTGACCTACAAGTTCGGCATCACGCAGGAAAAGGCCTTCATGACTGGTACCGGCGCGAATCAGCCGCTCGGCGTCTTCACGGCCAGTGCCATGGGCATTTCGACCGCTCGCGACGTGTCAACGAGCAATGCAACGACGGCGCCGACGATGGACGGAATCATCTCGGCCAAGTACGCCCTCAAGGGCGCGTACTGGAACAAGGCTGACTGGATCTTCCATCGTGACGTGCTCGCCGTTGTGTCCAAACTGAAGGATGGCGAGGGCCAATACCTGTGGCGCGCGAGCGTTCTGGACGGTGAGCCAGACCGCCTCCTGGGTCGTCCGGTGATGATGTCCGAGTACGCCCCGAACACCCTGACCACCGGCCTGTACGTTGGCATCCTGGGCGACTTTTCGAACTACTGGATCGCCGACGCCATTGACATGCAGGTACAGCGCCTGGTCGAACTGTACGCCGAAACGAATCAAACCGGCTTCATCGGGCGCCTCGAGACGGACGGCATGCCGGTACTCGAAGAGGCCTTCGTCCGCGTCAAGCTCGGCTAAACCATCACGCGCTAGTGGCCGCTTCGGCGGCCACATCCGCAACTCTTAGAAGGAATTGAATCATGAGCAATCTGAGCAAGAACGTGAAGATCACGGTGGTGAGCGCCGGCGATACAGCGGCCCAGACCGAACTCGACTCTACCGTGCTGGACATGGCAGGGTACGACGGCGTGATGTTCATCGCGACCACCGGCGACGTGACGACAGGCTGCGTCCTGACGCTGACCGCGAAAGGCAACACCGCGAACAGTACCAGCAGCCCGACGCCAGTTACGCAGAAGGCTACGGCTGCATTCACTGCCGACACGACCAGTGCTGACAACAAGGCGCTGATGGTCGACGTCGTCAAACCGCCCCTGCGCTATATTTTCGCCGCGGTGACCAGAACGACCGCCAATGCTGTCCTCGGTCCGATCATCGCGATCCAGTACAGCGCGATGGACAAGCCGACTTCTCAGGACGCCTCCGTGATTGCCAGCGCCTTCGGCGTCGGCGTCTCGTCCTAACAACCACCGGGCCGGCTGACCGGTCGGCCCAACTCTTGAAAGGACGAAGCCATGAGCGATCCTAGCTATGGAACGAAGGTGTACGAAAAACAAGGCGGCGATGTTGTCGTCGTGGCGAGTGGAGGCGCCATTTCAGTCGAACCGGGTGGCCAAATATTGGCTGGCACGGCTCAAGCGGCTGTGCTGAACACGGCGACGGTTGCTACGTTGACAACCGCATCAATCGCAGCCCTCACGACAGCCGGCTTGGCGGCCCTAAGCACGGACCAAATATCCGCGCTCGCGCCGGTTGTAATCAAGCTGCAGACGGACGCGAATACGCTGAATGTCGCAGTTCCAGCACTACAAACGGCCGTTAACGCGATCGAGACCGCGTTAAAGAATGTCGGGATTATTGCGACATCATGAGCCAAGCCATTCGACTGGTGGTTCCGGTGGTGACAGCAGCGGATGGGTCGGCGACGGCCTATTCCGACGTCGTCACCGGTAAGGTCTCGTCGATTCGCTACGTCAAGACGGATTTCGACAACGGCTCAACCATTACCGTCACGGCGGAAGCGACCGGTGAGTCGATCTGGACTGAGGCAAACGTCAACGCCAGCACTTCTCGGGCTCCGCGACAGGCGACGCACTCAACTGCGGGCGCGGCTGCTCTCTATGCCGCAGCCGGGACCGCCGTCAATGACAAGATCGCCCTGGCAAACGACCGCGTCAAGATCGTCATCGCCAGCGGCGGAAACACCAAGAGCGCTGTCTTTCATGTGGTGATGGAGTAATGGGCAGAGAGACAATAAAGCTCAACGGGCGGCGGCCTGGCCCCCCGGAGCACGCTATTGCGCGCGGGCATGAGATGGCGGAAAAGACGCTGACCCAGGCCGAGGCTGACGCCAGGGCGCGGATGCTGGCCATTGCCCAAGCCGAAGCAACGGCGAAGGCTGAACTCGAAGCGAAAGGCGTGGCGTGAGCGCTCTTGTCCTCATAACGCCGCCGGCAGAGGAACCCGTGTCGGTGGCCTATGTGGAAGGGCATGCCAAGCTCGATGCCCGTAATCAGGAGCCTGCGCCCGGGGCGATGACCTGTGCTTTGGCTTCGCCGGCTGCCGCTGGCGCGCTGACAGCCGGAGCTTACCGGTATCTCGCAACCTTCACCACCGCAACTGGCGAGACCCAGGCGGGCCAGGTGTCATCGGCTGTCACGGTCGCCGATCCTGCGGTGAATGGAAAGATCGCCCTGTCAGGAATTCAGACCGGCGGCAACGCTATCACCGGGCGCAAGTTGTATCGGACGGCGGCGAATGGCTCCATCTTCTATCTGTTGGCGACCATCGCTGACAACTCGACGGCGACCTACACCGACAACATCGCCGATTCTGCCCTCGGCGCGCAGGCCCCGATCACCAACACGACCGAGGACTGGTTGCTGTCGATGTTCATCCGGTCGGCGCGATCCGCCGCTGAACGGATCACCCGGCGCGCCCTGGTGACTCAGACCTGGGATCTGCATCTTGACGCCTTCCCCGGGTGGGAAATGTTCATCCCCAAGCCGACGACGCAATCGATCACGTCTATCACCTACGACGACACGGACGGCAACACGCAGACGCTCGATCCTGCGCGCTACCACGTGGATCTAGCGAGCGAGCCGGCAAGGATCACGCCAGTCTTCGGCAATATCTGGCCGATCACCCGGTGGCAGACCGACGCGGTGAAGGTTCGGTTTGTCGCGGGCTACGGCGCAGCTGCAGACGTTCCGCCAGGCATCAAGAACTGGATGCTGATGCGCATCAAGACGCTCTGGGAAAACCGCGACGAGTTCTTGATTGGCCAGCGCATCACCATGGCCGAACTGCCGAGCGAGTTCGTTGATGGTCTGCTAGACGACTTCTCCGTGACGAATTACTCCTGGGCGGTGGATCTGTGACCACGCCCTGGACCATTCCTTCCGACATGTGGGCCGGCCAAACGGTCGCCATCCTGGGCGCCGGCCCGGACATGACCGCCGAGCTCGCCGAGACCGCGCGCGGCTACCGGACCATAGCCGTCAATCGTGCCGTCAAGTTCGCGCCTTGGGCTGACATGTTCGTGGCGCTGGATCCACATCACCCGTTCTGGGAGGACGCGGCGCACTTCAATGGCATGCGGATTTGCGGCGTCGAATGCGAGCTGGATGCGCTCTATCCCGGCATGATGTACGAGACCGTTCAATACCAGCCCGGGCACCGCATCCAGATCCGCAATAACGCCCTGGCCGCCATCCGGATCGCTGCGCTTGCCGGTACTTCGAAGATCATCCTTCTCGGCTTCGATCCTGAACGGTACGAGGAAATTCATGCCCATACCGGATTCTATGGGCTGGTGGCCGGACTTGAGCAGATCACCGCCGAGCTGCGCGGCAAGGGGATCGAGGTCGAGCGCATCGATTCGCCGGCGCAATTCCCCGGCACCAGGCCAGCTCGCCGGTCGGACCTTGTTGACGTCGCGACGTTTCCGCAGGTGCAGCCGTGAATATTGGTTCCTTGAACGC
>JAHFRE010000009.1:30167-50152 GCA_023258955.1 Sterolibacterium sp.
TGCATAGCCAAGACCCTGTCTATGGCGGAGATACGATCACCTGGACGCTTCTGGCCGTCGTCTGGTGCAACTACCAGGACGAACTGCCGAGCAAGAGCGAGCGGGTTGAGCAGTCGCTGGTGCTGAATACCAACCGGACAAGAATCCGGATGCGGTACCGGTCGGACGTCGATTCGGCGATGCGCCTGGTCATCAACCGGCCGAATCCAACTTTTTACCAGATCGAGTCCGGGCCGGCTGAACTTGGAAACAAGGATGGCCTTGAGATGATGGTTGTGGCGTTCTCGAGCAAGGGCGCATGATCATGGCCGAACTGATCAACGTCAAAGGCCTGTCTGATCTCCAGAAGTTCCTGGATGATCTGCCGGTCAAGATGGAAAAGAACATCATGCGCGGTGCGCTGCGGGCCGGATGTAATATTGTCAAAGACGAGGCGGTTTCCCTGGTACCGATGGGACCACCGAGCAGCGAAAACACTAAGATTTACGGCGGCTATATCGGCGCGCTGCGCGACAGCATTCGGGTAGGCACCCGGTCAAAAGGCGGAACGGTGACGGCTTACGTCAAGGCCGGCGGAAAAACTAAGCGCGGTGCTGACGTCTACTACGCCCATATGTTCGAATACACGGGCGGCAGGAAACACCAGATCAAGGCCAAGCCTGGCCATTACCTCCTCGTCGCTGGCGGGCATCCTATTGCCGAGGTAAGCCACCCAGGATTTAAGGCCACACCGTTCATGCGACCGGCCTTAGACCGTGAGGCGCAGGCTGCGGTGATCGCCGCCGGCAACTACATCAAGGATCGCCTGGCGACAAAGGAAGGCCTCGACACGTCGGCGATTACCATTGAGGGGGATGAGCCGTGAGCGGGGTCGCCATTGCTCGCTATCTCCTGGCCAACAATGCGGGCGTACTCTCTGCCGTTCAGGCGACCAGCATTACGTCTGGCGATTCTCCGATGAACACGCCGCTGCCGGCAATCGCAGTGAAAGAAGTCAGCGCGACTCAGCGCAAGATCGTCGCGATGAACGCCAGCAAATACCTGATCACTGAGCGCGTGCAGATCAACGTGCAGGCCAAGTCTTACGCGCAAAAGAAGGCCGTACTCGGTCTGATTCGTTCGGCTCTCCCGCTTTCAGGTGGGACCGTGAACGGATTCGCCTGTGACTCGATTCTTCCGGACATTGAAGGCCCTGACGTCGATGACGCGGATGCCTTGATCTATTTTCAGAGCGTTGATTTCTTCGTGAGGTTCACGCGATGAAAGAGTAGCACCGTTGTCCCACCCTCGTGGCATCGCTGTGAAGCGCCCCGCGAGACTTCAAATCACCAGCGCCGTGAGGCGACGTGAAAGGAAAGAAACATGACCGCAGCTCACACAGTACCTGTAACCTCGTCCGGCGCTACGATTGCCATCAGCGCCTCCCTTCCTGCAACCTACGACGCTGCCGGCTACGGTGCGACCACGATCACCTACACCGCCATCGGCGATGTGTCTGATCACGGCGCGCATGGAGTCACCGCGGCGATTACCAAGTTCACGCCAGTCGATACCGCGACCGTCAATAAGGTCAAGGGCTCGAAAGACTACGGCGCGAAGACCCTGAAGATCGCCAATATCGCTGGCGATGCCGGCCAGGTCATCCTCAAGGCCGCATCCGAGTCGACCGCCCACTACAGCGTCTGCATCACCTACACCGACACCGAGAAGCATTACCTCGACGTTCTGGTGAGTAAGTACGAATACAACGACGGCTCTGTCGACAGCGTGCGCGAAATCAACTGCGTGCTGGAGCTCTGCCGCGCTCCCGTCATCGTCGCCGCGTCCTAATCGGCGTCATGACAACACCCTGCACCGACCCGGGTCGTGTCGCCTTCGCGGGCGCGCGGCCTGGGCACGGGCAATCAAACCCCGCGAAAGGAATTTGAAATGGACATCAAGAAGTTTGCAGTAACCCCGACCGGCCGCTTGCATCTACGCGATGCCTCCGACGAGCTCATGTATGCAGACGACGATCAGTCGAAACCGATCGCCGTCAATGTCTATGGGCCGGGCTCGAAGCAATACGCCAAGGCTCAAGCCGCGCAGCAGAACCGGATGATCGACAAGCTGAAGCGCAAGGGCAAGACGGAACAGACCGCCGAGCAGATCGCCGCGGAGAAGGCCGACTTCCTGACTGATTGCACCGCCAGCTTCGAGAACATGGAATACGACGCGCTAACGGGCGAGGCGCTCGCCAGGGCAGTCTATTCCGACATCAGCATCGGCTTCATCGCTGACCAGGTCGGCAAGTTCATCGGCGACTGGAGTTCTTTTACCAAGGGCTCAGCGACGACCTGAGCCTGTACGTCCGGCACTCTGCTTGGCTCAACGCGGTGCCGGAAGAGGTAGACGAGAAGCGAAAGAAGAAGCCGGTATCACGCCGGGAAGCGCTGAAGAAGGAATTGAAGATGGCCGAGACCGAGGAACTAGAAATGCCGCCGTGTGACGCGGCATTTCTCGCCTCCTATCTCTTCGAGATGGGGCCGACGCTTCCTGCTGGTCCTGGCGAAGGGCCGCTGACGCATTTGGAAATCGCTTCCTGGCAACGCAATACGGGCATCGAACTCGATTCCTGGCAGGCCCGGATGCTTCGCCGGCTGAGCCAGGACTATGCCAACGAGTCGGCCAAGGCGAAAGAACGAGATTGCCCGGCACCGTGGCAGGGCGCGCCTTACGCCAAACCGACCGCGAGCATTATCGCTGAGCGGATGCGTCGGGAAACTCGGGAGCTCGCAAGCCTATGATCGCCGGCCAGCTCGAGGTCCAACTCTACGCAAACATGGCCCGCTTGGCCACGGACATGGCTGACGCGAAAAGCCGTGTTGGCAGCGCCATGGAGGGCATAGAGAAATCGGTCGAGAGCGCGAAGAAGGCCCTCGAGGCGCTCGGCATTGGTCTCGGATTGAACGAGATCAAGGAATTCATCGCCGGCATCATCGAGGCGAGCGACCAGCTATATCTCATGTCGCAGAAGATCGGGGTTTCCGTCGAGACACTCGCCAGCTACCAGTTGGCCGCAAAACAATCTGGTTTGTCCATCGACGAACTCGGCAAGGGGATCAAGAACCTTTCCGTCTACATGGCGAAGCATGATGACGATTTGAAGAGCATCGGCGTCACCTCAAAGGACACGGACGAAGCATTGAAGCAACTGGCAGACGTCTTTCAGTCGCTTCCGGATGGGTACCAGAAGACCGCCCTGGCGCAGGAGATATTCAAGAAGTCAGGTATCGACATGATACCGATGCTGAACAAAGGCGCCGAGGGTCTTCAAGAAGCTGCTGACAAGTCGGCAGCCTATACCGAGAAGATGGCGCTCCTCGCGCCGCTAGCGCATGAGTTTAATGACCGCCTCGAGGAACTGAAGATTTCAAGCGGCGGGCTTGGGAACGCCATCGGATTGTCGCTGGTCCCGGTGATGAACGTTGTCATCGACGATTTCTTGTCCGCGAAAAAGGGCGCTGGCGATCTGACGGCAGGCTTTGACCCTCTCGGAGAGGCGGCAAAGGCGATAGTTGTTCTGATCGGGAATGTTGGCTTTGTCCTGAAAGGTATGGGAACTGAGATCGGGGGAATTGCTGCGCAGGTTGTTGCTTTCGCCACCGGTGACTTTGCAGGGGCTGCCGCCATCGGCGAGATGATGAGGAAGGATGCAGACACGGCACGCCAGGCGTTCGATGCCTGGGAGCAAAAGATTCTCAGCGTGAAGACAGGTATGCAGGCAGTAAAGGTCGAAACTGAAAACACCGCGACAGCCAGCCAATCGTTGCAGGATGCGATCGCGAACCTGCTAAAGAAAGGAACTCCCGATAACAAGGAATTCAGCTGGCTGACGACCTTGCGCAATCAGTTGAACGCGGCGAGTGGTGATACAAGCGAATACAGCAAGGTTCTCAACGCAATCACAACTGGACCGGCAAGGAATTTCAGTCAGGCCACGAAAGATGCCGGTATTGAACTGGCGAAGCAGATCGATACGCTGAAGGCGGCGACAAAGGCGAACGAAGACCACGCGAAGGCACTCGCTGCGGTGGAAAAGGTTCAGCAGGAAGTCACCAAATCGGTGGATATGTATGCGGTCAAGCAGGAGGAGACCATAAAGGCACTGAAGACTGGCATCGCAGAAATCGACATGACGCCGCAAGAAAGGGCGATTACTCAGGCGATGGCAGTGATCGACAAGGCGCTTGACCTGGAGATCGAAAAGGTCTCTGAGCTGATGGGCGCGAAGGGTTGGGGAGGGACCGAGGAATTCGATAAGGTCATCTCTGACTTGACCGCGATGGCGGAGCGTAGCAAGGGCATTGTCACCGACCTCATCACCTTCAAGATCGCCAAGGAACGCACTTGGGTCACCGGCACAAACCAGGCATTCCAAGACTACGTCGACAACGCTACTAACGCGGCTACTCAGGCGAAGAACTTCTGGAATGCCGCGCTTACCAGTATGGAGGACTTGCTCACCAAGTTCTTCATGACCGGCAAGTTGGGCTTCGCAGACTTCATCAAAGCAATCGAGCAGCAGCTGGCCAAGATGGCCGCGCAGCAGATCGTCGTGTCCATAGTCGGCGCGGTAGGGCTGACTACCGCCGGCACTGCTGCTGCAGCCGGGACTGGAGTTAGCGCTCTTAGTTCGATTGGGAGCGCAGCATCTTCCTTCGAATTTACGTCACTTGGCAGCGCCATTGGCAATATTAGCTCTGCCGCTACGGCTTTCTCGAACATGACCGCAGCCGGCTCGACGTTCTACGAGGCGGCGAGCACAGCTATTGCCGGAGTGACAGCCGGCTCGATCGCGACCCTGCTCGGCGGCGCTGGCCTGGCCGTTCTGGCCATCAACAAGCTGCTCAGCAATGGCGGCACGCCGACCTCGAGCACTGGCGACAATACCGTCGTCTATTCTTCGACCGGCGCCATCCTCTCGCAGTCGTCGAAGTACGGCGGCAGCAACTCGCAGACCGACGCGATGGTGCAGCAGATGGAGTCGGCCTACCTGGCCGCCGCCAAGCAGCTGGGGATCGCCGCCGCGCAGACGACCTTCGCCTTCGCTGGCAACACCGGCAAGAATGGGCAATCCCCGAATTTCGGCCTGACCGGCGGCGCCGGCGGCGTTTCTTTTACCCAGGGCGAGACAGGCGTCAGCGATGCTGCCGTTCAGCTGGCCGCCGCGCGCGCGGTCTTTGCCGCTCTCCAAGGTAGCGATCTGCCGGCCTACCTCTCCAAACTGTTCAATGGGCTGCACGCCGACTCGATGTCAATGACCGACATCCAGAACGCCGAGGCCTTCGCTGCCACGCTCAAGAGTGTTCGCGACGGCCTAACCGAAACCCGCACGCCGCTGCAAATCCTGCAAGACCAGGTCAAGGCCGGGACGGATGCCTTGCATACCAGCGGCGAGACGTTTAAGACCGATTTCGTTGCCGCTATCGATGCTGGCATGGGGCCAGACCAGTTGGCGCAGTGGCAGGCGCTGGGCACCGAGCTCGACAACCTGGCGCAGCAATCCGGCACGGCGACGGCCGCAGTTGTGGCAACTGGCCGCAGCCTGGCAGACATTGCAAACGAGCATCAGGGCCTCCAGGATCAACTCGACAACCTGACCATGACCAGCGCGCAGTTGCTGGATAAGCAGCGCGCCGCCCTCGACGCCAGCAACCAGACGCTATGGGATCAGGTTCAAGCGGCCCAGGCAGCCAAGACGGCGCAGGACAAACTGACCGCGTCCGAGCAAGCCGCAGCAGACCAGCACCAGCAGTTGCAAGATCAGCTGGACAACCTGACGATGACCTCCGCCCAGCTGGTGGATAAGGCGCGCAACGCCATTGCCGCGGCAAATCAGGATTTGTTCGATAAGATTCAAGCGGCTCAGACTGCAAAGGACGCGGCTGCGGCGCAGGCGGCAGCCGATGCCCAAGCAGCAGCGGCGCAGCAAGCGGCGGCATCACAGGCCGCAGCAGCTGCCGCCCAGGCTGCGGCTGCGACTCAGCAGGCCATACAGCAAGCGCAACAGGCCGCCGACCAGGCCGCGCTCGCCAAGGCTCAGCAGATCGCCAGCGAGCGGGTCGGGCTCCAGACGCAGCTGGACAACCTGACCATGACGGCGACGGAACTGCTCGCCAAGCAGCGCGATGCCCTGGACGCTTCTAACCAGGCGCTATTCGACCAGGTGCAAGCAGCGCAGGCCGCAAAGACCGCTGCCGATCAACTGGCCGCATCGCAGACAGCGCAGGCGGCAGCAGCGGCACAAGCGGCAGTGGCGACGGCACAGCAACGCCAGTCCCTGCAGGATCAACTCGATAATCTGACCATGACGCCGGCCGAGCTGCTCGCCAAACAGCGTGCGACCATCGATGCGGCGAATCAGCCGCTGTTCGACCAGATTCAAACCGTCACCGCGCAGCAGGCGGCGGCCAAGGCCGCGGCAGATCGTGCCGCGGCCGCAGCAACTGTCGAGCAGCAGCAGTTGGACGCGAAAGCGGCCGTCCTCCAGGCCATTCAGCAAGCTGAGCAGGCGCGCCAGCAGGCCGTCACCCAAGAGCGCGCGGGGCTTCAAACCCAGCTGAACAACCTGCTCGATACGAACGCTCAAGCGCTGAAGCGGCAGCGCGATGCGCTGGACGGCTCGAATCAGGCGCTGTTCGATCAGATCCAGGCGCTGACTGCTGCGAAGGCCGCGCAGACGAAGGCGCAGAGCGATCTCGACGCTGCGTACCAGCGCGAATCATCGGCGCTGCAAACCGTGATCAGTAACGCGAAATCGTTCTCGACCTCGATGCACCAACTCGCCGACTCGCTGCTGGTCGGTTCGTCATCGGCGCTGAGCTCGACGCAGAAGCAGGCCGAGGCGCAGCGTCAGTTTGACGATCTGATGGCGCGGCTGCGTGGCGGCGATACATCCGGCCAGGGGCAACTATCCAGCGCCGTCTCGACGCTGCTATCCGGTGCCATGGCAACGAGTGCGACGCAGCAGGACTACGCCCGCGTATTCGCGTCGGTGCAGGATCAGGTCGCGTCGCTGGGCGGGATCGCCGATCAGCAGGTAACCGATGCCCAGGCACAGCTCGACGCGCTCACCGCATCAGTCAATGGACTCGTTACGGTCAATTCGAGCGTGATCAGCGTCCGTGACGCCATCATCGCTTTGCATACCGCCATGGCCGCCGTGGGCGCCGCCAGCGCGCCGAACTGGACGGCGAACGGCTCGCATGCGGGCGGGCTCGACTATGTGCCGTTCAATAATTACCGAGCAATCTTGCACGAAGGCGAGCGGGTGCAGACGAAGCAGCGGGCGGCGAACGATGACCAAGCCGCCGAGGAAATGCGCCAGATGAGATCGGAGCTTCGCCGGTTGACCGTGGTGACGGAGAAACAAGAGCAATTTTGGCGCCGTGTATCGAGCGATGGGAAAACGCTGAATGTGACGGTGGCGGCATGAGAGTCGTTCCTGCCCTGACGATCACCGCAGCAATGCTATCGAGCACGGTGATCGAGACGACGCCGGCCGTGTATGTTGGTGGCACCACGTATGCGCTCGCGGCGCTGGTCTACGTCGGCACGATCGGCCAGGCGCTCGCTGTCTATGAGTCGCTGCAGAACGGTAACGCCGGGCACACGCCGGCATCGTCGCCGACGTGGTGGAAGAGTCGCGGCAACGTCTACGCCGAGTACGCAGGCGGAACTACGTATGGGCTGGGTGACACAGTCCAAGTCGCCGCAACGCACATGGTCTATTCGTCGCTGATCGCTGGGAACGCCGGAAACGCAGTGACCGACGCGACGAAATGGTTCCCAGTGGGCAAGACGAACAAGTGGGCAGAGTTTGATCTGACGAGTGACGCGCAGACAACCGTGCCGACAACGATGACTCGTGTCATCACACCAGGCGTGCGCGTCAATAGTCTTTACCTCGGTCGCATGGTTGCGAATCAGGCGGTGATCTCCGTAACCAGCGTGCTCGGGGGCGGGACGGTCTTTAGCGAAACAGTTGATCTAAACACGCGGAGCACGACGCGAGCCTACGAATATTGCTTCGGCACATTCAGCACGCGCGAGAAGTTGATCCGGTTCAACCTGCCGCCCTATGTTGACGCGGTCATCACCGTGACGCTCAACGCGACGACGGGAAATGTTTCATGCGGCGCGTTCGCTATCGGTAACTATGAATACATCGGCGCGGCGCAGTACGGCGCGGACGCAGACGACTTGAATTTCTCCGAGATCAATCGGGACTTTGCCGGGAATATTGCGACGATGACGCAGCGGCGCACCGTTCCGCAAAACAGCTTCAAGTTGAAAGTTGACAAGATAAAACTCGACCGAATTCGAGCCGCGAAGAAGCTATTGAACGGTATTCCGGCCGTGTGGTCAGGGCTTGACGATGACACCGATGGCTACTTCGACGCGCTGCTCAATGCCGGGTTTTATCGTCGGTTTTCGATCAATGCCGAACTGCCAACGCAGGCAGAAATATCGCTTGAAATTGAGGGATTCTAACCATGTCAATCACTGTCACATTTGACCCGCCGAGCACCGCTGATCCTACCAACTTCGACGCGAAGATGGATGACACGCTATCGAAGCTCAACACCTGGTCAGCGCAGGCAAACGCGCTGGCCGCGGCGATGACTGCCGTCGCTGGTGGTGGCGCGTTCAGCATTCAATACAGCTTCGACGCGACCACGACAGACGGTGACCCCGGCGCTGGGGGGCTACGGCTCAGCAGCGCGACTCAAGCGAGTTCGACGGTGGTTCGTGTCGACCCGCTCGACAGCGCTGGTAACGATTGGACCGGCGTCATCGATACGTTTGACGACAGCACCAGTTCGATTAAGGGCTACCTGAAGCTGTCGAAAGTTTCGGACGGGACAAAATGGATTGTCTTTGCCGTGACCGCCCTGGCATCGCCGAGCGGATACAAGAATTTGACGGTTACGCCTGTGACGAGCAGCGCATCGAGCCCGTTCGCTGCCGGTGAGTCGCTCCTGCTGGCGTTTTCTCCGGTGGCGAACAAAGGCGATCAGGGCGCTATCGGCGCAATTGCAATCACGCGTTCTACCAGGACGTCAAACACTATCCTTGCCGGCGGTGACAATGGAACGTTGATCGAAGTAACCGGAGCGTCGACCTTTACTCAGACGCTGACCGCAGCCGCGACGCTTGGGAATGGATGGTCATGCTTCTATAAGAACAGCGGCACCGGGGAAGTCACGCTTGACCCGAATAGTACCGAGCAGATCGACGGCCTGACGACCTTCAAGATGTACCCGAACGAGTGCCGCTTGATCGTCTGTACCGGCTCAGCGTTCTTCTCGACGGTCATTCATCCGTTCGTGATGACGCTGACCTCTACGATCACATTCACGACGCCGCCGGGATACACCCTGATCGGGCTCGATATGTGGGGCGGTGGTGGTGGTGGGGCAAATGGCGGCGTCTCGACAAGCAGCGGTGGTGGCGCAGGCGGTGGCGGTGCTCGAAATCGTCAGATCGTTCCTGCATTGTCGGCTGGCACAACGCTAACAGCAACGGTTGGCGCATTCGGGGCTGGTGGTGCGCCTGGTACTGCCGGTGGCACAACGTCTTGGGGTACGCAGGTGTACGCCTATGGGGGTGCCGGCGGTAACTCTCCGTCTGGGTCCGCGACAGGAGGAGGCCCTGGCGGTGGTATTTCCGGGGCTACGCCATCGGCATCAAATGGTTCATGGAGTCAGGGTGGAGGGCCTACAAAGGTTCCTACAAACTTACAAGCAGATGTGTATGAAGTAGGGCCTGGCGGAGGAACTGGCGCAGCTGGTGGTGTTTCCGGGCCTGCATCCTACGCTGGAGCCACTGTTTGGGGCGGCGGCGGTGGTGGTGGAAGCGGCGGGCAAGCCAGCCAGGGCGGTAGCTCTGTGTACGGACCAGCGGGCGGCGGCGGTGGCGGCACCGCGAACAATCAAGGCGGGATTGGCGGCGCGTGCGGAGTGTTTACCGCAGGCACTACATTCCAAGGCGGCGGTGCATCGGGCGGCGGAACCGGCGCGAACGGCACCACAAGCGCGGTCACTGGATCGGGTTCCGGAGGCTATGGTGGCGGCGGAAATAATGCTGGGGCTGGCGGCAACGGCGGTACTGGCGGTTTCCCCGGCGGTGGTGGTGGCGGCGGCGGCGTCGGGACCACTACTGGCGGCAACGGCGGCAACGGCGGCGCAGGCCAGATGAACGTATGGGGGATCGTGTGATGAACTGCGCGACCTGCAAATATTTCATGGCTCGAACCGATAGCGAAGGCATCTGCCGTCGATACCCACCCGCTGTTCTGTGTCCCATCAACGGCCCGACATTCTCTGTCTTCCCGCCGATGCTCGCCGAGGGATATTGCGGCGAATGGCATCCGTCGCTGGTCATTCGTTCGCGCGATGGCGGCGCTGAAACCCCCATGGAGGCTACATTGTGAGAGCGCACGTTATCGAAGGCGGCAAGGTCACAAATACTATCCTCGTCGATTCACTCGACGCTCTTCCGAACCTGATCGATGCGGAGCAGGGCGGCGCGATTGGTGATTCATGGGATGGCGCGACGTTCACGAAGCCGACACCGCCAGCGCCGGGCGTTCCATCCAGCGTCACCCGTCGCCAGGCCAAGCAAGCGCTGCTGCTCGCCGGACTGCTCTCGCACGTTCAGCCGGCGCTCGATGCGATACCGGATGCAACTCAACGCGGCCTCGCCCAGATCGAGTGGGACGAATCGCTGGAGTTCGACCGCCATCGGCCGCTGCTGATCAATCTGGCGACGGCGCTCGGGCTGAGCAGCGCGCAGTTGGATCAGCTATTCATTCAGGCGGCGGCGCTGTGAAATACGCCGACCTCCGCAACCAAATCGCATCTGGCGATGTTCTAGGCTGGACGCATCGCCCGTGGGGCTCGTGGTACGACATCAAGTGCCAGATCGTTCGCCTGGCCCAGCGCTCCGAGTATTCCCATGTCGGCGTTGCTATCGTTCTCGGCGGCCGGGTGTGGGTGCTCGAAGCTGTGACGCCGCATGTGCGCCTGGTGCCGTTGTCGAATCTGCTGCCGTGCTACCACGTCACCGGCAATGGGCTGACCGACGAGCAACTTGAGCTGGGACTGTCATGGGTCGGCAAAGAGGACATCACATACAGCCAGCTTGAGGCCGTGCGCGGGTTCTTCGGCGAAAACAATCCGAATGACGGAAAGATCGAATGCGCCGAACTCGTCACGACGCTGCTGGGCCTCAAGTGCCGGGCAACGCCATCGGCGGTCATCGATTACAAGCTTTTCACCGGCTCAACTCTGAGAGAGGTAACACCATGAGAATGATATTGATCGCTGCGCTGTGCCTGGCTATTGCCGGTTGCGCGACGCAGGCCGAGAAGATGACCGCAGCAAGCACGGCGAACGCGGCCAGCACGGACAACCAGATCAAGTTCTACAACGCGCAGGCGGCGCTTCGCCAGCCGCTGCTTCGCATCAAAGGTATACCCGGTCAGACCATCTCCATGAGTGGCGTTGAATCGCTCGAGGTTTGGGCGCCTGAGAAGCAAGCCGAGTACAAGGAAGCGCCGTTGCAACGTAGCGACTTCATTGAGGGGCTTGCCATCGTCAAGGATGGGACCGTGGAGATCGCCAAAGTCGCTGCCCCGGTCGTTCTTGGGGTGAAGGCGATCAATGGGGTCGAGCGCATGTCTGACAACATCGCCAGCGGGCGAGGTCCGGTTATAACGACCACGACGACGAGCACCAGTACGGATAGCCACGCCAGCGCGAATCAGGCGAATCAAGCCAACGTCTCGAATGCCAATCAAGCCAATCAGGCGAACTCGGCGAATGTGTCGAATGCGAATCAGGCGAACGTGGCGACGACGACCGGCGCGAATTCAGTCGTCGGTAGCGGCACTAGCTCGGCACCTCAGACCACGACGACGAGTACCACGACAGCGCCGGTGACGACGACGAATACCACGACGCCGCCAGCGCAGATACCGCCAGGAACGATCTGCACCACGACGACAACTGGCACGCTCAACTGTCACTAAGGGTTCGATGATGAACGAAACTCAGATATTGATCGGCGTAGTCGGCATCCTGACTGCCGTCCTTGGCTGGATCGGCATAGGGATGAATGGGAAGCTGGACAAGCTGCCCGAGCAACTCGGTGCGCTCGCTGAAAAGTTGCACACGCGCCTGAATGATCACGCGGAGCGAATCACGATCATTGAGACACGCTGCGACATCAACCATGCGGGCAGGCGGAGCGGGGATGTGCAGTGATGGACCTCTCCGAACACTTCACCTACGAAGAACTGACCCGGAGCAGCTATGCGATCCGCGCCGGAATCGACAATACCCCTCCCGCAAACCTACTCCCAAACCTTGCATTGCTCGCGTCGGGGCTTGAGAGGGTGCGCGCTGTTCTGGCCATGCCCATTCATGTCGACAGCGGCTACCGATGCCCGGCCGTCAATGCTGGCGTCGGCGGAAGACTCCACCCACCCAGCGAGCACACGCTAGGCCTGGCCGCC
Source organism: Sterolibacterium sp. (assembly GCA_023258955.1). Taxonomy (GTDB): domain Bacteria; phylum Pseudomonadota; class Gammaproteobacteria; order Burkholderiales; family Rhodocyclaceae; genus CAIYYX01. Next base: position 42,730 of record JAHFRE010000009.1, read on the forward strand.
GACATCATCTGCCCTGCGTTCGGCACTCCTCGCCAGATCGCCGAGGCGTTGATCGCGCGCCAGGCGGATGTCCGATTCTCCAAATTGATCCAGGAGGGCGACTGGCTGCACGTGGCCTTCGTGCCGGATGGGCCGCAGGGGCAGGTACTGACGGCTCACTTTGGCGTCGGGCCGGTGAATTACACGCAGGGGCTCACGTGAGCGCCGACGCCATCCATCTGTTTGTTTGTTGCCTGGTCGCTCTTGGCATTCTCGGCGCGGTCAGCTTCATCGGCTATGTGGCCGCAAAGTGGTTTGACGATTGGAGAGATGGAGAATGCTGATCACTTTTAGTCGCAACCACAACGGTGACGCGCTGGTGCTAGTCGATGGTGAAGTAAAAGCCGTCGCCAAGAGTTGCGACGGATACGACTATCTCCGCGATCACATCATTGCGTTTGACAATCCCCTTCGCGCCGAAAACGCTGCCCTGCTCCGTATAGCAGAGGCTGCGGAAGAATGGAGCAAAGGTACTGTGTTCGGTAACGACATCCTTGAAAGCGCACTCCGCGCGAGGAGAGACGAATGAACGATCAGACGAAGGTGGTAATGGCCGGCGTGTTGTTTGTCGCCTGGGGCGGCCTGGTGGTGTCTGGCATGACGCCTGCCGAGCCGTTCGTCAGCTTCATCAGCGCCGCGCTGGTGGGCCTGGGTGTGTTCCACACGACGCTGACCAAGCCGGGAGACGACAAGTGATCACGCAGGAACAGTATGAGGCGGCGGTTGCGCAGCGCAAGGATGCCGAGCAGATCATCAACGAATTCCACAAGCAACGTCAGGAAGCGTTCGATCAACGAATGAAGGGTGGCGCGATCTTCACCGATGACGAGCTGTACTACTCGGCCACAAGTCTTTGCCCATGCGGACATGGCCTGGCATATCCAAAGGACTGCGGCGCATTTCATTACTGGGACTGCTCGGCCATTCTTAAGGGAATCGCGGATATGAGCGTTCAGCACACAGACCAGCTCCCGTTCTCGATGTACGACGTGAAGGGGGAGAGCGATTACCGAGGGACCACCCGGGGCGTATTCAGGCCGAAGGTTCGCCCTGATGATGGGCCGAAGGCTGGCGATACGTTATCGCAAGCGCTACCGGACAACGGGAGAACTCTTGGCGAACGAATCAGGGAGGGATGACTAATGCTGATCACCGACGCAATGACCGTATTTCGGCAAGGGAAGGAGCTGGCCAATGCCAAAGTCTGGAGGGACCGGCAGCAGGCCGGGAACAAGCTCGCCGCCGTCCTACTCGCTGCCGTTGCTGTGGCGCATGGCCTGGGCTACCAGATCAACATCGACAGCGCCACGGTCCAGGCGATTGCCTTTGGCGTTGCTGCTCTCGTCGCTGCTGGCAACTCCATCCTGCACGCTGCTACCCACGTCGATGCGGGCCTGCCGGCCAGTCGCGCATCTGCTCCTGAACCCGAATTGCCAGCCGGCGGGGATGGAGCCTGACGGCCCGCGTCAAGAGGATTGCCCGGTGGCCGAGTTGGTCAGCGGGATTTTTGTTGGATCACGCTGCACATTTTGAAAGGAACTCAAATGCCGCAAGCTCTACTGATCGTCAAAACACTCATTGCTATTTTCGCCATGATCCCGGAAGTGCTGGCATCTATGGATGCGCTATTCCCGCCTGGCAGTCCTCAAGGAGCCCGGCTGGCCACGGCGAAGGCGACGATTCAGGCCGCACTCGCCACGGAGCAGGCCGCCGCTGGCGTGTTCGAGCAGATATGGCCGGTGGTGCAGGCTGCGATCAGCGTGCTACGGCCGCCGAAAGCGACCTGATCACCTCAGATGCGGGGGCACCTGGCACTTATCGAGGTCGCCGCTGCATTTCAGGATTTCATGAGCGCCAAGCACATTCATCACATGGTGGCGCGTTACAGGCGTGTTGCGATGGGAGCACCAGGGAACAATAGGGGCCGGTGGTGACATCCCGCCACCGAGTAGCTCGACTTGACGGTAACCGTCGACTGGCTCTCTGTGAAACTCGCGGCACATTGACATTTTCTACCCCTCCCAAGGAGAACACTGTGGGCGAAATGATATACGGAAAGTCGATTGACGCTAAGCTATTGAAGGCGCTGGGCCTGCCGGAGCATGTCGCCAGTTTCGAGTTGCGGGTGGCTGCCGGCGAGCATGCCTCGGTCAAATGCGAGTATTTCCCGGACAAGGAAGCCATTGACGCCGGGATTACCATACTGGCGCAGTATGATTTGGTCAAGCGGGAGGCCTGATGCGCTCGGGCATCCTCCGCAACCAGGTGCAATGCCTAAGGCTGCGGGTGGATGCGCCGTTTCCTAGCCAGCTCGTTGGGAGATCGCGGCGCTATCTGCGCGTCGTCGTCGTCAAATCACTTCCGCGCGCACATCCGACGTTCCTCTCGATCCTTCGCCTTCGCCTCGGCGGTCGTCTGCCATTGCATGTTCGCCGGGGCATCCGCGCCACCGTTGCATAGCGGATTGACGTGATCAACGATGTAGCCTGGGCACGGTCCTCGAGGCTGACCGGTGGCCGGGCAGGGGTTGGCGCGCTCAAAGGCATTCTTGGCGGCGGCGCTGCGGGGGATGCGGGCGTCGGCGAGGCCTGGTAGCGCCAGAGCGGCGATCAGGGCCGCGATGGCCAGCCGGATCATGCTTCTGCCTCGACCTCATCAAACCGCGCGCCGCAGTGCTTGCAGACCTTCGCGCCTCGGACGATCATTTCTTTGCATTCTGAGCAAACGACCAGATCCCCGCCGCGGGGGCCGGAAACCGCCCAAACCAGTGCGCCGACCCATCCGATAATTGTCCACCCAAGCAATAGATTTAGAATCCCGATGGCGGTCGCATTTTGGTGGTCGCGCTTGCTGGCGACGATCGCCGGGATAAAGTAGAGCGCGACGCCAATGGCGATGTCGAGCAGGACGATCAATAGTTCTTTCATTGGTTTCCTCTCAGCTTTTTGTCTAAGGGTAACCCGAAACCCTCGCCAGCACCATGCAGAAATTCATCGAAACTTCGGTAAAACATTAGATAGCAAATCCGACGCATTCCGCTCTGGCGCTGCCGTTTAGGATGATTTACTGGAATACTGCTGCATCACCGGGGTGTGGGCGGGCAGCGTCTGCCGCGGATTTTCGTTGTCGATGCTGCTGGCCATCGGTTGCACTATCCCTCAGCGATCCAGGCGGAGATTGCCCTTCCCATCAGACGTGCATGATACCGGTCCCGGGCGATCGATCGCCATATAATCCGGAGTTGAGCGGATCGCAATCGCTGGCCAGGGAGCCCGCGCTGCAGGGGAGGTTCCAGCGTATCGAGCGGGCGTGAGGCTAGCGCCGAATAATATGATCATCGCTCCGATCCAGGCAGTGGCTATCGGAGCCACCTTGAGCAGCGATGATCGCGCAGCCGAACTGGTGCTTTCTTTCACCGGCGAGGGGATCGGCATGGCGACCGAGCAGGCGGCGAACCTGTTCCAGCCGTTCATTCAGGCCAATTTGGCTTGGGCGGCTAGAGGGGAGAACAACCGAGATGAAGATATTTGTCGCAGACGACGATCCTGGACAACGCCTGATCATGGTCGAGCACCTGCTCAATGCGCAGGACGACATCAGCGAATTTGAGAACGGCAAGGATCTCATCGCCGGCCTGGGAGAGAACCCGGACCTCATCCTGCTCGACATCGAAATGCCGGAAATGAACGGTATCGAAGCCTGCCGGATGTTGCGTGAACTCGGCCATGAGCACGTCCAGGTCATCTTCATCTCGGCGCACGACGATATTCAGACACGACTAGCCGCCTACGCCGCGGGTGGCAGCGACTACGTGGTCAAGCCGATGCTGCCAGCCGACCTCGTCGCCAAGGTCGACGTCGCCAGGACCCTGATGGCGCGCCAGGCCTCGTTTGCCAGCGACATCCAACTCGCCCGGCAAGCGGCGTTTACCGCTCTGTCGTCGATGGGCGAGTTGGGGGTGGTGCTGCAGTTCCTGCGCAACTCGTTCGCTTGCGCCGACAGCGACGATCTCGCCGCAACCTTGCTGCGTGCGCTGGCCGAGTATGGCCTCGCCGGCACGATCGAGCTTCGTGCTGGCAAGAAGAGCAAGGCCTACTCATCGCAGGGCATTTGTACCCCGCTTGAACGTTCTGTGCTCAGGCACGCGCAATCGATGGAGCGCATCTTCCGCTTCCGCTCGCAGATGGCGATCAACTATCCGCACGTCACCTTTGTCATTCTCAATCTTCCCGATGACGAGGATCGCGTTGGCCGCCTGCGTGACCATTTGGCGGCGTTGGCCGAAGGTGTCGATGCACGGATGGTCGCCCTGATGGCCGAAACCGAGCGCCGCTCGCAGGCCCAGGCGATCGTCACCTGCGCCGGAGAATTGACTGGTGCGCTGGACCTGATCGACAAAGAGCAGACCGATCATCGCTTGCGCCTGTTGACCCTCGGTGCGGCGTATCTCGACGAGCTGACCCGCGCCTTCGTCGGCCTCGGGCTCAGCGAGCAACAGGAAGCGAATCTGTACTCCTTGGCACAACGCGCCAATGAGCGCACCAGCGCCATCGTCGGCGACAGCAGCGATATTGCGCTGCGGCTGCGCGAGGTCGCCCTCAAACTCGGACGACTGGTCTGATGCTGCGGCCGGCACCGATCATCGGCCGGCGCGGCGGTCGACCACGATCTCCTTGACCGTCTGCACCGCGCCGGTCTCGTCCTGCTCTTCCAGTCGCACCGGAAATCCCCACAGCCTGGCGACGTGGGTCAACACCTGCTCATAGCTGGCGCCGAGCGGTCGCCGCTTGTACACGAAATGGCGCAGCGTCAGCGCGCGGTCGCCCTTGAGATCGACGTCCCATACCTGGATGTTGGGTTCGCGGCTGCCCAGGTTGTACTGGTCAGAGAGCAGCTGCCGCAGCGCCCGGTAGCCCTGTTCGTCGTGGATGGCGTCCACCCGCAGCTTGTGGCGCTGGTCGTCGTCGAGCACGGCGAACAGATGAAAGTCGCGCATCAGCTTCGGCGACAGGTACTGCGCGATGAAGCTCTCGTCCTTGAAGTTGCGCATGGCGAAGTCGAGCGTCGCCAGCCAGGGACTGCCGGCGAGCTCGGGAAACCACTCCCGGTCTTCCTCGCTCGGCGTTTCGCAGATGCGGCGCAGATCGCGCCACATGGCGAAGCCCAGGGCGTAGGGATTGATGCCGTTGTAGTGGGGATTGCTGTAGGCGGGCTGGCCAACGACGTTGGTGTGCGCTTGCAGGAACTCGATCATGAAGCCGTCGGCGAGCAGATCCTCGTCGTAGAGGTGGTTGATGATGGAGTAGTGCCAAAAGCAGGCCCAGCCCTCATTCATCAGTTGGGTCTGCCGCTGCGGCAGGAAGTATTGGCCGATCTTGCGCACGATGCGAATGATCTCTCGCTGCCAAGGTTCGAGCAGTGGCGCGTTCTTCTCGAAGAAGTAGAGCAGATTCTCTTCCGGCTCCTTGGGGAAACGCTGCGCCGGCGCCTCGCCCTTTTGCGGGCTGCGCGCGGGCAGGGTGCGCCATAGCTCGTTGACCTGCGACTGCAGGTATTCGCCGCGCTCGCGCAGGCGCTCTTTTTCCTTTGCCAGGGTCAGTCGCGGCGGCCTGCGGTAGCGGTCGACCCCGACGCTGAGCAGGGCGTGGCAGGCGTCGAGCAGGCGCTCGACCTCTTCCTCACCGTGGCGCTCCTCGCATTCGGCGATGTAGCCGCGCGCGAACACCATGTAGTCGATGATCGAGGCGGCGGCGGTCCAGGTGCGAAACAGATAGTTGCCCTTGAAGAAAGAATTGTGGCCGTAGGCGGCGTGGGCGATGACCAGGGCCTGCATGGTCATCGTGTTCTCTTCCATCAGGTAGGCGATGCAGGGATCGGAGTTGATCACGATCTCGTAGGCCAGCCCCATTTGGCCGCGCCGATAGCCGCTCTCGGTGGCGAGGAAGTGCTTGCCGAAGGACCAGTGGTGGTAATTGACGGGCATGCCGATCGAGGCGTAGGCGTCCATCATCTGCTCGGCGGTGATGATCTCGAGAAAGTGCGGATAGCAGTCGAGGCCGTAGTGGCGCGCGACCCGGCCGATTTCCTGGTCGTAGCGCTGCAGCAGATCCGGCGTCCATTCCGACTGGGTGGAGAGCGGCTTGCCGCGGCGCTTGCTCACGACGCTCAGCCCAGTTGCTTACGAAACAGTTCGCGGAACACCGGATAGATGTCCCGCAGCTCGGCGATGCGCTGCATAGCGAAGCGCGCCGGATTGGCTGCGCGCACCCGCTCGTATTCGTGCCACAGGTTCTGCGGCTCGCTGCTGCTGATCTCGATGTAGGCGTAGTACTGCAGGCAGGGCAGGATGGTCGCGGTCAGCAGTTCGCCGCAGCGCGGCGAGTCGGGATCCCAGTTCTCGCCGTCCGAGGCCTGGGCGCCGTAGATGTTCCAGGCGGAGGAGGCGTAGCGCGCGACGATGATCTCGTGCATCAACTGCAACGCGCTGGAGACGATCGTGCCGCCGGTCTCGCGCGACTGGAAGAACTCCTGCTCGTCGACCTCGAGCGCCTGGGTATGGTGGCGGATGAAGACGATGTCGATGTGCTTGTAGGTGCGCGTCAGGAACAAATAGAGCAGCATGAAGAAGCGCTTGGCGGCGTGTTTCTTCTGTTCGTCCATCGACCCGGAAACGTCCATCAGGCAGAACATCACCGCCCGCGTCGATGGCGTCTGGATGCGGATGCGGTTGTTGAAGCGCAGATCGAAGGTGTCGATGAAGGGAACGCGCTCCAGCCGCCGTTGCACCCGCGCGATTTCGCGGCGCAGTTCGCGCGCCCGCTGCCCGTCGCCGTCGCCGCAGGCTTCGAGGCGCTCCAGTTCTTCGCGCAGCAGGCGCAAGGTCCTGCGGTAGGGCGCGCTGGCGGCGATGCGGCGACCGGCAGCGCCGCGCATCGAGCGCACGATGTTGATGTTGGTCGGTACTCCGCTGCTGGTGTAGCCGGCGCGCACCCGCTTGAATTCGTCGATGCACGAGAGCTGGGTCTTGAGCAGCTTGGGCAGTTCCAGGTCCTCGAAGAAGATGTTGAGGAACTCTTCGCGTGACAGGGTGAAGGCGAAGTCGTCTTCGCCGCCGCCTTCATCGCTGGCCTGCTGGCCGCTGGCGCCACCGCCACCGCTGGAGCGCTGCATTTCGTCGCCGGTCTGGTAGCGATCGTTGCCCGGCAGCACGTCCTGGCGAATGCCGCCGTGGCCGTGGCGGAAATGCGGTTCGGAAATGTCGCCGGCGGGGATGCCGATCTTCTCGCCCTGGTCGATGTCGGCGATGCCGCGTCGGCTGATCGCGTCGCGCACCGCCTTGCCGATCTGGCTCTTGAAGCGGCGGATGAAGCGGGCGCGGTTGACC
>JAHFRE010000300.1 GCA_023258955.1 Sterolibacterium sp.
AGCGGCATCGCCGCGAGGACGACGATGCTCGCCGGCACCATGGCCTCGGGCAGTCGCTCGGCGGCGTAGGCGATCAGGGCGCGCACCGGCTCCTGAGTCACGACGTAGGCCAAGAGCCGCTTCTCGCTCGCCGAACCGAGCGCCAGCACCACGCATTCGGCGACGCGGGGATGCGCCAAAAACACCGCCGCGACCTCGTTCGGGTCGATGCGCACGCCGCGTATCTTCACCTGATCGTCTACCCGACCGACGATCTCCAGCGCACCGTCGGCGAGATAGCGTCCGGCGTCGCCGCTGTAGTACACGGCATCGTCGGCGACAAAGGGGTTGGGACGCCAGGGCCGCTGCAGCTCGCCCGCGGCGCTGATGTAACCGAGGGACTTGAACGGCGTGCGCAGCACGACCTCGCCCAGTTCACCGATGCCGCACAGCCTGCCGGCCGCTGAGACCACCAGCGCCTGGGTTTGCGGCAGAGGCCAACCGACCGGCTGCAAGCCCGGCTCCGGGTCGAGCGGAACGCAGTAGGCGCACTTGGCCAGCGTGGTCTCGGTCGGGCCGTAAAGGTTAGCCACGCCCGCCAGCGGCGACAGGGCCGCGCGCCAGCGCTGCACCAACTCGCCCAGCAGCGGCTCGCCGGCGAACAGGGTCCAGCGAAGCGTCGGCAGCCCCTGGCCCGCCGGCATGGTGCTCAACCACCAGCGCGCCAGCGAGGGAACGGCGTGGATGAAGCTGATCCCTTCCCGCTGCATCCAGGCGAGCAGCTGCTCGCCGCCGGTCTCGTCCTGCCGCTGCGGCAGGCAGAGCGTCGCACCGCGGGTCAGCGGCAGGAAGATGTCGCGCAGCATCGGATCGAAGGAGAGATGGATGAGCTGGGCGACGCGATCCCCGGGACCGACCTCGAATTGATCGCCCTCCCATTGGATGAAATGCGCCAGGCCCTTGTGACAACCGAGCACGCCTTTGGGCACGCCGGTCGACCCGGAGGTGAAGAAGACGTAGGCGGCATCCTCCGGCGCGAGACGCGGCAGCGGTCGGATCTCCTTGGTCGCGTCCAATGGCTCTTCGCCCAGAACGACGCGCACCCGGCACATGCCGAGCATCAGCTCGCGCCGCTGTCGCGGCAGATTGGGATCGAGCGTCAACACCACGCCGCCGGCCAGCATCACGCCGAGCAGCGCCGCCACGGTTTCGAACGAGCGGCGGCCCTCGATGCCGACCACCTCGCCGCGCTGCAGGTCCCCGGCCAGAAGTCGCTGCGCTATCTGCTGCGCACGCCGCAGCAGCTCGGCGTAGGTCCACGAGCGTCCGGCCCAGGACAGGGCCTCGCGTCCGCCTGTGCGCGCCGCCAAGCGGGCGATGGTCGCTGTCACCGGCTCGAAGTCCGGTTCGGCGAGCGGCGCCCGCGGATCGGGAAGGAGCGCAGCCGCAGCAGCGCTGAGCAGCGAATAGTCGCGATGGCTCGCCTCAGGATGGTCGACCAGCTGTTGCGCCAGCGCCTCGATCTGGTCCATCATCGCCTGCACCCGCCCGGGCGAGAACAGGGCGGGGTCGTAGCGCAGGCGCAGACTCAAGCGCTCGCCCGGCACTGCCAGCAGGCTCAGTGGGAAGTGCACCGCGTCGCGTCCTTGCGCCGCACTCATGCGCAACTCCAGGCTTGGCGCGGTGAATGCCGTGTGCTCCAGCGGATAGTTCTCATACACCAGCAGGGTGTCGAACATCTGCGCCACGCCGGCCAGCCGCTGAATCCTGCCCAAGCCGACGTGCTGGAAAGACATCATCCGCGCCTGGCTCTGCTGGATGCGCGCCAGCACAGCGGCCAGCGGCTCGTCGCGATCGAGACGCACGCGCAAGGGCAAGGCGTTGATGAACAGCCCGAGCATCTGCTCGATTCCGGCGAGCTCCGCCGGTCGGCCCGAGGTCGTGACACCGAAGACGACATCGTCGCGCCCGGTGAGGCGGGCCAGCAGCACCGCCCACAGGCCCTGCACCATGGTGTTTACGGTCAGTCCGCTGGCCCGGGCAAAGGCCTGCAAGCGAGCCGTCAGCTGCTCCGACAGCGCGTGGCAACAGTTCTGCGGCAGCCCCGCCGCGGCGAGCGCCCCCTGCGCCGCTGCCAGATGGGTGGGTCCGTCAAGATCGGCGAGGTAGTCGCGCCAGGCGGCCACGGCAGCCTGGTCGTCCTGCTGCGCCAGCCAGCGCAGATAGTCCTTGTAGGGGCGCACCCGCGGCAGCGCGCTGTCGTCGCCGCTGCTGCGATAGAGCGCCAGCAACTCACCGAAGAAAATCGGCATCGACCAACCGTCCAGCAGCAGGTGATGGTTGGTCAGCGCGAGCAGATGGCGGTCCTGCGCCAGGCCGAGCAGGGCCAGGCGCAGCAGCGGCGGCTCGCCCAGCGCGAAGCGCTGCCCATACTCCGCTGCCAGCGCCGCATCGGGATCGCCGCTGACCTCGAGCTCGCGCCAGGGCAGTTCGACCTCCCCTGCGATCACCTGCAGCGGCCGCTCCAGGCCTTCGTGGTGGATCGCCGCCCGCAGGTTGGGGTGGCGCTGCAGCAGCGCCCGCGCCGCCGCTCGCAGGCGCGGCCGGTCGAGCGGACCATCGAGCTCGACGCAGACCTGGACGGTGTAGACGTCCGGCGCCAGGTCGTCGTAGAGCGCGTGGAATACCAGCCCCTCCTGCAGCGGCGACAGCGGCAGGATGTCTTCGAGCCCGGGATGTGCCGCCTCGATGCGCTCGATCGCCGATTGCGACAACTCGAGCAGCGGAAAGTCGGACGGCGTGTGGCCGCCGGCGCCGGCCGCGACCTCGGCGGCGAGCGCTTCGAGCGCACCGCACCAGGCTTCCGCCAGCGCCTGCACCTCGACCGCAGACAGGTGCGCAGCGGCCCAGGTCCAGGTTGCGCTGAGCGTCGGTCCGTCCGGCCCGTCGCGGGTCATCGCATTGATGTCGAGCAAATGCGCCAGCGGCATCGACGCATCGGCGCCACCGCCGAGCGCAGCACCGCCGGAATCACCGGCGCTGAAGCGGCCGAAGTAGTTGAAGCCGATCTGCGCCGAGGAGCGGGCGGCGAGGCGCACGCCGGTCTCGGCATTCATGTAGCGCAACAGGCCGAAGCCGAGGCCATCCCCCGGCACCGCCCGCAACTGTTCCTTGACCCGCTTCAGCGCACGCCCGCCGACCTCGCCTCCGGCATCGAGGGCGACGGGATAGATGCTGGTGAACCACCCGACAGTGCGCGACAGATCGAGGTCCGCATCCGACACCTCGCGGCCATGACCTTCGAGCTCGATCAATACCGGCCCTGCCCGCCGCGCAGCGATGGCCACCGCCAGCGCGGTGAGCAGCACATCGTCGATCTGCGCATGAAAGGCGGCGGCAACGCTGGTCAGCAGGGCCGCGGTGATCTCGGGGCGGACCGACACGGTGAGCTGGCCGGCGTCGGCCACCGTATCGCGCGACGGATCGAGCACCGCCCCGGGCAGCAGCTGTCCGGCGCCGTCGAGGATGGCCTCCCAGGCCGGCAGCTCGCCCAGGATCGAAGCGCTGCGCGCCCGTGCGGCGAGGTGCTCGGCCCAGGCACGAAACGGCGTGCCCACCGGCTCGAGCAGCGGCGCCCTGCCGGCCGCGGCAGCGTCCACGGCGGCCAGCAGATCGGGGATCAGAATCCGCCACGAGACGCCGTCGACCGCCAGGTGGTGGATCATCAGCAGCAGTCGGCTGCCGCAGCGCAGCGCCTGAAGCACCCGCCCCTGCCGCGGGTCGAGGCGATCCTCGGCTGCGCGCACGCTGGCTTCGTCGAGCTCGCTGACGACAGACAGACAGGCGGGCGCCAGCAGCGCGCCACGGGCTTCGATGCGCACGCCCTGCGCGTCCAGGCGCAGGCGCAAGGCATCGTGGGTATCGATCAGCGTCTGCAGCGCCTGCAGCAAAGCCGCCTCGCTCAGCTGCTGCGGCAACTCCACCAGCATCGACTGCTGAAACCTGCGCGCCGCAGCGCAGCGCTCGACGAACCAGTGGAAGATCGGCGTCATCGGCAGCTCGCCGACGGCAGCCGCGGCGCTGGATCGCGGCGCGTCCACGGCGTCGGTTCGGCGCACGATCAGCGACAACGCCGCCACCGTCTGCTGCTCGAACACGTCGCGCGGCGTCAGCTGCAGTCCCTCCCGACGCAGCCGACTGACCAGCTGGATCGACATGATGCTGTCGCCGCCGAGGGCGAAGAAGCCGTCGTCGATGCTGACCCGTTCGAGTCCCAGCACCTCGGCGAACATCCTGCTGAGCAGTTCTTCCTCGGGGGAAC
>JAHFRE010000098.1 GCA_023258955.1 Sterolibacterium sp.
GTTACCTGCTCAAGGACGCGGCACCGCTGGAACTCGATCTGGCGATCGCGGCGATCCGCGGCGGCGGCACCTATCTCAGCCCCGCCGTCACCCGCGGCGTGCTCACCGACTACGTGCAACGCCTGCGCAGCGACGAGCCGGCGCCGGGGCATCTGACGCCGCGCCAACGCGAGGTGTTGCAGCTGGTGGCCGAAGGCTTGAGCACCAAGGAGATCGCGCGCAGTCTCGGTCTCTCGGTGAAGACGGCAGAGACCCATCGCAGCCAATTGATGAAACAGTTGGACATCCACGACGTCGCCGGCCTGGTGCGCTACGCGCTGCGCGCCGGCATGATCGCTCCGGGCAAGTCATAGTCAGCAGCCCCCCGCCGCGACGCTGGAGGTCGCGCGCGGTCGTCGACTCAGGTGTTTCCCCCCCACCGACTCAGGTGTTTCCGCCGTCGCAACTCAGGTGTCGACCCGATAGCGCCGGCCGCCGGGGCTTCCTACTATGGCGTCGTCAATCGCGCAATGGATCTGCATCATGGCTGAGCAGGACGCCTCAGAGCAGCGGTCGGGTAGCTCGGCGCACAGCGACGAGGAGCCGGCCGCGGCAGCTGCCGGCAGCAGGGACAGCGACTTCGTGTTCGTGCTCGATGGCGCCGGCAGGGTCTGCGGCTGCGGCGTGGCGGGGGAGACGCTGTTCGGCGGCAGCCAGTTCCGCCTGATCGGCAGGCAGATCGCCGAGTTCATCGTCGGACTTCGCGGCGAAGAGGGCGTGCCGGGGGATTACGCCCGGCAACTCGCCCGCTGCTGCAGCGGCGCCCAATGGCAGAGCTTCGAAGCGATGGACAGCGACGGTCGCCGCTTCGCCGTCGAGATCGAATTCTCGCGCAAGATCACCGACGGTCACGAAGTCTTCGTGCTCAATCTGCGCCGCGCGCGCGCGGCTTCTTCCCTGAGGATGGTGCCATGAACGCCCTGCCAAACCGCATCGACATCCTCGGCGAGATGACCATCGCCGCCGCCGCTGAGCTGCGCCGGCAACTGCTCGCAGCCCTCGCCGAGGCGAGCGAACTGGACGTCGATCTGTCCCAGGTGAGCGAGATCGACAGCGCCGGCATGCAATTGCTGGTGGCGGCGAAGCGCGAAGCGAGCGCGCAGGGCAAGCTGCTGCGCTTCACCAATCACAGCGCGGCGGTGTTCTATGCGCTCGAACTGTGCAAGCTCACCGGCCATCTCGGCGATCCGGTGCTCATCCAATCGCAGAGCTGAGGAAAAGACCATGAACCTGGACGACGCCCTCCACACCTTCATCATCGAAGCGCGTGAACTGCTCGAGCACATGGAAGAAGCGCTGCTGCGCGTCGAGCAGAGCCCCGAAGACGCGGACACGATCAACGCCATCTTCCGCGCCGCCCACACCATCAAGGGTTCGGCCGGCCTGTTCGGGCTGTGTCACGTGGTCGAGTTCACCCACGTGGCGGAGAGCGTGCTCGATCTGGTGCGCGCCGGCAAGCTGCGCATCGACTCCGAACTGGTGGTCATCTTCCTCGCCGTCTGCGACCATCTCGGTGTCTTTGTCACCCAGATCGTCGAGGGCAGGACGCCGGATGCGGAGACCAACCGCGTCAGCGTCGAACTGGTGAGCAAGCTTAGCCGCTACCTCGGCCCGCCGCAGCGCGGCGCGGCGGTGACGGCGGTGGCGGCGCCCGAGGCCGAGCTGGAAACGGAAGCCGGCGACGGCGTAGACACCGACCATTGGCACATTTCGCTGCGCTTCGGCCCCGACCTGCTGCGCAACGGCATGGATCCGCTGTCCCTGATCCGCTACCTGGGGACCTTCGGCAAGATCGTGAATATCGTCACCCTGGTCGATACCGTACCCTCCCTGTCGGCGCTCGATCCCGAGAGCAGCTACCTCGGTTACGAAATCGGTTTCTCGAGCGACGCCGACAAGGCCACCATCGAGAGCGCCTTCGAGTTCGTCCGCGACGACGCGCGCATTCGCATCCTGCCGCCGCACAGCAAGGTCGCCGAGTACCTGCGGCTGATCGATGATCTGCCGCAAAGCGAGCTGCGCCTGGGTGAGATCCTGGTCCGCTGCGGCACCCTGACCCAAGCCGAACTCGATCTGGCGCTTGCCAGGCAGGCCGCCTCGCGCGACGATGCGAGCAACCCGATCGGCGAAGTCCTGGTCGAGCAGAAGCTGGTGCAGCCGCGGGTGGTCGAAGCTGCACTCGACAAGCAGAAGCAGGTCAAGGACAACAAGGCCGCCGAATCGGGGCAAATCCGGGTCAATGCGGAGAAGCTCGACCAGCACATCAATCTGATCGGCGAGCTGACCATCGCCAGCGCCGGCGCCAGCCTGATCGCCCAACGCACCGCCGATCCGGAGCTGCTGGAGGCCGCAGCAAGGCTCTCGCGCCTGGTCGAGGAGGTCCGCGACTCGGCGCTGACGCTGCGCATGGTGGAGATCGGTGCCACCTTCAATCGCTTCCAGCGGGTGGTGCGCGACGTCAGCGCCGACCTGGGCAAGGACATCCGGCTGGTGATCAGCGGCGCCGACACCGATCTGGACAAGACCGTGGTGGAGAAGATCGGCGATCCGCTGACCCACCTGGTGCGCAACTCCATGGATCACGGCATCGAGGCGGCCGAGCTGCGCCTGGCGCGCGGCAAGCCGGCCCACGGCACGCTGCGGCTCAACGCCTATCACGATTCGGGCAGCATCGTGATCGAGGTCGCCGACGACGGCGGCGGCCTCAGCCGCGAGCGCATCCTGCAGAAGGCGCTCGCCTGCGGCCTGATCAAGGACGATCAGCAGTTGGCCGACGCCGATATCTGCAACCTGATCTTCGAACCGGGATTTTCCACCTGCGAGCAGGTCAGCAACCTCTCCGGGCGCGGTGTCGGTATGGATGTGGTCAGGCGCAACATCGAGGCGCTGCGCGGCACGGTGGAGATCGACAGCACCGAGAACGTCGGCACCACCATGCGCATCCGCCTGCCGCTGACCCTGGCGATCATCGACGGCTTCCTGGTCGGGGTCAACGGTTCATCCTTCGTCGTGCCCCTCGACATGGTGGTCGAGTGCGTCGAACTGACGCCGCAAGAGACCGCCGATTCGCAAGGCCGCGACCATCTCGATCTGCGCGGCGAGGTGCTGCCCTTCATCCGGCTCAAGCAGTTGTTCGACATCGCCGAAGCGCCGGCGGCGGCCGATGTCGATGACGACGCCGATGACGAATTCGACAGCGCCACAGCACGCAAGTACAACGGCTCCGGCCACAGCCTCCTGACCGCGGAAGGTGCGGCGGCGCTGGCTAGGGATCCGGAGCTCGAGTTCCTGCTGCATCCGGTCAAGCGCGAAAACGTGGTGGTGGTGCAGTACGCCGGCCGCCGCTCCGGTCTGGTGGTGGACAAACTGATGGGCGAGTTCCAGACGGTAATCCGACCCCTCGGCGAAGTGTTCAACGGCATCGATGGCATCAGCGGCTTCACCATCCTCGGCAGCGGCAAGGTGGCGTTGATCCTCGACGTGCAGGGCCTGGTGCGGCGCGTCGCCGGCGGTGAGAGCCGACGCAACGCCCGGGCGAGCAACTACGCCATCGCCGAATGAGGCCTTGGCACGATGCAGTGGCTTCAAAGTTTGGCGCACGGCTTCAACCATAGCAACATTTCAGGAGACAGATCATGTTCAAGAATATGCGGGTGGCAACCAAACTGGCGCTCGGTTTCGGCGCCGTCCTCGTGCTGTTGGTGGCGATCACCCTGATCGGCATCAACCGGCTGTCGGTCCTCGACGACAGCATGAACAAGGTCGTCGATGACCGCTATCCGAAGACGGTGCTGACCAACAATGTGCTGATGAATCTCAACCGCATCGCACGCAGCATGCGCAATTTGTTGATCATGGACAAGGCCGACGATGTCAAGAAGGAATTCGCCAGCATCGACGAAGCGCGGGCCGAAATCAAGGATAAGCTTGCGGTTCTGGGAAAAGTGATCACCTCGGAAAAAGGCAGGGAACTGTTGAAGGGCATCACGGACGCGCGCAACAAATACCTGGGGGCCCAGGAAGCGTTCATGAAGCTCGCCGAGGCTGGCAAGAAGGAGGAGGCGCGGCGAGTGCTGCTCGACGAGGCGCGACCGCTACAATTGGCCTACTTCGACACCCTCATGAAATTGACCGACTTCCAGAGCGACCTGATGAAGGAAGCCGGCAAGGAAGCGGCCGACAACTACCACACAGCGCGCAACATCATGCTAATCATGTCGGGCATCGCCTTGCTGGCGGCAATCGCTGTGGCCCTGCTTATCATCAGGGGCCTGTCAAAGCAACTTGGCGGCGAACCCGGCACCGCGTCGGAAATCGCCAACAAGATCGCCGTCGGCGATCTGTCGAGCCGGATCGAACTGAAGACCGGCGACAGCACGAGCATGATGGCCTCGATGAAACTGATGAGCGAGTCGATACAGGCGCTGGCCAACGACGCCAGCACCCTGGCCGTCGCCGCCGCCGCAGGCCAGCTGGATACACGCGCCGACGCGGGCAAGCACGCGGGCGATTTCCGCAAGATCGTCGAAGGCATCAACGCCACGCTGGACGGCGTCATCCTGCCGATGAACGAGGCGGTGGGGGTGCTGGTCGAGATGGAAAAAGGGAACTTCAGCCAGACGGTGAAGGGCGACTACAAGGGCCAGTTGAAGAGCTTCAAGGACACGGTCAACAGCACGGTGGGCAACATCAACCAGACCTTCTCCGAGGTCAATGGGGTGTTGAACGGCATGGAGAACGGCGACCTGACCCGCACCGTCAATGGCGAGTACCAGGGCCAGTTCCTGCAGTTCAAGAATACGGTCAACAACACCGTGGCCAAGCTGGCGCAGACCATGGCCGAGGTGAACGCCACCACCGAGGCCCTGACCTCGGCCACCAGCCAGGTGTCGGCCACGGCGCAGTCGCTGTCGCAAGCCTCGAGCGAGCAGGCGGCGAGCGTTGAGGAGACCTCCTCCTCGGTCGAACAGATGTCGGCCTCGATCAAGCAGAACACGGAGAACGCCAAGATTGCCGACTCGATGTCCGCCGACGGCACCAAGAAGGCCGCCGACGGTGGCCAGGCGGTGACCGAGACGGTCGCGGCGATGAAGCAGATCGCCAAGAAGATCGGCATCATCGACGACATCGCCTACCAGACCAACCTCTTGGCGCTGAACGCGGCGATCGAGGCGGCGCGCGCCGGCGAACACGGCAAGGGCTTCGCGGTGGTCGCTGCGGAAGTGAGAAAGCTGGCCGAACGCAGCCAGGTGGCGGCGCAGGAGATCGGCCAGCTCGCCGGCAACAGCGTCGGCCTGGCCGAGAAGGCGGGCAAGCTGCTCGACGAAATCGTCCCGGCAACCCGCAAGACCGCCGATCTGGTGCAGGAGATCACCGCCGCCTCCCTCGAGCAGACCACCGGTGTCGAGCAGGTGAACCAGGCCATGGGTCAGTTGAACCAGATCACCCAGCAGAACGCCTCGGCTTCGGAAGAACTCGCCGCCACCGCCGAGGAGATGACCGGCCAGGCCAACGGCCTGCAGGAGCTGATGTCCTTCTTCAAGGTGGCGGGGCAGGAATCGCGCTCCGCCGCCAACCTGGCGAAGGCCAAACCCCGGCCGGCGGGCAAGGCGGGTGTGACGCTGGCCTCGAACAATCCGGCCATGAGGAAGGCCAACGCCGGCGCCGGTGCCGGCGTAGCAGAAACCGACTTCACCCGCTTCTAGGAGGGTGCCATGCTAGCGACGCAAATCGAGGCGACGGGTGCGCAAGCGGCGATGCCACGCAAGGCGGTCCCAGGCGCCGTCGCCGAGGCAGAGGAGCAGCAGCAATACCTGACCTTCATGCTCGGTGACGAGATGTTCGCGATCGGCATCCTGTCGATCCGCGAAATCATCGAGTACGGCGACCTGACCGAGGTGCCGATGACTCCGCCTTTCATCCGCGGCGTGATCAATCTGCGCGGTGCCGTGGTGCCGGTGGTGGACCTGGCGCTGCGCTTCGGACGCGAGGCGCGCGCCAACAGCAAGCGCACTTGCATCGTCATCGTCGAGGTCAATGCGGCCAAGGGCCGTCAGGAGATGGGCGTGGTCGTCGACGCGGTCAACGAGGTGCTGGAAGTCTCCCCCGGCGACATCGAGGCGCCGCCGGAATTCGGTGCCCATATCCGCAGCGACTTCATCCAGGGCATGGGCAAGATCGGCGGCAAGTTCGTGGTCATGCTCGACGTCAATCGGGTGTTGCAGGTGGACGAGGTCGCGGTGGCGGCGCGCAGGGGCAGCGCCGAGACGGCGGTGGTCTGAGCCGCCGCCTTACCCGCCAGCTCTGCCACCGCAGACGCTGCAGGCGGGATCGCGCGGGATGGTCAGCGAGCGCCATTCCATGTCCAGGCCGTCGAGCAGCAGCAGGCGGCCGGTCAGACTCTGGCCGCAGCCGATGATCAGCTTCAGCGCCTCGGCGGCCTGCACGCAGCCGATGATGCCGGTCAGCGGCGCGAACACACCCATCACCGCGCAACGCATTTCCTCGATCTCCTCCCCCTCGGGAAACAGGCAGTGGTAGCAGGGCGAGGCGCTCTGGCGGCTGTCGAACACCGATACCTGTCCCTCGAAACGGATCGCCGCGCCGGACACCAGGGGCTTGGCGAATTTGACGCAGGCGCGGTTGATGGCGTGGCGGGTGCTGAAATTGTCCGAGCAATCGAGCACGATGTCGGCCGCGCTGATCTGCGCTTCCAGCGCCGCGCCGGCCAGCCGTTCGACCAGCGGCACGACCTTGCACTGGGGATTGATTTCGGCCAGGCTGTCGCGGCCGGACTCGGCCTTGGCTCGGCCGATGCCGGACTGTCGATGCAGAATCTGCCGCTGCAGGTTGGTCAGGTCTACGCGATCGCCGTCGGCGAGCACCAGGGTGCCCACCCCCGCCGCCGCCAGATAGATGGCGACCGGCGACCCCAGGCCGCCCGCGCCGACCACCAGCGCGCTGGCGTCGAGCAGCCGCTGCTGGCCGCCGACATCGATCTGCGGCAGCAGGATGTGGCGGCTGTAGCGGAGCAGTTGTTCGTCGTTCAACGCTGCTGGATGATGCGCCAGGCTTTGAGCAGGCCCAGGGCCTGGGTCAACTGGTAGTCGTTCTTCGAAGCCACCTCGAAGGCCACCGGCTTCGCTTCGCTCTCGGGCTCGCTCTTGCCGTTCTTCGCCGGCGCCGGCTTGGCGCTCGCCGGCTTGTCCTTGTCGTTGGTCAGGTGACGCTCGAGGTCGGCCTCGCGCAAGGTTTCGTGGCTCGCCCCGTTGGCCGTCTCTTCGACGATCACGTCGGGGGTGATGCCCTTGGCCTGCAGCGAGCTGCCGCTGGGTGTGTAGTAGCGCGCCGTGGTCAGCTTGATCGCGGTGTTGTTGGACAGCGGCAAGATGGTCTGCACCGAGGCCTTGCCGAAGGTCTGGGTGCCGAGGATCACCGCCCGCTTGTGATCCTGGAGGGCGCCGGCGACGATCTCGGAGGCCGAAGCCGAACCGCCGTTGACCAGCACCACCATGGGCACGGTCTTGACCGCCGGCGGCAGGTTCTTCAGCACATCGTCGCTGCGTCCCCGCTGATAATCCTCGGGGCTGGCGAGGAAGCGGCGCTTGGCGTCCTCGGTGCGGCCGTCGGTGGACACGACCAGCGCCTTTTCCGGCAGGAAAGCGGCGGACACGCCGACGGCGCCGTGCAGCAGGCCGCCCGGGTCGTTGCGCAGGTCGAGCACCAGGCCGCGCAGGCCGTCCTTGGCCTCCTTTTCCTTGTACAGCTTGTCGAGCTGTTTGGCCACGTCGGCGGTGGTTTCCTCCTGGAATTGCGACACCCGGATGTAGCCGATGCCCGACTCGAGCATCTTCGACTTGACGCTCTGCACCTTGATCTTCTCGCGCGTCAGCGCCAGCACGATGGGCTTGCTCTCGCCCTTTCTGGCGATGGTCAGGGTGATCTGGGTTTTCGGCTTGCCGCGCATGCGCTTGACCGCGTCGTTGAGCGTCATGCCCTTGACCGGCGTCTCGTCGAGTTTGACGATCAGGTCGCCGGCCTTGACCCCGGCGCGGAACGCCGGGGTGTCGTCGATCGGTGCGACCACCTTGACGAAGCCGTCTTCCATGCTGACCTCGATGCCCAGACCGCCGAACTCGCCCTGGGTGCTGACCTGCAGGTCCTTGAACGAATCGACGTCGAGATAGGCGGAATGCGGATCGAGGTTGGAGAGCATGCCGCTGATCGCGTAGGTGATCAGCTTCTTGTCGTCGATCGGCTCGACGTAGCCCTGTTTGATGGCGTTGAAGACGTCGGCGAAGGAGCGCAATTCTTCGACCGGCAGGCTGGCGGCGCTCTCCTTGTCGGCGTGCGCGGAGAAGTTGAGACTGATCAGAACGCCGGCGATGGCGCCAAAGAAGACCAGCCCGGCTTTCTGCAATTGACTGCGCATGGGGACTCCGTGACTACTTCAAGGCGACCCACTTCAGTGGATCGATGGCCAGGCCCTGACGCCTGAGTTCGAAGTATAAACCCGATTGCAGGTTGCCACCCGAGCTGCCCACCGTGGCCAGGGTTTCGCCGCCTTTGACGCTGTCGCCGAGCTGGCGCAACAGCGCTTGGTTGTTGCCATAGACGCTGAGAAAGTCATCGCCGTGATCGACGATCAGCAGATTGCCGAAGCCACGCAGCCAGTCGGCGAAGACGACGCGGCCCGCCGCCAGCGCGTGCACCTCGGTCCCCTCTGCGGCGCGGATGAACAGACCCTTCCAACTGCCGCCACCGTCGCCGCGCCGCGAGCCGAAACGCTGCTCCAGCCGACCCTGCACCGGCAGCCGCAGCTTGCCCCGCTGCTGGGCGAAGTCCCCGGCGTAGCTCAAGCCCGGTTGGTCTTGCGGCTGCGCCGCCGCTCGTGGGCGTGCCACCGGCCGCGCCACGATTCGCGCCAGTCCGGCGATCAGGGCGCCGAGGCGCGTCTCGTTGCGTTTGAGCCCGTCCATCTCGGTCTTCTGGGCCTTGATTCGGCTGGCCAGGCGCGCGAGGATTTCCTGGTGGCTGCGCTGCGCCTTGACCAGGGCCGTGCGGTCCTGATTGCGCTGCTGCTCGATCGTCAGCAGCTCCTCGCGCTTGGCCTGGGCCTGCCGCTGCAAGGCCTCTTTGCGGGCCAGCGCCTCGCGCAAGCTCTTCAGCAGATTGGCCCGCGCGGCAGCCAACAGGTCCAGATAGTGAAGATCGCGCGCCACCTGGTTGGGATCGGCGCCGGAAAGCGCCAAGCGCAGCGCATCGGCCTCGCCGGCAGCGTATTGGCGATAGAGGAGGCGGCCGAGCTGACCCTGCTGCGCCGCGATTCCCGCTTCCAACTGGCGACCCTGGCGCTCGAGTTCAGTGGCTTCGGCCTCGATCCGCGATCTCGTCGCGGCCAGATCGCGCAAGCTGCGGTTGATGTCGGAAATTCCCGACTCGGTTTCCCGCAACTGGTCGGTGGCCTCGGCGCGGGTCTCCTCGGCCCTGGCCAGTTCGCTCTGCAGCGCCGCGATGCGGCCCTGCAGGTCTTTGAGTTCGACGCGCTTGGCCTCGACCGGAGGCGGCTTCTTCGCTTTGGCCGGCACCGTTGCCGGCAGCGCCAGCAGCGCCGCCAGCAACAGCAGACTACTTGGCCTTACCCTGATTGGCGACGGCCTCCACAGCGGCCTTGATGGCGTCTTCATCGCCGAGATAGTAATGCCTCTGCGGCCGCAGCTCATCGTCGAGTTCATACACCAGGGGCTGGCCGGTGGGAATGTTGAGGCCGACGATGTCCTTGTCGGAGATCCCGTCGAGGTATTTGACCAGGGCGCGCAGGCTGTTGCCGTGGGCGGCGATGATGACGCTCTTGCCCGAGCGCACCACCGGCGCGATGGTGTTCTGCCAATAGGGCAGGAAGCGATCGACGGTGTCCTTCAGGCATTCGGTGCGCGGGAACTCGCCCGGGGCCAGGTCCAGATAGCGGGGATCCTCGCTCTCCAGGCGCGGATCGCCGTCGGCCAGGGCCGGCGGCGGCGTGTCGTAGGCGCGGCGCCAGACGAGGACCTGCTCGTCGCCGAACTTTGCCGCCGTCTCCGCCTTGTTGAGCCCTTGCAGGGCGCCGTAGTGGCGCTCGTTCAAGCGCCACGAATGGTGGATCGGAATCCACATCCGGTCCATCACCTCGAGCGCCGTCCACAGGGTCTTGATGGCGCGCTTCAGCATGGAGGTGTAGGCGACGTCGAAAGCGTAGCCTTCGCGCTTGAGCAGTTCGCCGGCGGCGCGCGCCTCGGTCAGACCCTTGTCGGTGAGTCCGACGTCGGTCCATCCGGTGAAGCGGTTTTCCTGGTTCCAGGTGGATTCGCCGTGGCGCAGGAGGACAATTTTTTTCATGGCGGGAGTGGGGAGTGGTCAGCGGTGAGGGAAGCCGCGGCGCCGACAGCTTGAAATACAGGCGGCAGGGCTAAATAACTATTCTATAATATTCCACAACTTTTTTTGCTCACCGGCCGACCCACAGTGGACCATCCCGTTGCCGACCTGATCGACAAGCAGGAGCAGATCGAAACCGCGGCAAGGGCGTTGAAAGCGATCTCGCACCCGCTGCGCCTGAAGATTCTCTGCGTGGTCGGCGCCGAAGAGGTCTGCGTCCAGGACATCGTCGACGCCGTGGGTACGACACAAAGCAACATCTCGCAGCATCTGGCGATCCTGCGCGACAAGGGGGTGCTGCAGACGCGCAAGGAAGCCAACCGCGTCTACTATCGGGTCGCCGATGCGCGCACGCTGCAACTCATCGTGCTGATGCGCGAAGTTTTTTGCGGGGTCACCCGCTAGATGGAATTACTTGGAGTATCGATGGACAATCAGCTGCTGCAATTCGCCCAGGCCAATTTGCTCTACGTGACGCTGGCGGTCACCAGCGGTGCCATGTTGCTGTGGAATTTGAGCGGCGCTGGTGCCGCCAAGGGTCTCAGCCCGCTCGCGGCGACGCTGTTGATGAACCGTGAAGACGCCATCGTGGTGGACGTGCGCGAGGCTGCCGAGTGGGCGGCCGGACACATCGCCAACGCGCGCCACATTCCGCTCGGGCAACTGGACAAGCGCCTGTCCGAGCTGGAAAAGTTCAAGGGGCGCGACGTGATCGTGGTCTGCCAGAGCGGCAACCGTTCGGCCGGCGCCTGTCGTCGCCTGGGCAAGAGCGGCTTCGAAAAGGTGCACAACCTCGCTGGCGGCATCGCCGCCTGGACCGACGCCGGCTTGCCGGTGACCAGCAAGTAGGCGCGCCATGGCTGCCAAAGTCCTGATGTATTCCACCGGCGTCTGCCCCTACTGCGTGCGCGCCGAACAATTGCTGCTGCGCCGCGGCGTCACCGAGATCGAGAAGGTCCGCGTCGATCTCGAGCCGCAGCGCCGCGCCGAAATGATGGAGCGCACCGGTCGCCGCACGGTGCCGCAGATCTATATCGGCAGCACCCACGTGGGCGGCTGCGATGAGCTCGAGGCGCTCGATCGGGCCGGCGGATTGGCGCAGTTGCTCGCCGCTGCATGATAAAGTTCCGACCATAGTTGTCTTGTCGTCCCGGCGCTGAACCGGGACTTTCTACTTCTGCAATTTTCTTACTGGGTTTCCACGATATGAGCGACACGCCGAGCGACACGCCTGTTTTCCAAATCGAGAAGGTCTATGTCAAGGACCTCTCGCTCGAAATCCCCAATGCGCCGCAGGTCTTCCTCGAGCGCGAGGCACCGCAGATCGAAGTGCAGCTGCGCAGCGAAGGCTCGAGCGTCGACGAGGGCCTCTACGAAGTGGTGCTGACCGTGACGGTGACCGCCAAGGTCGGCGAGAAGACCATGTTCCTGGTCGAGGCTGGCGAGGCGGGCATTTTCCAGTTGCGCAACATCCCGGCGGCTGACCTCGACCCGGTGCTGTCCATCGCCTGTCCCAACATCCTGTTTCCCTACGCCCGCGAGACGATCTCCGATCTGGTGGTGCGCGCCGGCTTCCCGCCGGTGCTGCTCTCGCCGGTGAATTTCGAGGCGATGTACCAGCAGCGCATGGCCCAGGCGGGTGCGCCGCAAGAGGTGCCGATCCAGTGAGGGCGCTGCGGCCCGGTCTGCTGCTGGTGCTCGCGAGTGCAGCGACGCCGGCTACGGCGCTCGACTTCGCGTCGCTGGCCGAGCCGGCCGTGATGTACGACGCCCCCTCGGCGAAGGCCAAACCCCTGTTCGTCGCCAGCCGCTACACCCCGGTCGAAATCGTGGTGGCCCTCGAAGGCTGGGTCAAGGTGCGCGACGCCAGCGGCCCGCCGCTGGCCTGGGTGGAACGGCGTCTGCTGGCCGAACAGCGCACCGTCTCGGTCAAGGTGGCGCGGGCGCAGATTCGTGTGCAGGCGGAGGACGGGGCGGCCCTGGCGTTCGAAGCCGAAAAGGACGTGGTGCTGGAGCTGATCGAGGCGGCGAGCGCTGGCTGGGCCAAGGTCAAGCACCGCGACGGCCAGACCGGCTACGTCCGGGTGGCGCAGGTCTGGGGTCTATAGATCGCTGTGAAGATCGCCGTCCTCGGCGCCGGCGCTTGGGGTACGGCGCTGGCCATCGCGCTCGCCAACAGCCACGCGCTGCGTCTTTGGGCCCGCTCGCCGGCGCAGGCGGCCAGTCTGGCCAGCAGCCGCGAGAACCAGCGCTACCTGCCTGGATTCCTTGTACCCGCCGCGGTCGAGATCACGGACGATCTCGACGCTGCCGTCGCGACAGCGGATCTAGCGCTGCTCGGGGTGCCGCTCGCCGGCCTGCGCGAGACCCTGGTGCGCCTGCGCCGGGCGGCGCCGCAGCTGCCCTACCTGTGGCTGTGCAAAGGCCTGGAAGCGACCACCGGTCTGCTGCCACACCAGGTCGCCGCGGCCGAAATGCCTTCGGCGCTGGCCTGCGGTGCCCTCACCGGACCGAGCTTCGCCCAGGAGGTGGCGCGCGGCCTGCCGACGGCGCTGACCCTGGCCGCCCACGACGCGTCCTTCGCGCGTCGCGTCGCGGCGCAGCTGTCCACCCAGCGGTTGCGCATCTATAGCAACGACGACGTGATCGGTGCCGAGGTCGGCGGCGCGGTGAAGAACGTGCTGGCGATCGCCACCGGCACCGCCGACGGTCTCGGCCTCGGCGCCAACGCGCGCGCCGCGCTGATGACCCGCGGTCTGGCCGAGATCAGCCGCTTCGGCCTGGCGCTGGGGGCGCGGCGCGAGACCCTGATGGGTCTGGCCGGCGTCGGCGATCTGATCCTGACCTGCACCGGCGACCTGTCGCGCAACCGCC
>JAHFRE010000301.1 GCA_023258955.1 Sterolibacterium sp.
CGAGCGGATGGTTGATCAGCAGGAACTCCATCACGCTCTTTTGCGCCGCCACCGCCTGTTCCGAGTGGGTGAACACCTTCATGCCGTTGGCCACCGGGGTGGCGCAGGCCGGCATCGGCTTGGGCGCCTTCTCCACCTGCACCAGACACATGCGGCAGTTGGCGGCGATCGACAGCTTCTTGTGGTAGCAGAAGTGCGGGATGTAGGTGCCGAGCTGGTGCGCCGCTTCGATGATGGTGCTGCCTTCGCGGACTTGCAGCGCCGTTCCGTCTATTTCGATGTCTAGCATCACGCGTTCCCCGCCGAAGGCTTCACGTAGATCTTGCTGCCTTCACGCTGCAGCTCGCGCGGGACCAGGCACTTCTTGTGCTCGATGTGGTACTCGTATTCCTTGCGGTAGTGCTTGAGGAAGCCGCGCACCGGCATCGCCGCGGCGTCGCCCAAGGCGCAGATGGTGCGGCCCATGATGTTGGTGGCGACGTTGTCGAGCAGGTCGATGTCGGCCTGCTTGCCCAGACCGTGTTCGATGCGATGGACGATGCGGTAGAGCCAGCCCGTGCCTTCGCGGCAGGGGGTGCACTGGCCGCAGGACTCCTCGAAGTAGAAGTAGGACAGTCGCTCCAGCGCCTGCACCATGCAGACGCTCTCGTCCATGACGATCACCGCGCCCGAGCCGAGCATGGAGCCGGCCTTGGAAATCGAATCGAAGTCCATGGTGCAGTCCATGATGATCTCGGCCGGCAGCACCGGCGAGGAGGAGCCGCCGGGGATCACCGCCTTCAGCTTGCGCCCGCCGCGCATGCCGCCGGCGATCTCCAGCAATTCGGCGAAGGGCGTGCCCAGCGGCACTTCGTAGTTGCCAGGGCGCAGCACGTGGCCGGAGACGGAGAAGAGCTTGGTGCCGCCGTTGTTCGGCTTGCCCAGTTCGAGAAACTTGGGGCCGCCGTTCACGATGATCCAGGGTACGGCGGCGAAAGTCTCGGTGTTGTTGATGGTCGTCGGCCGGCCGTAGAGGCCGAAGTTGGCTGGGAAGGGCGGCTTGTAGCGCGGCTGGCCCTTCTTGCCCTCGATCGACTCGAGCAGGCCGGTCTCCTCGCCGCAGACGTAGGCGCCGTAGCCGTGGTGGGCGAACAGTTCGAAGTTGAAGCCGGAGCCGAGGATGTTCTGACCGATGAAGCCGGCGGCGCGCGCCTCGGCCAAGGCAAGCTCGAAGCGCTGGTAGAGTTCCCAGATCTCGCCGTGGATGTAGTTGTAGCCGCGCTCGACACCCATGGCGAAGGCGGCGATGGCCATGCCCTCGATCACCTGGTGCGGGTTGTAGCGCAGCAGGTCGCGGTCCTTGAAGGTGCCCGGCTCGCCCTCGTCCGAATTGCAGCAGAGGTACTTCGGTCCGGCGTAGTTCTTCGGCATGAAGCTCCACTTGAGGCCGGCGGGGAAGCCGGCGCCGCCGCGACCGCGCAGCGAGGATGCCTTGACCTCAGCGATGACCGCGTCCGGGGTCATCTTTTCGTTGAGCACCTTCTGCAGCGCCTGGTAGCCGCCGCGCTTGACGTAGTCGGCCAGATGCCAGGTCGAATCGCCGGTGGCCGGATCGATGCCGGCGGTGAGGATGGGTGTGACGCTCATGATTTCAGTTCGACAAGCAGCTTGTCGATCGCCTCGGTGGTCATATAGCTGCACATGCGCCGGTTGTTCACCAGCAGCACCGGCGCATCGCCGCAAGCGCCCATGCACTCGCCTTCCTTGAGCGTGATCAGGCCGTCGGCGGTGGTCTCGTTGAAGTCGATGCCCAGCTTCTGCTTCACGTAGTCGGCGGCGTGCACCCCGCCGGACAGGGCGCAGGGCAGGTTGGTGCACACGGTCAGCTTGTACTTGCCGACCGGCTTGAGATCGTACATGTTGTAGAAGGAGGCCACCTCGTAGGCGGCGACCGCCGGCATGCCGAGGTGCTCGGCGACGGCGGCGATGGCCTCCGCCGGCAGCCAGCCAGCCTCTTCCTGGGCGATGGCCAGCGCCGCCATGACCGCCGATTGCTTCTGTTCGGCGGGATACTTGGCGACTTCGCGGTCGATTCTTTGCAGCGCGTCTGAACTGAGCATGGTCTTATCGATCGACGTCGCCGAAGACGATGTCCATCGTACCGATGATGGTCACGGCGTCGGCAATCATGTGGCCCTTGGACAGTTCGTCCATGGCCGAGAGATGGGTGTAGGCGGCGGAGCGCAGCTTCATCCGGTAGGGCTTGTTGGCCCCGTCGGAGATCAGGTACACGCCGAACTCGCCCTTGGCGTGCTCGATGCCGACATAGACCTCGCCGGCGGGCACGTGCATGCCTTCGGAGAACAGCTTGAAGTGGTGGATCAACTCCTCCATGCTGCCCTTCATCTTCTCGCGCGACGGCGGCGCCACCTTGTGGTTGGCGGTGATCACCGGCCCGGCGCCTTTGGCCGAATCGGCGCGCAACCAGGCGACGCACTGCTTGACGATGCGGTTGGCCTGGCGCATCTCTTCCATGCGCACCAGGTAGCGGTCGTAGCAGTCGCCGTTGACCCCGACCGGGATGTCGAACTCGAGCTTGTCGTAGACCTCGTAGGGCTGCTTGCGCCGCACGTCCCACTCGACGCCGGAGCCGCGCAGCATCGGCCCGGTGAAGCCCAGCTGCAGGGCGCGCTCCGGGGTGACGATGCCGATGTCCACCAACCGCTGCTTCCAGATGCGGTTGTCGGTGAGCAGGGTCTCGTAGTCGTCGCAGTTGCCGTCGAAGCGCTGGCAGAAGTCGGCGATGAAGTCGAGCAGCGAGCCCTCGCGATTGGCGTTGAGCCGCTTCACCGTCTGCGCGTTCTTGAACTTGTTCTGCTCGTACTTGGGCATCTGGTCCGGCAGATCGCGATAGACGCCGCCCGGCCGATAGTAGGCCGGATGCATGCGGGCGCCGCTGACCGCCTCGATCATGTCCACGATGTCTTCGCGCTCGCGGAAGGCGTAGAGCACCATGGTCATGGCGCCGACGTCCATGGCGTGGGTGCCGATCGACAGCAGGTGGTTGTGTATCCGCGTCAGCTCGTCGAACATGACGCGGATGTACTGGGCGCGCAGCGGCACATCGACGCCAAGCAGCTTCTCCACCGCCAGCACGTACGGGTGCTCGTTGATCAGCATCGAGGTGTAGTCGAGCCGATCCATGAAGGGCAGCGTCTGCACCCAGGTGCGATACTCGGCCAGCTTCTCGGTGGCGCGATGGAGCAGGCCGATGTGCGGATCGGCGCGGACGATTACCTCGCCGTCGAGTTCGAGCACCAGGCGCAGCACGCCGTGGGCGGCGGGGTGCTGCGGGCCGAAGTTCAGCGTGTAGTTCTGGATTTCAGGCACGGCCGGGTTCCCCGTAGTTTTCTTCGCGGATGATGCGCGGCGTGACCTCGCGCGGCTCGATGCTGACCGGCTGGTAGACCACGCGCTTCTGTTCCGCGTCGTAACGCATCTCGACGTAACCCGACTGCGGGAAGTCCTTGCGGAAAGGATGGCCGACGAAGCCGTAGTCGCTGAGGATGCGTCGCAGATCGTTGTGGCCGGCGAACATGATGCCGTAGAGGTCGAAGGCCTCGCGCTCGAACCAGTTGGCGCTGTTCCACACCGGCGTCACCGAATCGAGCACCGGAAAGTCGTTGTCCGCCGCGTGGCAGCGCAGGCGCAGCCGCCAGTTGTGGCCCAGCGAGAGCAGATGGCTGACCGCGGCGAAGCGGTTCGGCGCCGCCAGGTCGGGCTCGCTCCTGGCGTAGGCCGCGTAGTCCACGCCGCACAGATCGATCAACTGCTCGAAGCGCAGGTCAGCGTGGTCGCGCAGGGTCTTGGCCACCGCGGCGTAGTCCGCCGGCGCCACCACCAGGGTCACCTGCTCGAGGGCGGTGACCAGGCTGACGATGCGGTCGCCCAGGACGCCGCGCAAATTTTCGCAAAGTCTTTCCAGCTTGGCGCTCATCTTGGTGTCGGACTCGGTTAGCGGGCGATGGTGGAGGTGCGCTTGATCTTGTTCTGCAGCTGCAGGATGCCATAGAGCAGCGCCTCCGCCGTCGGCGGGCAGCCGGGTACGTAGATATCGACCGGCACGATGCGGTCAGCGCCGCGCACCACGGAGTGCGAGTAGTGGTAGTAGCCGCCGCCGTTGGCGCAGGATCCCATGGAGATCACCCAGCGCGGATCGGGCATCTGGTCGTACACCCGGCGCAGCGCCGGTGCCATCTTGTTGGTCAGGGTGCCGGCGATGATCATCACGTCGGCCTGGCGGGGACTGGCGC
>JAHFRE010000302.1 GCA_023258955.1 Sterolibacterium sp.
GGCCGCCAGCTGCTCGGCGTCGCCCTCGACGGCGATCTCGACGCCGAGGCCGTCGTTGCGCACCCAGCCGGCGAGCGACAGCTCCTGCGCCAGACGCCAGACGAAGGGTCGAAAGCCGACGCCCTGGACGACGCCCGTGACGCGGATCCGCTGCGCCAATGTACCCAAACTTGTACCCAAACTCGCGCCCATCCTCAGGTCGCGGCGGCGCGGCCCGCTTCGATCCAGGCCAGCCATTCGGCCATGCCTTCGCCGCTCTTGGCCGACACTCTGATCACCTCGATGCCTGGATTCACCTGCCGGGCGTAGGCGATCGCCGCGTCTACGTCGTAGTCGAGATGGGGCAGCAGGTCGCATTTGTTCAGCAGCATCAGGCTGGCTGCGCGGAACATGTCCGGATACTTGATCGGCTTGTCCTCACCCTCGGTCACCGAGAGGATCACCACCTTGTGCGCTTCACCCAGATCGAAGGCCGCGGGGCAGACCAGGTTGCCGACGTTCTCTATCATCAGCACCGAGTGGTCGGCCAGTTCGAGCTGGGCGACGGCGTGGCCGACCATGTGCGCGTCGAGGTGACAGCCTTTGCCGGTGTTGATCTGGATCGCCGCGGCACCGGTGGCGCGGATGCGCTCGGCGTCCTGGCTGGTCTGCTGGTCACCCTCGATGACGGCGATCGGAAATCGATGCCCGAACTGCGCGATGGTCTTCACCAGCAGGCTGGTCTTGCCCGAGCCGGGACTGGACACCAGGTTCAACGCGAAGACACGCGCGGCCGTGAGGCGCTGGCGGTTCTCCCCGGCGTAGGCGTCGTTCTTGGCCAGCAGGTTCTGCTCTATGCTCACCCTGCGCGCGCGGGGAAGGCCCGGCGCCAGGGAGCGCGCCGGCGTGTAGCCATGCGCCTGATCGTGCGCCACACCGTCGATGCGCGTCTCGCCGCTGCCGCAACCGCAAGTCGTACACATCGCCCATTCCCCCTCAATCGACTTCGAGTTCTTTGACACGCATCTCGCTGGAACCGGGCAGATCGGTGATTTCCAGGCGCGCGCCTTCGGCCATGCTGCCGCGGGTCACCACATCGAAGCAGAAGCTCAGCGACTCGCGCTCGACCGCGGCGTGCTCGCCCAGTTCCAGAAACACGGCAGTGACTCGGGAATAACCCTGGGTACGAGCGGTGTCCTCGATCAGCTGCAAGACGCCTTCGGCGAGCGACAGTTCGTGCATGAAGCCGATATTAGTCGAGGCGCGCCATGGCGCCCGTTGACCCTGATCAACTGCGTCGGTCAACCCTTCGCCATTCCCGCCGAAAGAAAGGCGCGCCGCGACGGTTGGCTCGGCTCACGCGTGGCGCACGCGGGCTGGGCCGCAGCCGGAGGCCGCAGCAATGCGTCGAGCGCGGCGACAGCCGTGGCACGGGCGCTCTCCTGGTCGGGGAATTCCCCCATGGTCGAGAACAGGGAACAGGACTGGTATTCGCCCACCTCGGCCTCGGCACCGCTGAGGAAAGCGAAGTCACCCGCGGGAAACTTGTAGAAGAGACGCTCCTGCCCGCTCCCCGCGCACCACGGTCCGGCCGTCGCGGGCAGCAGCACCAGATTCATGCACCAGGGCGTGATCAGCACCGTCAGCCAGCGCCCGGACCACAATCTGGCGTCTAGCGCTTCGACGCGCAGCCGTGGATGGTGCACCGCCAGCCCCGCCATGGGTCCATGGGCGATGCGGCGAAAGGCGGCTTCGAGCGCGCGTGCCGGGGCGACGTTGTCGCCGCCAGGCACCATCACGGGCTCTCGCCCCAAACCCGTTGCCCACCCTCATCCTCGAGGATGGTCTGCATCAGCGCCAAGGTGTCGGCGGCGCGCTCGGCGTCGAGGCGCTCGAAGGCCAGTCCGCCGGCCTGGATCAGCAGGTAGTCGCCGATCGCTACTTCGCCGTCGAGCAGCATCAGATTGACCTCGCGGCGGCGGCCGTAGGCTTCGACCGTCGCCGACAGGCCGTCCACCGCCACCACCCGCGAGGGCACGGCCAAGCACATCAGGCGGCCAACCGCTTGGGCGTGAGATTTATGCCGCGGGCCGCCAACTCCTCGACCACCATCGCCACCAGTTTCGGCAGGCGCGCCGCGATGGCGGGCGTCATCTCCAGGCCGAGGGAGAAATTCTCCGCCTCGACGCCGATCACCACCATGTCCTTGGGGCGGCTGCCGGCAAACTCGAGGCTGGCCAGCACGTCGGAGAGCCCGATCTGGTGCGGCGAGAGCTTTTGCCGGAAGAACACCGGCACCTCGTCACCGGCCAGGCGCAGCAGCGTTCCCTGCGGCTTGCCGGCTTTCAGGGCATCGACCACGATCAGGAGATCGAGGTTGGCGATCTCGTCGAGCATCTCCATGCTGCTGGTGCCCCCGTCCAGTGCCTGCACCCCGGGCGGCAGTTCGTATGCGGCGGCGAGCGCCTCGACCGCGCGCACACCCACCGCCTCGTCGCTCAAGATGATGTTGCCGACGCCGAGGATCAGGACCGAACCGGGAATCGCCATGGCTTACTTCGCGTGGACCGTAAAGGTGTTGCCGCCCTCGGTGTCGGTGACGTGGATGGCGCAGGCGATGCAGGGGTCGAAGGAGTGGATGGTGCGCAGGACCTCCAGCGGCTGTTCCGGGTTGGCCATCGGATTGCCGATCAGCGAGGCCTCGTAGGGGCCGGGCTCGTCCTTCTCGTTGCGCGGACAGGCGTTCCAAGTCGAGGGCACCACGCATTGGTAGTTCTTGATCTTGCCGCTGTCGATCACCACCCAGTGCGAGAGCACGCCGCGCGGGGCCTCGTGGTAGCCGACCCCCATCTGCTCGCCCTTGGGGAAGACCGGCGCGTTGAAGGTCTTGACGTCGCCCTTGGCGATGTTGTTCACCAGGGCCGACCACTGGTCGGCGAGCATGTCCACCTGCACGCAACAGGAGACGGCGCGCGCCGCGTGGCGGCCGATGGTCGAGTGCATCGCGTCGAGGCCGACCTTGGTCTTGGCCAGGGAGGAGACCAGGTCCAGCGCTGCGGTCGCGTACTTCTTGGTCGGCTCGTGGCCAGCGGCGAGCATATTGACCACCCGCGCCAGCGGCCCCACTTGCGCCACCTTGCCGTAGAAGGTGGGCGACTTGAGCCACGAATATTTTTCGTTTTCCTTGAAGTCGGTGTAGTTGGGCTTGGTCTCGCCCTTGTAGGGATGGAGCGGGCCGGCCGCAGAATAGTCGTACCAGGAGTGCTTGACCGACTCCTCGACCCCCTTGCGCCAGTATTCGTCGTTGAAGGTCTTGATCGGCTTGTAGCCCTCGAGCTTGCCGGCCTCGACGAAACCGCCGGGCAGGGCGAATTGGGTGCCCTTGGTATCCATCGGGATGTCCGGCACCGACAGGTAGTTGATGACGCCGGCGCCGTACTTGGTCCAGTCCGCGTAGTGGGCGCCGACCGCGGCGACGTCGATCAGATAGACGTTCTTGACGAAGTCGGCGAGCTCGTCGATCCAGGTCTTGATGGCGAGCAGGCGCTCCACCGTCAGCACCGACTGCGAGTCGGTGGAGATGGCGTTGGCCACGCCGCCGACGGCGAGGTTCTGGATGTGCGGCGTCTTCGCACCGAGGACGGAGACGATCTTGTTGGCCTTGCGCTGGATTTCGAGCGCCTGCAGGTAGTGCGACACCGCCAAGAGGTTGATCTCCGGCGGCAGCTTCATCGCCGGATGACCCCAGTAGCCGTTGGTGAACACCCCCAGCTGACCGCCGCCGACGAAGCCGCCGAGGCGCTCCTTGACCGCGCGCAGCTGGTGCTTGCTGTTGCCGTTCCAGGAGGAGAGGCTCTCGGCCAGCGCCGCGGTCTTGTCCGGATCGGCCTTCAGCGCCGAGGTCACATCGACCCAGTCCAACGCCGAGAGATGATAGAAGTGCACGATGTGGTCGTGCACCGCGTGCGCCAAGATGATCAGGTTGCGTATGTACTGGGCGTTCAACGGCACCTCGAGTTGCAGCGCGTTTTCCACCGCGCGCACCGAGGCGATGGCGTGCACCGTGGTGCACACGCCGCAGATGCGCTGGGTGATGGTCCAGGCGTCGCGCGGATCACGTCCGAGCAGGATCAGTTCGACGCCGCGCCACATCTGTCCAGAGGACCAGGCTTTGGTGATCTTGCCCCCATCGACCTCGCAGTCGATGCGCAGATGGCCCTCGATGCGGGTGACCGGATCTACCGTGATGCGTGTTCCCATCTTGCGCTCCTCTTCTCAGTGTGTCGCCGACTGCGCGGGCAGCACGGGCAGT
>JAHFRE010000099.1 GCA_023258955.1 Sterolibacterium sp.
CCCGCGCAAGCAATTCATCGGCGCCCGCACCGAGGAGTATCGCTTCGCCCAATACGTCGAAGACTGGCGGCAGAAGATCGAGCGGGTCGGCAATCTCAACTATCCCGAGTCGGCGCGCGGCCGCCTCTACGGCAGCCTGGTGATCACCGTGGCGATCAAGAGCGACGGCAGCCTCGAACGGGTCGAGGTCAACCATCCCTCGGCGCACCGCCTGCTCGACGACGCGGCGCGGCGCATCGTGCAGCTGGCGGCACCCTTCGCCGCCTTTCCGCCGAGCATCGGCCGCGACACCGACATCATCGAAATCACCCGCACCTGGGCTTTCACCAACACCGACACGCTGAAGACAGAATGAGTCCCGCACGCCAATCGCCATGACAGATCGCTACGCCGTAATCGGCAACCCGGTAGCCCACAGCCGCTCACCGACCATCCACCAGCTGTTCGCGGCGCAATGCGGCCAGGACCTCGACTACTCGACCCTGCTGGCGCCGCTCGACGGCTTCGCCGCGACGGTGCAGCGCTTCGCCGCCAGCGGCGGCCGCGGGCTCAACGTGACCCTGCCGTTCAAGCAGGAAGCCTTTCGGCTGGCGACCGATGTCTCGGCGCGGGCGCACGCCGCCGGCGCGGTCAACACCCTGAAGTTCGACGACGGTCAGATCCTCGCCGACAACACCGATGGCGCCGGCCTGGTGCGCGACCTGACGGCAAACCTCGGCTGCACGATCGCCGGCAAGCGCATCCTGCTGCTCGGCGCCGGCGGTGCGGCGCGCGGCGTCATCAACCCGCTGTGCGGCGAAGGCCCGGCGCACCTGCAGATCGCCAACCGCACGGTCGACAAGGCCCGCCACCTGGCCGCCGAATTTTCGGCCGCCGAGTTCACCATCGCCGGCTGTGGCTTCGCCGACCTGGCCGGATCGAGCTTCGACCTGATCATCAACGCCACCTCGGCGAGCATGAGCGACGCCAGTCTCGACCTGCCGGCGAAGCTGTTCGCGCCGGGCGCCGTCGCCTACGACATGGTCTATGGGCGCGCCAGCCCCTTCATGCGCCAGGCGCAGGCCGCCGGCGCAACCGTGGTGGTCGACGGCCTGGGCATGCTGGTGGAGCAGGCGGCGGAATCCTTTCTCTTGTGGCGGGGTGTTCGTCCGGACACGGCGCCGGTGCTGCACCGCTTGCGCCAGGAACTGGCCGCGCGCTGATGCGCTTGTTCAAGCTTTTGGTTCTGGTCCTGATCGGACTGGCCGTCCTCTGGCAGGGTTGGTATCTGGGCTGGGTGGTCTGGTGGAAGTACAGCGATCCCAACATGACCCGCTTCATGGAGATTCGTCGCGACGAACTGCAACAGAAGAAACCGCACGCCGAACTAAAGCACCAGTGGCAGAACTACGAGAGGATCTCGGACCATCTGAAGCGCGCCGTGATCGCCGCCGAGGACGACAAATTCGTCGACCACGAGGGCTTCGACTGGGAAGGCATGCAGAAGGCGCTGGAGAAGAACCAGAAGAAGGGCAAGGTGGTGGCCGGCGGCTCCACCATCAGCCAGCAGTTGGCGAAGAACCTCTTTCTCTCGCCGGCCAAGACCCCCTGGCGCAAGGCCCAGGAAGCCCTGATCACCCTGATGCTGGAGGCGCTCTGGGACAAGCAGCGCATCCTCGAGGTCTACCTCAACGTGGTCGAATGGGGTGAAGGGGTGTTCGGCGCCGAAGCGGCGGCGCGGCGCTACTACGGCGTTTCCGCCAGCTCGCTCAACCCGGAGCAGGCGGCGCGCCTGGCGGTGATGCTGCCGGCGCCGCGGCGCTACGAGAGGAACCCCTACTCCGACTTCATGAACGCCCACACCCAGATCATCCTGGGGCGCATGCAACACTCCGAATTGCCGTGAGGATCCGCGCGCTGCGCGCGGCCTCAGCCTCGCGGCCGGTATCCACCCTGATCACCGGCTCGTCGCTGACCAAGGGGTCTTCGTTGGCAAGGCTCAGCTGCTGCTCGAGCACCGCGAGCCCCGCCTCCGAGGCGTCGCGGCCGCGCGCGGCGCGCCGACTCACCCTTTGCCGCAGCAGCTCGACATCGGCCGCGCAGGCGACGATCAGGAAGGGCAGGCGAAGCTCTGCCGCGAGTTCGCGGAACAGGTCGCGCTGCCAGCGCCGCAGCGAGGTCGCGTCGACCACCAGCGGCCAGCCGGCCGCCAGGATAGCGCGCGCCAGGCGCACCAGTTCGGCGTAGGTCAGCTCGGTCATGTCCTGCCGGTAGAGCCCGCCGTTCACCGGCGAAGCGCTCCGCGCCAGCGCTTCCAGTCCCGCCAGGCGCTTGCGCTCGACGTCGGAGCGCAGCCGCAGCATGCCGCCGGCCTCGACCAGGGAACGCGCCACCGCACTCTTGCCCGAGCCCGAGTAGCCGTGCATCAACAGCAGCACCGGACGCCGCGGCAGGCAGAAGCGCCGCGCCAGCGCCAGGTGGCCGGCGTAGTCGGCCAGCGCCGCCACCCTGGCTTCGGCGCTCAGTCCTTCCTGTCCGGCCCGAATCGCCGCGATCTTGGCGCGCACCATGGCGCGGTAGACGAGATAGTCGTCGAGCAGTTCGAGGCCGGCGTAGTCGCCGCTGCGCTCGAGATAGGAAGAGAGGAAGCGCCAAGCCAGGTGCGGCAGTTGGTGCCAGTGCAGATCCATGAGCAGGAAGGCGATCTCGCTGATGGTGTCGATCCAGCGCAGCGGCGCGGAGAACTCGATGCCGTCGAAGGGCAGGGCCGCGCCGTCGATCCAGGCGACGTTGCCCAGGTGCAGGTCGCCGTGGCATTCGCGCACGAAACCGGCAGCGCGGCGTCGTTCGAAGCTCGGTGCCAGCGCGGTGTGGCGCTCTAGGCTCCAGCGCTCGACCGCGGCGAGCGCCTCGCTGTCTTCGGTGGCGGCGGGCAGCCCCCGGATCTGCTCGAAGTTCTGGCGCACAGGCAGCCCGATGTCGGCGGCCCTGCCGTAGGCAGCGTCGTCTGGCGCGCGCGCCGCGTCGCGGTGAAAGTCGGCCATCACTCGGGCCAGGGAGTCGATCTGATCGGGTCCCAACTTGCCGCGCCGCGCCATGGCGTCG
This sequence comes from Sterolibacterium sp., assembly GCA_023258955.1. Lineage (GTDB taxonomy): Bacteria > Pseudomonadota > Gammaproteobacteria > Burkholderiales > Rhodocyclaceae > CAIYYX01. The sequence continues at coordinate 3,085 of JAHFRE010000099.1, forward strand.
AACAGGGCCGGTTGCGCAAAGCGCGCCATGCGCACCGCGTATTCGAGGGCACCGGCTGCCTCGGCAGCGACGATCTGCGGCGCAGCGACGCTGCCGGCGATGGCCACCAGGTCGAGGTAGAGGTTCGGCGCCAGGCGGCGATTCAGCCGCAGTTCCTCGGCGCAGAAGAAGCGCCGCGCCGCCAGCGTGGAAAAATCGAGGAAACCGAGATCGACGGCCTTTTTGATCTTGTAGGCGCGATCTCCGGCGAGCAACACGTAGGAGATGTGGGTCTCGATCAGTTCGGCGCCCAGCTGCTGGCGCAAAGCCGCGACCAAGCGCCCCTGGTCCACCGCCGGCGGCCTAGGTGGCAGCGAAAATGGCTGCTGCCGCTGCGACCGTCGCGGCGATGTCGGCCTCGCTGTGCGCGGCCGAGACGAAGCCGGCTTCGAAGGCCGAGGGCGCCAGATAGTGGCCGGCGTCCAACATGGCGTGGAAGAAGCGGTTGAAGGCCTCCTTGTCGCAGGCCATCACCTCGTCGAAGCTGGTCGGCGGCTGGGCGCTGAAATAGAGGCCGAACATGCCGCCGATCGCCTGGGCGGAGAAGGCGACGCCGGCGGCGCGGGCAGCCGCGCTCAGTCCCTCGGTGAGCGCTCGCGTGCGCGCCGAGAGCGCCTCGTAGAAGCCCGGCGCCTGGATCAGTGCCAGGGTCCTGAGACCGGCGGCGACCGACAGGGGATTGCCGGAGAGCGTGCCCGCCTGATACACGGGTCCCAGCGGCGCGACCTTTTCCATGATCTCGCGGCGACCGCCGAAGGCGCCCAGCGGCATGCCGCCGCCCACCACCTTGCCGAAGGTCGACAGGTCGGGGGTGATGCCGTAGAGCCCCTGCGCCGATTTGAGCCCGACGCGGAAGCCGGTCATTACCTCGTCGAAGATCAGCACGGCGCCGTGCTTGCTGCAAAGCTCGCGCAGGGCGCTGAGAAACTCCGGCTTGGGCGCGATCAGGTTCATATTGCCGGCGACCGGCTCGACGATTACCGCGGCGATCTTGGCGCCGTGGCTCTTGAAAGCGTCATCCAGTTGCTGCAGGTCGTTGTAGGCAAGCACCAGGGTGTGCTTGGCGACGTCGGCCGGGACGCCGCTGGAGGAGGGATTGCCGAAGGTGAGCATGCCCGAGCCGGCCTTGACCAGCAGGCTGTCGGCGTGGCCGTGGTAGCAGCCTTCGAACTTGATCAGGGTGTCGCGGCCGGTGTGGCCGCGGGCCAGACGAATCGCGCTCATGGTCGCCTCCGTGCCCGAGGACACCAGGCGCACCAGGTCCAGGCTCGGCACCAGGCGCGTCAGCAGCTCGGCCAGCTCCACCTCGGCCGCCGTCGGCGCCCCGAAGGACAGTCCCCGCGTGGCGGCCTCCTGCACGGCCTTCACCACCTCGGGGTGGGCGTGGCCGAGGATCAGCGGCCCCCAGGAACCGACGTAGTCAAGATAGCGCCGTCCCTCGACGTCGGCGATCCATGCACCGCTGCCGGAGGCGATGAAGCGGGGCGCGCCACCGACCGAGCGGAAGGCGCGCACCGGCGAATTGACGCCGCCGGGGGTGGTCTTCTGGGCGCGCCGGAACAGTTCTTCGTTGTTCATGTCTGTCTTTCGAAAAGTTGGATGTAGGCCTTGGCGCGGGCGGTGATGTTCATGGTGTCGAACAGGTCGCTGATCACCGCCAGCAGATCGGCGCCGGCGGCGATGGCCGTGGGCGCGTTGTCGAGGTTGATGCCACCGATGGCGGCGATCGGCAGGGCGTAGCGGCGCTTGGCCGCGCCGAGCAGCTGCAGATCCACGCGCGGCGCCAGCGGCTTGGTGGGCGAGGCGAAGACGCTGCCGAAGGCCAGGTAGTCGGCGCCGGCCGCTGCCGCCGCCGCGGCCACGTCAAGATCACCGTAGCAGGAGACGCCGAGCAGCCGACCGGCGCCCAGCGCCTTGCGCGCCGCCGCCAGATCGCCGTCGTCGCGACCGAGATGGACGCCGTCGGCGCCGATCTCCAGCGCCAGCGGAAGGTCGTCGTTGACGATCAGCCGCGCCCCCTGACCGCGGCAGATGCGCAGCAGTTCACCGACCTGGGCGCGGCGCAGGGCTTGCGGCGCCAGCTTGTTGCGGTATTGCACCAGGCGCACGCCGCCGGCCAGCGCCGCCGCCACCAGCGCCGACAGGCGCGGCGTCAGTTGGTCCTCGGGAGTGACCGCGTAGAGGCCGCGCAGTTCAGCCGCCATCGAATCGCCACATGCGGTTGGGCAGGAACTGGCCCATGCCCGGGCGGAAACCGGCGTTGAGGGCGCCCCAGGTGTATTCCTGCGCCGCCGCCACGGCCTCGGCCAGCGGCAGGCCGAGGGCCAGATGGGCGGCGATCGCCGAGGCCAGGGTGCAGCCGGAGCCGTGGTAGCTCGCGGGCAGGCGTGGCCAGGCGTCGCTGCGCACGACGCCGCTGGCGGCGTAGAGGATGTTGTGCACCCGTTCGCTGTGCTCGTGGGTGCCGGTAATCAGCACGTATTCGCAGCCGCTCTCCAGCAGTCGGCGCGCGCACTCGGGCAGGGTCTCGCCGTCGCCGTCGGCCAGACGCCGCGCCTCGATGCTGTTGGGCGTGAGCACGGTGGTCTGCGGCAACAACAGCTCGAGCATCGCGTCGATCATGTCCTCGCTGGCGAAGCGATCGCCGCGTCCCGAGGCCAGCACCGGGTCGAACACCAGGGGCAGATCGGGGTAGTCGGCGCGGATTTCGGCGATCGCGGCGATCGCCTCGACGCTGCCCAGCATGCCCAGCTTGAAGGCGGCCACCGGCACGTCCTCGAGCAGGGCCCGCGCCTGGTCGGCGATCCAGTCGGCGTCGACCGGCATCACCTCCTCGACCCCGGCCGTATCCTGCACCGTCAGCGCCGTGATCACCGTCGCCGGGTGGCAGCCGAGGCTGGCCAGGGTCATGATGTCCGCCTGGATGCCGGCGCCACCGGTCGGGTCGGAGGCGGCGAAGCTGAGAACGATGGGTGGGGACATGGCCGAAGGATTCTAAACGAAGCGGACAATGGACGAAGGTGCGGGGCGAAGGAGCAAGACGAAGGAACAGCACCAAGCGGCAAGCCTTGGCCGACCCCGGGAGGGGAAGATATAATCGTCCCCCTATTTCTCCGGCGACCGCCATGGCTTCCACCCGGCAACCCCAGCGTTTGGAACTCGTCTGCCCCGCAGGCAATCTGCAGGCCTTGAAGGCCGCCGTGGACCACGGCGCCGACTGCGTCTATCTGGGCTTTCGCGACGAGACCAACGCCCGCAATTTCAACGGCCTCAATTTCGACGACCAGGCGCTGGCCGAGGGACTGCGCTACGCCCACGACCGGGGCAGGAAGGTGCTGCTGGCGCTGAACACCTTTCCCCAGGCCGACAACTGGCCGCGCTGGACCGGCGCCGTCGATCGCGCCGCCAAGGCCGGCGTCGATGCCCTGATCCTCGCCGATCCCGGCTTGATGGCCTACGCCACCAAGACCCACCCCGCATTGCGGCTGCACCTGTCGGTGCAGGGCTCGGCCACCAGCTACGAGGCGATCAACTTCTACGCCGAGGCCTTCGGCGTGCGCCGCGCCGTGCTGCCGCGGGTGCTGTCCCTGGCCCAGGTCGGCGACGTGATCAAGAACACCGAGATCGAGATCGAGGTGTTCGGCTTCGGCGGCCTCTGCGTCATGGTCGAGGGCCGCTGCTCCCTGTCCGCATACGCCACCGGCACTTCGCCGAATTGCCAGGGCGCCTGCTCGCCGGGCTCGGCGGTGCGCTGGGAACAGACGACGTCCGGCATGGAGACCCGGCTCAACGGCATCCTCATCGATCGCTACGCCGACGACGAGCGGGCCGGTTACCCGACCCTGTGCAAGGGCCGTTTCGAGGTCGAAGAGCAGACCTACTACGCGATCGAAGAGCCGACCAGCCTCAACACCCTGGAACTGCTGCCGCAATTGCTCGAGGCGGGGGTGGCGGCGATCAAGATCGAAGGCCGCCAGCGCAGCCAGTCCTACGTCGCCTCGGTGACCCAGGTGTGGCGCGAAGCGATCGACCTGTGCACCCGCGATCCGGCTGGTTTCGCCGTGCGCCCGGCGTGGATGGCGCAACTGAACAAGGTCTCCGAGGGCCAGTCGCACACCCTCGGCGCTTATTACAGGCCTTGGAAATGATGGGCATTCCCCCCAGCCCCCTTTCCGGGAAAGAGGGTGACCCTGGCTCCCTGCGGTCGCCGATGCGGCTCTCCCTCGGTCCGCTGCTCTACTACTGGCCGCGTCAGCGGGTGCTCGACTACTACGCCGAGGTCACCGGCTGGCCGGTCGACAGCGTCTACCTCGGCGAGACCGTCTGCGCGCGGCGCCACGAGCTGCGGCTCGACGACTGGCTGGAGATCGCCGACCAGATCGCGGCCTCGGGCAAGGAAGCGATCCTCTCCTCGCAGACCCTGATCGAGTCCGAGGCCGAATTGAAGAACCTGCGCCGCCAGGTCGAGCAGGGGCGCTTCACGGTCGAGGCCAACGACATGGGCGCGGTGAGCCTGCTCGGCAAACGTGCGCGTCCTTTTGTCGCCGGACCGACGCTCAACGTCTTCAACGGCGAGACCTTGGGGCTGTTCGCCGGACTCGGCGCCAAACGCTGGGTGATGCCGCCGGAGATGAGCGGCGCCGCGCTGGCCTCGATGCGCCTGCCCGCGGCGATGGAGACCGAGGTGTTCGCCCTGGGCCGCCTGCCGCTCGCCTACTCGGCGCGCTGTTTCACGGCGCGGCGCTTCAATCTGCAGAAGGACGCCTGCGAATTTCGCTGCCTCGATTTCCCGGAGGGCCTGGCCCTGACCACGCGCGAGGGCGAGGCCTTTCTGACGCTGAACGGCACCCAGACCCAGTCGGCGCGGGTCTACAACCTGCTGCTGGAACTGCCGGCGCTGCGCGCCGCCGGGGTCGACATCCTGCGCCTGAGCCCCCAGACCGAGCACGGCGGCGATCTGGCGCGATTGTTCCGCGCTTGTGTCGATGGCCAAATGTCGTCGCAGGCCGCCTGGGACGAGGCGCTCGCCCTCCTGCCGGGCGAGCCCTGCAACGGCTTCTGGTATGCTCGGCCCGGTCTTGACCAAGTCGCGCCGGCCCAAGCGGTCGGGGCGAGCACCCTATGAAACTCGCCGCACGCCTGTCTTCGCGCCTGCCGCAATTCACCCTGCCGGCCATCTTCGGCCGCGTCGGCCAACGCCTGCCGCAACTGCCGCCGACGCTGGCGCTGACCACCGCGCTCAATCTGGCCCTGGGCCGCTGGCTGCCGCGCGAGCCGCTCTCGCCTCTGCTCGGCAAGCGTTTTGCAATCCGGGTGAAAGACGCCGGCATGAGCCTGCGCTTCGCCTACAACGAGCGCGGCTTCCATCCGAGTTTCGACGCCACGGCCGCCGATCTGACGATCAGCGCCAAGGCGCGCGATCTTCTCGCCCTGATGACCCACGAGGAAGACGCCGATTCGCTGTTCTTCAACCGCCGCCTGACCACCGAAGGCGATACCGATCTGGGCCTGCTGGTCAAGAACACGCTCGACGCCGTCGAACTGCCCGACCTCCTCTCCTCGCTGCCGGGCTTGCGCCGCTTCCTGGCCTGATCCCGGATCGCCTTGAGCGAACCGCGCACCACCCTGCCGCGCTATCTCGCCAGCGCCTACACGCTGCTGGTGATCTACGCCAGCCTGCACCCCTTCACCGGTTGGCGCGACGACGGCGCCCCGCTCACGGCCTTCCTCTTCGCCGCCTGGCCACGCTATTGGACGGTGTTCGACCTGGTCACCAACGTCGCAGCCTATCTGCCGCTGGGCTTCATCTGGGTGCCGACGCTGCAGCCTCGGCTGGGCAGGCCCTTGGCGGCGATCCTCGCCTGTCTTCTGGGTGCTTCGCTCAGCCTGGGAATGGAAACGCTGCAGAACTATCTGCCCACGCGCGTCGCCTCGAACCTCGATTTTGGCTGCAACGCGCTCGGCGCCTGCCTGGGTGCGGCAGCGGGGGCGCGCTGGGGCGCGGCGCTGCTCGATGGCGGCCGGCTGCACGCGTTGCGCAGCCGCCTGATCGGCGAGGGCGCGATGACCGACGCCGGCCTGGTGCTGCTGGGCCTGTGGTTGCTGACCCAGCTCAATCCGGAGACGCTGCTCTTCGGCAACGGCGACCTGCGCAACCTCCTCGGTTTTCTCGAAGTCCCGGCGCCGGCGCCGTACACGGCCCAGCAATTCTCGCGCATCGAGGCCGCCGTGGTCGCCTGCAATACCCTGGCCGTGGCGCTGGCCTGCGGTTGCCTGCTGCGTCGCCGTCGCCTGGCGCTGACCGCGGCGCTGCTCGCGGGCGCGCTGTGCGTGAAGAGCCTGTCGCTGATGGTGCTGATGGATTCGGTTTCCGGATGGGCCTGGGCGACGCCGGGCAGCGCCACCGGGCTGGCCATCGGCGTCGGCCTCTGGCTCGCTGTCTGCTGGACGCCGCGCGGGCTGCGCCAGAGCCTGGCGGCGCTGTCCCTGTTGCTGGCCACCGCCTTGGTCAACCTGGCGCCGGAGAACCCCTACTTCTCTGCCATCCTGCAGGTCTGGCAACAGGGACACTTCCTCAACTTCAACGGCCTGACGCGGCTCACCTCGGCGCTCTGGCCCTTCCTCGTCCTGCCCTGGCTGATGGCCTTGCGGCAGCCCAGCGACCCTCCTGCAGCGGGACCCACATGAGCACCGAATTGATCGAACTGCGCGACGCCCTGCGCCAATTCGCCGCAGCGCGCGATTGGCGCAAGTTTCACACGCCGAAAAACCTCGCCATGGCATTGATCGTCGAGGCCGCCGAATTGGTCGAGCATTTCCAGTGGGCGACGGCGGCAGAGAGCTGCGCGCTGACACCGGAAAAAGCCTTGGCGGTCGAAGACGAGATCGCCGACGTGCTGATCTACCTGGTCGAACTGGCCGATGTGCTCGACGTCGATCTGGTCGCGGCGGCCAAGCGTAAAATGGCCAAGAACGCCGAAAAATATCCCCCGACCATAAGATGACCAGCTATTACTCGCGACACGTTTTCTTCTGCTGCAACCAGCGCGACGACGGCAGTCCCTGCTGCGAGGATCACGACGCCAGCAGCTTGCGCAACTACTGCAAGCAGCAGGTCAAGGCGTTGGGGTTGGCCGGTCAAGGCAAGCTGCGCATCAATAGCGCCGGCTGCCTCGATCGCTGCGCCCAAGGTCCGACGCTGGTGGTCTATCCGGAAGCGGTCTGGTATCGCTACGAGAACCGCAGCGACATCGACGAGATCGTCGCCGAACACCTGGTCGCCGGACGCATCGTCGAACGCCTGAAGCTGTGAGCGAACGCCTGCTGCTCGACGGGAGCGCGGGCAAGATCGAGGTCTTCCTCGATGTTCCCGAAGGGGAAGCCGCCGGGGTGGCGTTGATCGCCCATCCCCATCCGCTGTTCGGCGGCACGGCCGAGAACAAGGTGGTGACCAGCGTCGCCCGCGCCCTGCGCGAACTGGGCTACGCGACGCTGCGCCCGAACTTTCGCGGCGTCGGCGCCAGCGAAGGCGTACACGATCAAGGCGTGGCCGAGACCGAGGACCTGTTGGCGGTGCACGCCCACGCGCGCAGCCTGTTCCCCGAGCTGCCGATCGTACTCGCCGGCTACTCCTTCGGCGCCCACGTCACCGCCGCCGCGGCGGCGGCGCTGGCGCAGCTGGGCGACCCGGCGCAACGCCTGGTGCTGATCGGCACCGCCACCGGTGCGGTGCCCGGCGCCCGCGCTTACGACACCGCAGCGGTGCCGGCCGACAGCCTGGTGATCCACGGCGACAAGGACGAGACGGTGCCACTGGCCAACGTCCTGGCCTGGGCCGAGCTGCAGGAGCTGCCGGTGGTGGTGGTGCCCGGCGCCGATCACTTCTTTCATCGCAAGCTGCACCTGCTGCGCAGCATCGTGCACTCCGCCTGGCGCAGCTGATGGCGTCGGAGGTCCTCCGCGTCACAGCGCTGAGAAAATCCTATGCCGGCCGCGAGGTGGTCGCCGGCGTCGGCTTCACGCTCGAAGCGGGCGAATGCTATGGCTTGCTCGGCCCCAACGGCGCCGGCAAAACCACCATCCTGCGCACCTGTCTCGGCCTCACCTTCGCCAGCGCCGGCAGCGTCACGCTGCTCGGCCTACCGGTACCCGCGCAAGCGCGCGCGGCGCGGATGCGGGTGGGGGTGGTGCCGCAGTTCGACAACCTCGATCCCGATTTCACCGTCGCCGAAAATCTGTTGGTGTTCGGCCGCTACTTCGGTCTGGCCGACCGGACGACGCAGAGCCGCATTCCCGACCTGCTCGATTTCGCCGGTCTCACCGGCAAAGAGTCGGCGAAACTGTCCACCCTCTCCGGCGGCATGAAGCGGCGGCTGACCCTGGCGCGGGCGCTGGTCAACGATCCCGACCTGTTGCTGCTCGACGAGCCGACCACGGGGCTAGATCCGCAGGCCCGCCACTTGATCTGGGAGCGCTTGAAGCGCCTGCTCGCCGCCGGCAAGACCATCTTGCTGACCACCCACTTCATGGACGAAGCCGAACGCCTCTGCCACCGCCTGGCCATACTCGACGCCGGCAGGATCATCGCCGAAGGATCGCCGCGGGCGTTGATCGCGGCCGAAATCGAGCCCCAGGTGGTCGAGGTCTACGGCGAGGACGCGCCGCGCTGGGCGCAGAGCGAGGGCAAGGCCCAGGCCCGCCGCCTGGAGCTCTCCGGCGAGACCGCCTTCTGCTATCTGCAGGACGACGCGGTCGCCGCGCTGCTCTCCCACCTCGATCGACAGCCGCAGCTGCGACGCTTGCATCGGCCGGCCAACCTCGAAGACGTCTTTCTCAAACTTACCGGGCGGGAGCTGCGCGACTGATGCTGGCCTTCCCCCAATTCAGCCTGCGCGCCATCGCCGTCTGGCGGCGCAATTTTCTCGTCTGGCGCAAGCTGGCCCTGCCCTCGGTGCTCGGCAATCTGGCCGACCCGATGATCTACCTGTTCGGTCTGGGCTACGGCCTGGGCGGACTGCTGCCGGCCGTCGGCGGGGTCACCTACATCCAGTTCCTCGCCGCCGGCACGGTCTGCTCCAGCACCATGAACGCCGCCTCCTTCGAGGCGCTGTACTCGGGCTTCTCGCGCATGCACGTGCAGAAGACCTGGGACGCGATACTCAACGCCCCGGTTTCGCTCGACGATGTGGTCACCGGCGAATGGCTGTGGGCCGCGGCCAAGGCCACGCTCTCGGGCGCAGCGATCCTGGTGGTGATCAGCGCCCTGGGCTTCGTCGCCTCGCCCCTGGCACTGTTGGCCCTGCCGGTGATCTTCCTCACCGGTCTGGCTTTCGCCGGCCTCGGCCTGATCGTCACCGCCCTGGCGACCTCCTACGATTTTTTCATGTACTACTTCACCCTGTTGATCACGCCCATGGTTTTGCTTTCGGGCGTGTTCTTTCCGATCGAGCAGCTGCCGCCCGCGGTGCAGGCAATCGCCGGCGCACTGCCCCTGGCGCACGCCGTGCGCCTGGTGCGGCCACTGCTGATGGGTCAGCTGCCGGCGGACATGGCGCTGCACCTGCTGGTGCTGGTGGCTACGGCGATGTTCAGCTTCTGGCTGGCGCTGATCCTGACGCGACGGCGCCTGTTGAGCTAGGGATTGCCCGAGAGGCGCTCGTCCAAACGCAGCAACAGCGGCGGCAGGCGGTCGGGCAGGACGATCAGCGCCTGCATCTTCTGCGTCACCGGCACCGCCAGGGCGTGCTCGGGCGAGCCGCCGCGAGCGGCCAGACCCAGGCCGAGCAGCAGGCCCGCCGCCACCGCGGCCAAACTGGGTTTTGGCCGCAGGCCCAGGCGCAGCGCCTGCCACTCGGCGCGCCAACGGGCGAGACTCGCGGGCCGCAGGTCGCGCGCCGCTTGGCGCCGCGCCACGATCGCCGCGTTGAGCCGCTGTTCCGCCTGTTCGCGTTGGCGCGCCGCGGCTTCGGCCTGGACCTGGACCTCGAGCTTCGCTGCAGCGACATGGCGCAGTTCTTCCTCCACCTGGGCGCGGCGGTGAGCTTCGCGGCTGGCGTCGTTCTCGGCGGCGAGGCGGGCGGAGGCCGCCGCCGCGGCCTGGCGTTCGGCCACCAGGCGGGCTTCGAGGCGGGCGGCGAGCGTCTGGTCGGTCTTGCTGCGGATGTCGGCCAGGGCGCGCGCTT
>JAHFRE010000303.1 GCA_023258955.1 Sterolibacterium sp.
CGAGCACCCCGGCCAGGATCTTCATGAAGGTGGTCTTGCCCGAGCCGTTGGCGCCGATCAGGCCATAGCGGTTGCCGTCGCCGAACTTGAGCGAGACGTTCTCGAACAAGGGCTTGGCCCCGAACTGGATGGTGATGTTGGAAGCGACGAGCATCTGGGTTGTTGCCTGGTGGTTTGCCCCGGTCGCGGATGCTTCCTGCGGCCGGAAAAACCCACGATTCTATCGTTTTGCCGCGCCCAGCGGGGAGCGGTGCCCGCAAGCGGCGCTCAGGCCGAGCCGCCCAGGATCGCCGCCAGTCGCTCGGCGCCGAGCGACATGGCCCTGCCGAACCCGGCCACGTAGCGGACGGCACGGACTTCGACGAGGAACAGCGAAAAATCGGAGAACGCGAACAGTTCCTCGCTCTGCGGCAGCTTGGCCACGTAGGCGGCCCGCGCCGCTGCATAATCTGGCGACGCCGGCGCGCAGGGGAAGGCGTGACCCTGGAGGCTGGCGCGCGCCAGGGCGAGGGGCGAGTCTGCGCTCTCGAGCGATGCCGTCACGAGCAGCGCGACCGCTGGATCGATCAGCATGTCGTTGGTGTGACTGGCCAGCCGGCTCACATGGATGACGAAGCGCGCAGCCGCAGGTAGCAGGGCGAACGGGACCATGGACAGGGCGGGCTCGGCCCCGTGCAGCGTCGCCAGCGCCGCGATCGGCTGGCGCTCGAGCAGAGCCTTGAGCGCCAGTGCCTCAGCCGCTTCCATGGGCCGCGCCGCTTCGCCCAAGAATCACGTGGGTCGCACGCTCGCCAGCGACCGACTGGGTGCATTCGTAGCCGAGCGCGCACAAATCGAGCTCGTCGAACAGATTTTCGCCCGCGCCGAGCAAGACCGGACGCAGGGCGAGGTGCAGTTCATCGATCAGACCAGCGCGCAGATACTGGCGCACGGTCGCCACGCCACCGCCCAGGCGCACGTCGCGGCCCCCGGCTGCGGCCTTCGCCCGCTCCAGAGCCACTTCGATGCCGTCGCTGACAAAGTGGAATTCCGTCCCGCCGGCCATCGCCAGCGGCGCCCGCGGGTGATGGGACAACACGAAGACCGGCGTGTGGTACGGCGGCTCGTCGCCCCACCAGCCCTTCCAGTCTTCGTTCGGCCAGGGACCGCGGACCGGACCGAACATATTGCGTCCGAGGATCCAAGCGCCGACGCCGGCGAAGCCGCGCTCGGCAAAGTCGTTGTCGACGCCGGTCTCGCCGCCGTCTTGGCCGCGCATCCGCTGCCACAACCGCGTGTGGAAGAAGAACTCCATCAGCTCGGGTCCCCTGAGGCCGAGCGGGTGCTCCAGGCTTTGCTGCGGACCGGCGCCGTAGCCGTCGAGCGAGACAGCGAAGCTTGCGACGCGCAGTTTCGCCATCGAACGCCTCCTAATCCTGGATTTCGGGTTCGACGAGGGTCGCGAGTTGCGCCAGCGACTCCTGCCAGCCGAGGTAGCACAATTCAAGAGGGATGACTTCGGGCAGCCCTTCCTGGACGACGCTGAGCTCGGTGCCGCAAGAGACCGGCGTCAGCGCCAGCGTCACCTGGATCTCCCCGGACAGGCCGGGGTCCTCGAACTTGTCCGTGTAACGAATCCGCGTGTAGGGAACAAGCTCGAGGTACTCGCCACCGAAGGAATGCCCCTTCCCTGAGCTGAAATTGGTGAACGACATGCGAAAGCTGCCGCCGAGCTTGGCATCCAGGTGCTGCACCTTGCAGGTGAAACCGTAGGGCGGCAGCCATTTTGCGACAGCTTCGGCGTCGAGGAAGGCCCGATAGACGCGCTCCGGCGGGGCGCGCAGCACGCGATGCAGTCGCACGGTACCTGTGGCCATGGAGGGTTCTCCTTTCAAGCTGTCGGTCTGCAGCAGATCATCCGTTTGCCCTGGCTCAGGCGGCGATCGAAACAAATCTTGCCTGTGGGCAGCGCCCTGCGACAAGACCACCGATGAAGATAATCATAGTCCACTTCTTGGCGGCGGAAAGGCGGCTTCCCGTCGGCGATGCCCAACAGGTAAACTGGCGGCATTCCAGACTGGGCCGCAGGGCCCGCGCCCGACATGACCGAAAAGCTGCTCGACGTCGCCGTCCTCGGCCAGGTGTTCACCCCCCCCGACATCGTCGAGCGCATGCTCGGCCTGATACGCAACCGCGGTCGGGTGCTCGATCCGGCCTGCGGCGACGGCGCCTTCTCGAGCCGTTGCGAGGGCGCCGTCGCCATCGAGGTGGACCCCAGGTTCTGCCCCGCGGGCGCCTTGAACATGGACTTCTTCGCCTACCCGCAAGAGGAGCTGTTCGATTCCATCATCGGCAATCCGCCTTACGTCAAGGCGCGCGACATCGCGCCGGCGACCCGGGTGAAGCTCGGCTCCAGCCTGTTGAACGGCCACGCCAACCTCTGCCTGCACTTCATCGAGAAGTGCGTGCGCCACCTGCGACCCGGCGGCGAATTGATCCTGATCACGCCGCGGGATTTTCTCAAGGCCACCGGTGCCGCCAAGCTCAACACCTGGCTGATGGATCAGGGCAGCTTCACCGACATGGTCGAATTGGGCGACGCCAGGATCTTTTCGCGCGCCATGCCCAACTGCGTCATCTGGCGCTTCGAGCGCGGCAATTTCACGCGACGCCTGGCCGACGGCCGGCGCATGCGCCAGGCCGGCGGCCAGTTGCTGTTCACCCGCGGCATCTACAGCTGCGCCCTGTCGACCGTGTTCGAGGTCAAGGTCGGCGCCGTGTCGGGGGCCGATGACATCTACAGCAACGCCGAACTCGGCAACGAAGACTTCGTCTGCTCGCGCACCCGCGCCAGCGGCGAGCTCAGACGCATGATCTACGAGCAGAAGCTGCCCCATCTGGAACAGTTCAAGCCGCGGCTGCTGGCGCGCGGCGTCGCCAAGTTCGACGAATCCAACTGGTGGCGCTGGGGACGCCGGCACCACGTCTCAAAGGCGCCGCGCATCTACGTGAACGGCCGCACCCGGCTCGCCGCGCCCTTCTTCCTCAACCCCTGCAACAACTACGACGGTTCGGTGCTGGCGCTGTTTCCGAAGCGTCCGGACGCCGACCTGCAGCGTCTGCTGCAACTGCTCAACGAAGTCGACTGGGCCGAGCTCGGCTTCGTCTGCGACGGCCGTCACCTGTTCGCCCAACGCAGTCTGGAGCAGGCGCTGCTGCCCGAAGCCTTCTCACCCTACGCCAGCGGCTGAACGTCCCGCTGGTGTAAGATGGGCTTCGCTATCGTTCGCCGAAGATCCGCATGGTTCCCCATCTGACGACCGCCCTCACCGGCCCCATCCTCGAACTCGAACAGCGTTTCCTCAGCGACGACACGCTAATTGAGCAGTGGCTGCGCGCCCAATGGGTGGACCACACGCCGCCCTTCTACACCTCGGTCGATCTGCGCAACGCCGGCTACAAGCTGGCGCCGGTCGATACCAACCTGTTTCCCGGCGGCTTCAACAACCTCAATCCCTCCTTCCTGCCGCTGTGCGTGCACGCGGCGATGGCGGCGATCGAGAAGATCTGCCCGGACGCGCGCAACCTGCTCCTGATCCCCGAGAGCCACACCCGCAATCGCTACTATCTGCAGAACGTTGCGCGCCTGGCCGACATCCTGCATCACACCGGGCTCAACGTGCGCATCGGCACCCTGCTCCCCGATATCACCGAGCCGACCAAGATCGCCCTGAACGAGGACGGCAGCCAGACCCTGACCCTGGAGCCGCTGCGCCGGCTGGGCGCCGACGGGCGCCGCCTCGGCCTCGATGGCTTCGATCCCTGCGCCATCCTGCTCAACAACGATCTGTCCGCCGGTGTCCCGGAAATTCTCAAGGGGGTGGAAGAGCAATTCGTGCTGCCGCCGCTCTACGCCGGCTGGCACGTCCGGCGCAAGTCGGCCCACTTTGCCGCCTACAACGACGTCGCCAACGGCTTCGCCAGCCAGCTGGGCATCGATCCGTGGTTGATCAACCCCGGCTTCGAGGTCTGCGGGCGGGTCAACTTCCACGAACGTTCCGGCGAAGAGTGCCTGGCGGCGAACGTCGATACCCTGCTGTTCCGGGTGCGCGCCAAGTACAAGGAATACGGCGTCACCGACAAACCCTTCGTCATCGTCAAGGCCGACGCCGGCACCTACGGCATGGGCATCATGACGGTGTACGACGCCGCCGAGGTGAAGAGCCTGAACCGCAAGCAGCGCAACAAGATGGCGGTGGGCAAGGAAGGCCTGCAGGTGACCGAGGTGATCATCCAGGAGG
>JAHFRE010000304.1 GCA_023258955.1 Sterolibacterium sp.
GGCCGAATTGGATATCTGCTCTGCGCGAACGGCCCAAGGCCACGACCGAAAGGAAGCAGCATGAACTTGATCGAGCAACTCGAGCAGGAAGAAATCGCCCGACTGGGCAAGACCATCCCCGAATTTTCTCCCGGCGACACCGTCGTCGTGCAGGTGAAGGTCAAGGAAGGCACCCGCGAGCGAACCCAGGCCTACGAAGGCGTGGTCATCGCCAAGCGCAATCGCGGCCTCAACTCAAACTTCATCGTGCGCAAGATCTCGGCCGGCGAAGGCGTGGAACGCACCTTCCAGACCTATTCACCGCTGATCGCCAGCGTCGAGGTGAAGCGCCGCGGCGACGTGCGTCGCGCCAAGCTCTACTACCTGCGCGAGCGCTCCGGCAAGTCGGCGCGGATCAAGGAAAAACTCGCGCATCGCCGATAAGGGCATTCCCCCCGGCCCCCTTGCCAAGCAAGGGGGTGACGGCCGTTCGTCCCTGTGGGAGCCAAAGGCGGGACCACCCGAAGAGGTGGCGGGACTCCATATCTACGCTGCGCCAAGCTCGGGGTGGCGACTGCAAGAAGTCCCTCTTTGGGGCCCTTCGCTTGGCGCGGGGCGCTCCCCCCAGACCCTCAACCCGGCTTGCGCTTGTCGCACTCGATCAGCGCGTAGGCCGAGTGGTTGTGGATCGACTCGAAGTTCTCGGCTTCGACCACGTAGGCGTCGATGCGCGGGTCGGCGTTCATCACACCGGCGACGTCGCGCACCATGTCCTCGACGAACTTCGGATGATCGTAAGCGCGTTCGGTGACGAACTTCTCGTCTGGGCGCTTGAGCAGGCCGTACAGCTCGCATGAGGCCTGGCCCTCGATCATCTGCACCAACTCCTCGATCCAGATGAAGCTGTTGGTCGTGGCGGTGACGGTGACGTGCGAGCGCTGGTTGTGGGCGCCGCGATCGGAGATCTTTTTCGAGCAGGGACAGAGGCTGGTCACCGGGACGACGATCTTCAGGGTCTGCCGGTAGGCGCCACCCTCGAGAATCTCGCCGATGAAGCTGACTTCGTAATCCATCAGGCTCGCCACTTTGGAGACCGGCGCCTGCTTGTTGATGAAATAGGGGAAGCTCACCTCGATGTGGCCGGTCTCCGCCTCGAGCCTGACGACGGTCTCGCGCAGCATATCCTCGAAGCTCTCGACCGAGATCTCGCGCTCGTGAGCGTTCAAGATCTCGATGAAGCGCGACATGTGCGTGCCCTTGAAATTGTGCGGCAAGCTCACGTACATATTGAACACCGCCACCGTATATTGCATGCCGGCGCTCTTGTCGAGCACCTTGATCGGGTGGCGAATGCTCTTGATGCCGACCTTGTTGATCGGCAGTTGGCGTAGATCGGCGCTGCCTTGCACATCTGCGATAGCCATGTTGTCCCTAACATTCATGCTCTAAGCTCCCCGGGGAATTTCCTGCATCCTAGCATACCCGAGTAAACCACTCAACTTTGCCACCACTTCCCGACGCGGTCGGCGATGCCCGCTGCGTCGAGCCCCAGTTGCGCCAGCAACTGCGGGCTGTCGCCTTGATCGATGAAGCGGTCGGGCAGGCCGAGGCGCAGCAGCGGCGTTTTGGCGCCGGTCTCTTCCAGACAGCGCGCGACTTCTGCACCGGCGCCGCCGATCGCCGCGTTCTCCTCGATGCTCACCAGCAGTTCGTGGCTCGCCGCCAATTGGCGAATCAACTCCGCGTCGATCGGCTTCACGAAGCGCATATTGGCGACGCTGGCATCCAGCGTCTCGGCTGCGACCAGCGCCGGCGCGAGCATGCTGCCGAAGGCCAAGAGCGCCACCCGCTTGCCCTTCCGCCGCAGTTCGCCCTTGCCAAGAGCCAGGGTGTCGAGCGATCTTCCCGGTCGCACCCCCGACCCGGCGCCGCGCGGATAGCGCACCGCCGCCGGTCCTTCGTGGTGAAAGGCGGTGGACAGCATCATCCGGCATTCCGCTTCGTCGGCCGGCGTCATCACCACCATGTTGGGAATGCAGCTCAGATAGGACAGATCGAAGGCGCCGTTGTGCGTGGCGCCATCGGCGCCGACCAGGCCACCGCGATCGATGGCCAGCATCACCGGCAAATTCTGCAGCGCGACGTCGTGGATCAACTGGTCGTAAGCGCGCTGCAGGAAGGTCGAGTAGATCGCCAGCACTGGCTTCATGCCCTCGCAAGCGAGTCCCGCGGCGAAGGTCATGGCGTGCTGTTCGGCGATGCCCACGTCGTGGAAGCGCCCCGGATATTCCGCGGCGAAGCGCACCATGCCCGAGCCTTCGCGCATTGCCGGGGTGATGCCGACCAGGCGCATATCGGCCGCCGCCATATCGCAAAGCCAGTCGCCGAATACCTCGGTGTAGGAGAGCTTGGCGGCCTTGCCCTGGGTGACGCCGTTGGCGGTGTCGAAGCGCGAGACCCCGTGGTAGAGCACCGGATCGGCCTCGGCCAGCTTGTAGCCCTGGCCTTTGGTGGTGATCACGTGGAGGAAGCGCGGACCTTTCAAGGCCTTGAGGTTCTGCAGCGTCGGTATCAGCGAATCGAGGTCGTGGCCGTCGATCGGCCCGATGTAGTTGAAACCGAGCTCCTCGAACAGGGTGCCCGGGGTGAGCATGCCCTTGACGTGCTCCTCGGCGCGTTTGGCGAATTCGAGCACCGAGGGCAGCGCCGAGAGCACCTTTTCCCCGGCGCGGCGGGCGGCGTTGAAGGTGCGCCCGGAGAGCAGCCGCGCCAGGTACTTGTTGAGCGCCCCCACCGGCGGCGAGATCGACATATCGTTGTCGTTCAAGATCACCAGCAGGTTGGCGTCGACCACGCCGGCGTTGTTGAGCGCTTCGAAAGCCATGCCGGCGGACATGGCGCCATCGCCGATGACGGCCACCACGTTGCGCTGCTCGCCCTTGTCGCGCGCCGCCACCGCCATGCCCAGCGCCGCCGAGATCGAGGTCGACGAATGGCCAACGCCGAAGGTGTCGTATTCGCTCTCGGCGCGTCGCGGAAAGCCGGCGATGCCGTCGGCCATGCGCAGCCGTGCCATGCCGGCGCGCCTGCCGCTGAGCACCTTGTGCGCGTAAGTCTGGTGACCGACGTCCCACACCAGCCGGTCGTGGGGTGTGTCGAACACATAATGCAGGGCGATGGTCAGCTCAACGGTCCCAAGATTCGATGACAGGTGTCCGCCGGTCTTGGCCACGGATTCGAGCAGGAAGTCACGCAATTCTCTGGCGAGCGGCGCCAACTCGCTACGCGGCAGCAGGCGCAAATCTGCCGGAGAAGCTATGCCGTCGAGCACCGGGGTGGCGGACATCGGTTCAGAAGTGCCGATCGACGATGAAATCGGTAAGCTCGGAAAGGCGCCGCGCGCGCTCGCCGAACGGCTCCAACGCCTGGTGCGCCGCCTGACGCAGCTCGGTCGCCTTGTCCCGGGCGCGCACCAGTCCCAGCAGGCTGACGTAGGTCGGCTTGTTCTGCGCCGCGTCCTTGCCGGCGGTCTTGCCCAGGGTGGCGGTCGACGCGTCGGCGTCGAGTATGTCATCGACCACCTGGAACAGCAGGCCGGCGATCTTGGCGAAGTGGTCGAGCCTGGTCAACGCCGCGGCGCCGAGCGGCTCGCCGCACTTGGCGCCGAGCAGGATCGCCGCACGGATCAGCGCACCGGTCTTGTGGATGTGCATGAACTCCAGTTCCTCCAGCGTCAGCGCCTGCCCCACCGCCGCCAGATCGATGGCCTGGCCGCCGGCCATGCCGCGCGAACCGGCGGCGCGCGCCAGCTCGGTCACCATGGCCAGCCGCACGCCCGGGTCGGCGAGGTCCTGTTCCGCGAGCACCTGAAACGCCAGCGACTGCAGGGCGTCGCCGACCAGGAGCGCGGTAGCCTCGTCGAACTCGACGTGGCAGGTTGGCTTGCCTCGGCGCAGGACGTCGTCGTCCATGCAGGGCAGGTCGTCGTGCACCAAGGAATAGACGTGGATCAGTTCGACGGCAGCGGCGACCATATCGAGGCGCGACGGTTCGGCGCCGCAGATGCCGCCAGCGGCGTGACAGAGCAGCGGCCGCACCCGCTTGCCGGCACCCAGCGCCGCGTAGCGCATGGCGCCGTGCAGGCGCTGCGGCGCGATGCTGGCACCCGGTAGCAGACGATCGAGCGTGGTCTCGCAACGGTTCTGTATCGCGCTCATCCAGGCGGAGAATTCCATGGGCGCTACTTGCCTTCTGCCGCTTGACCAGCGTCGAGTATCTGCAGCTTCTGCTCGGCGGC